>JAZNCB010000182.1:0-3160 GCA_046156285.1 Eubacteriales bacterium | reverse complement strand
CACAGAACGACATGGCTACGATCCGACTTGGAAATTTTGAAAAAATGCGTGCGGCAATACTTTACGGTGCAGATGCCGTATATCTTTCAGGGCAGATTTTCGGAATGAGAGCTGCCGCTGACAATTTTTCTCTCGATGAATTGCGAGAGGCTGTTGAATATGCCCACGCAAGAGGCGTCAAGGTTTACCTCACGGTGAACACTATGCCGCGAGAGAATGAATACGAGCTTCTCGAAAGCTATTTTTGTGATCTAAAAAGCATAAAGGTTGATGCGCTTATAATTGCAGATATCGGTGTTCTTATGCTTGCAAAGAAGCTTCTTCCCGAGGTGGAAATCCATATATCAACTCAGGCAAATTCGGTAAGCTCTGCCGACTGTCGCGCATGGTACGAGCTTGGCGCTCGCAGAGTTGTTCTTGCAAGAGAGCTTACTCTTGATGAAATCAAGGCGATAAAAGCAAACGTTCCCGAGGACCTCGAGCTTGAATGCTTTATCCACGGCTCAATGTGTATCTCGTATAGCGGAAGATGCTTGCTTTCCGGTCATATAGTTGCAAGAGATGCAAATCGTGGAATGTGTGCACAGCCTTGCAGGTGGAACTACACCATAAGAGGTTATGAAATAGCCGAGGAAAAGCGCCCTGAGGGGGCAATGCCCGTAGAAGAGATAAACGGCGAAACCTTTATTATGGCAAGCCGCGACACCTGCACGATAGAGCATATACCCGAGCTTATCGAGGCGGGAATAAATTCCTTCAAAATCGAGGGAAGAATGAAATCGGCTTATTATACCGCCGTCGTTACAAATACCTATAAAATGGCGATTGACAGCTATTTCTCGGAAAGTTACGAATATAACCCTCTTTGGTATCGTGAGCTTCTCTCGGTAAGCCACAGAGATTATGCTACGGGATATTATTTCTCCGACTCTCATATGGATGCAAATACCGCGAGCACGACGGGATATATCAAGGATAAGGCATATCTTGCAACCGTGCTTTCATACGATGAGGTGACGGGTGAGGCGCTTTTAAGCCAAAGAAATAAAATGTGCGTAGGCGACGAAATCGAGCTTCTTACACCCGGCAGGGTAGGAGTATCTCTCGTTTGCCCGGAGCTTCTTGACGAAAACAGAAATCCGATTACCGCAACAAGCCATCCATATATGAAATTTTATATGAAAATGCCGTTCTCCGTAAAAGAGGGCGACATAATAAGACACGCGTGAGGTTAGGATGAAAGAATTTGTAGAAATTTTGAAGGCAACCCTTCTCGGTATTGTCGAGGGTATTACCGAATGGCTTCCGATAAGCTCTACGGGGCATATGATTTTGGTAGACGAGTTCGTAAGCCTTGACGTCTCAGCCGAATTTTTGAAAATGTTCCTCGTTGTAATTCAGCTTGGCGCAATTTTAGCAGTTCCCGTGCTTTTCTTTAACAAGCTTAATCCCTTTTCAAAAAGCAAAACAACAGTAGAGAAAAAAGAAACCGTAAGCCTTTGGTTTAAGGTTATCGTCGGTGTAATTCCCGCAGCAATTTTAGGACTTCTTTTCGAGGATTTTATAGAAGAGAAGCTTGAAAACGCATACGTCGTTTCGGCGGCGCTCATAATCTACGGTGTTCTCTTTATTATCGTCGAGTGGCGAAACAAAAACAAGGAATATCGCATCTCGGACGTAAACGAGATAACCTATAAGGACGCGCTTATCATAGGTAGCTTCCAGGTACTCTCACTCGTTCCCGGCACGTCGCGCTCAGGCTCAACCATTCTCGGCGGTATTATGACGGGAGTGTCGAGAAAGGCAAGCGCTGAATTTTCCTTCTTTATGGCTATTCCGATTATGCTTGGCGCATCACTTCTCAAGGTCTATAAATTTATTGACTCCGGCGTCAGTGTTTCGGGACTTGAAATAGCTCTTCTTATCGTGGCGCTTTCGGTATCGTTTGTCGTATCGCTCGTATCGATAAAATTCCTTATGGATTTCGTAAAGCGTCATAGCTTTACCGCATTCGGTATATACCGTATAGCCCTCGGAATTGTAGTTCTCGGTTATTTTGGCATAAGATTTGCTTTGAACGCATAAGTTTACATTTTTAATACAAAAACGCACCCCAAATTTAACACGGGGTGCGTTTTTACTTGCTTATTTATTGATTTTTGACCAATCTATCGTAGGGAGTGAGTTATCTTCGAGAAACCTATTCGCCAAAACGAAATGGTTTGAGCCGAAAAAGCCTGCGTAAGCGGATAGCGGGCTCGGATGAGCGCACTCTAAAACAAGGTGCTTTTTGTTAGTTATAAGAGCTTTTTTCGCTCTCGCGTTACCGCCCCAGAGCATAAATACGACGGGGGATTGCTTTTCGTTAAGGAGTGATATTATTTTATCCGTCAAGGTTTCCCAGCCGCGACCCTTGTGGCTTTGGGGAGACCCCTCTCTTACCGTGAGAGTTGTGTTGAGGAGCAAAACACCTTGTCTTGCCCAACCAACAAGCTCACCGCTAAGCGGAGCTTTTATTCCAAGCTCTGCGTTAAGCTCCTTGAATATGTTTTTCAGTGATGGCGGATGAGGTACACCCTCCTTGACGGAAAAGCAAAGACCGTGCGCCTGACCCTCACCGTGATAGGGGTCCTGACCTAAAAGCACGACTCTCGTATTCTCGTACGAGGTGTATTTCAGCGCGTTGAAAATGTCGTTCATATCCGGATAAATCCGTCGGGTTCTGTATTCGCTTTTCAAAGATTCACGAAGATTAAGATAATACTCCTTCGTAAACTCCCCCGATAATATATCGTCCCAGTCGTTGCCTATGTGTACCATATTGCACCTCTTTTCTGTCTATGCCGTTATTTTAGCATAAACCGACAGAAAAATCAATACGGAAATCAAAAAACACTCTCGATTACTCGCTTGCAGGAGGGCGGCGAATATACCCAGCTGTCAATATGTCTTACCGTGTCAGTGTCGATAAAGTATTCGAGCGGCTCAGGGTAAATATCCGCATCCTGCGCATCTATGATTATCAGCTTTATCTTCATTTTTTCGGGAATAATACTCTTTATGTAAACCGCAGCGGTTTGTCCGGGCAAAACGTTTTCTTTGTATTCCGCAAGTCCTGCAAGATTTGGCGTAAGCTCGACGAAAATTCCGTAGCTTTCAA
>JAZNCB010000181.1:0-9109 GCA_046156285.1 Eubacteriales bacterium | reverse complement strand
AATTATATTTCTGCTCAGGATTCTTTTAACTTAGAATTGCAAAATCTTTTCTTAAAAGTGTTGCACTTCTATTGACAATTCACTCGTTCCAGTCTTTGATGTATGCTCCGCATACCAAATCCTGTTTGCTATTTGTCGGGCGGGCACGACAAATTACGCAATGTTCCACTTCGACCATATAAGGCTTTGAGAAAATTCTCAAAGCCTTTTGGTTTGAGCTTACATCGTCGAATTGGAATTCATTTAATGCAAAGGGGCATTAATTTTTCTCATAGGGACGAACGCGAAACGTTGCGCCTATCGATTCGCAGATTTCGCGGCTTCGCTTTTGCTCCTCTTTGCTTGTCACAACGTCTACGACAGTCATAACAACTTCCCCAACATATTCCGTACAATCCTTTGCGAAGCTTAACATTGCATCGTATGAGCCGATGCCGAACCTCGGACGAACGGTTTTGAAATATTCTTCCTTGTCGGTTGCGTTCAAGCTTATGGAAACACTGTCGATTAAGCCTTTCAGCTTGTGAGCTGTTTTTTCTCCGTTTATTAAATCGGAAAGACCGTTTGTGTTAATGCGTATTTTTGTTTTGCCTTTTGATTTTATATAAGAGGCGACCTGCAAAAGATCGTCTAAACGTTCGGTTGGTTCTCCGTAACCGCAAAATACAACCTCGTCGTATTTCTCTAAATCCCAAGAATCTATACTATCGCAAATCTCCTTTACGGTAGGCTCTCGCTCAAGCCACAGAGAGTCAGAGTTAAAAACGTGGTCTTTGTTATGTCGAAGGCAGAATACACACGCACACGGACATCTGTTCGTCATATTTACATATATTGAATTTCTGCCCTCATAGGTTATGGTCATCATCGCTTATAATCCTCCAACATCTTTTTCTTGACGTTATATTTGTCCATTGCGGCGCCTATTGCCACATATACGATGCTGCTTGCCAATGCTTGAACAAGCGAGCCGGGAATTCCAACCAAAGAAGCTGTGAAGCTGCCGATAACCAGAGCCTCGTAAAGATAATATCCCGCCGCGGAAATCAGTGCCGCAGGCAAAAGCATAAGCAGATTTCTTTTTGTTATGATTTTATTTGATTTGCAAGTAAACAGAAGAGCTAATAAGCCCTTGATTATCATTGAGCCGGGAGCCCATATTGCAAATCCCGTAAGCAAATCCGCGAGCAGAGCACCTAACGCGCCAACTATTATTGAGTACGGCATTGGCAGCACGCACGCCGCGAGGAATATAACCCCATCACCGCAATGCACGTAACCGTTGTGTGTTGGGATATGCAGATACGCGGTTATGACGAAAACCAATGCAGAAAATATTCCTGATATACACGTTAACTTTATAATATTCTTTTTCATAACTTGGCGATTAAATTCTATGGAAACGTCATCCGTAAAATCAATCGAACACGCCTTTCAACAAATTCTTATTTCTCGGTGCGTTTATTATATCACACCTTTACGGCTTTTTCAACAGTTTTTTTAAGCGGTATCTTGTTGCCGGCCGCAACGTTTGTATGTAAGAGCCCGTCCCCTATTGCCTCTTCAAGCGCCATTCTTACACGCGCTCATAATATAGACGCTGAATGTGCCGACGCTTCTTTTTCTCACACGCGCGCAGAAATATGCGCGAGCTTCTCAATCCTGCGTTTTGCTTTTGTTCAAAATAACAAAAAAGGGCCATATATTTAAGAGAAAACGGCTTGAAATTTGTATGTTTTGTAGAACTTTGTCGTTTTCCGTTGATTTTATAAATAAAATAAAGTAAAATAAATATAGTTAATTATTGTGAGGATTATTTATGGTTAGATTGATTTCAACCGCCGTGGCAATTTTACTTTTCGGCTTGCTTTCATCGGGAGCCTGTCTTTTGAAGAAAAAGGGAGTTAAATTATCAACTGTAACAAAACCCGCGGCACTCATTTTAGCGCTTCTAACTTTTATAAGATACATATACGCCCACTCCGCACTCTATTTTATAAGAGGACTTGACAGCGAGCTTTCGCCGTTCAACACTCCCGAGACGAGCGTATGGCTCACGGGATTTGCCCTCGTGCTTTTGTGGTTTTCGTATGCGGCGATGCTTACAACGGTCTTTAACGAGTTTTTTAATTACAAAACTCTTAAAAACATCGTAAGCTGCTTTTCTTTCCCCGTTTACCTTATCGCCTTGATTTTCTTTGGCGTGTACGGCACTGCCGTTCTCGGAACCGAAGGATACGTGCTTTCGAATTTCAGGCTTTGGATAATGGTAGTTGAATTTGCTCTTGCGATGTCAATAACGGCATCTCACGCAATATACGAGGGAAAAATCAACGTTCCGAGAGATAAGAAAGAAGCCTCTTCTCTTCTCTACGCATTACCCTTTGCGATTTTATCGGTTATGCCCTGCTACGTTCCGCAAGGCTTCTTCAAAATGGTAGACCCGACAATAAGGCTCTTTGACATAACCTCAGAGCATAGAATGATGCTCTATTTTGCAATCATAATTCCCTTTATAATCTTCCAGTTTATAAAGAACAAGCCGCAGGACGTCAAATACTTCCTTATGACCTACCTTTCCGTAGGACTTGCCTGGGCTTACGTAGGACGATGGGATCTTGAAATGCTCTCCGATCCTCTCACCTGGCCCTTGCACCTTTGCAATACGGCAATGTTTATCATTCCGCTTTGCCTTATGTTCAAGCTTGATAAGCTTTTCAACTTCTGCCTTTTCATAAACGTTTTAGGCTCGTTTTTGGCAATGGTAATACCGGGAGATCTCGACGGACTTAATGCTATTGGCACAGAAAGAGTTTCCTTCTGGGTTAACCACTATCTCGCATTCTTTATGCCCGTGCTTCTCGTGGCGCTTAAAGTATTCAAGCGTCCGAAGTTCAAGCAGTGGGTATATTCGGTAATAGCTCTCACGGTTTATTACATTTTTATTCTTTTTATAAACGCATGGTTTACAAACTACGGAGAGAGCGAATTCTTCTTCGCAAACGGCGACTTCATAGTTTCGGGCCTTGGCGAATGGGCGAGAAGAACGCAGGACTTTACCGTAAGCTTCCATATTAAAGACCTTACCTTCACCTTCTATCCCGTATATCAATCGCTGTTCTACTTAATTTATATCGGATTTACGGTTGGAATGTGGTTCATTTACGAATTGCTTTTCTCAGCATGGGACAAAACAGAAGACAGAAGACTTAGAGAAAGAGATTATCGACGTATGAAAAAAGAACTTCAAGAATATCTTGGCGACAGACCGATTTACGAGCCGGTAGGCGGCGATTCGAGCCCGAGACTCATACTTAATAAATTCTCAAAGCGCTACGGAAGCAATAAGCACTATTCCGTAAAGGATGCGTGCCTCGATGTGCGCGGAGGAGAAATATTCGGCTTCCTTGGCCCGAACGGCGCGGGAAAATCCACTATAATCAAGAGCATCGTCGGAATTCAGACTATAACCTCCGGTGAAATTGATATTTGCGGATTTAACGTAGAAAAGCAGCCGGTTATGGCAAAGCTTAATACCGGCTTCGTTCCCGACCACTATGCGCTTTATGAAAACCTTACGGGCCGCGAATATATCAACTACATAGCCGACCTTTACCAGATTAGCTTCGAGGCGAGAAACGAGGTTATAGAAAGACTTGTCGAGCGCTTCCAGCTTACAGGCTCGTTTGACAACCAGATGAAGACCTATTCTCACGGTATGAAGCAGAAGATAGCACTTATGGCGGCTCTCGTTCATAATCCTAAGGTATGGATACTTGACGAGCCTCTTACGGGACTTGACCCGACGAGTGTGTTTGAGGTTAAGGAATGTATGAGAGAGCACGCGGCAAAGGGCAATATCGTTTTCTTCTCCTCCCACATTATCGACGTTGTTGAGAAGATTTGCGATAGAATAGCCATCATTAAAAAAGGAAAAATCCGCGCGTGCGTTTCCTTAAAGGAGCTTGAAGAAAAAGGAATTGAGCTTGAACGCTTCTACCTTGACATTATAAACGACGGAGACGATACTCATGCCCCCGTTGAAGAAGAAATACTTGCCGCGGAGGTTGCTAAATAATGAAGAATCTCTTGATTCTCGTTAAAATGCAACTCAAAGAGCAGCTGAATTTCAAACGTCTTGACGTTGAAAACGTGAGTGTTTTCCACATTATAGCATCAATAGTCGGCTCTGTTTTGAAATTTGCACTGATCGTTGCACTCTGCGTTGCATTTTTGCTCGTGTCAAAGCTTCTGGGACTTTTCTCGTTGGCAAATAGACCCGTCCCCAGCACTGTTATCTCACTCGTATTTTCATTTATGATGGTGGCGTCGATTATCTCGTGCGTTGTCGGACTTACAAAGTCTATGTATTATGCGCGCGATAACGCAGTGCTTCTGACCTTGCCGTGTACTCCTACGCAGGTTTACCTGTCTAAGCTTGTAATATTTTTCATATTTGAAATAAAGAGAAACTTCTCGTTTACTATCCCTCTCTTTATAGCGTACTATGCAACTCACAGCTACGGTGTCGGAACATATTTCTGGATGCTGTTCTGTATGTGCTGGATTTCGCTTTTCACCGTTGCGATAGGAGCGCTGCTTTCAATTCCCGCAATGTGGATTGCCAACTTTTTCAGGCAGAGAAAATGGTTGCAGATTGCGTCGCTTGCGCTTACGGTTTCCGCGGGCATTGCTCTTATATTCTACGGAGTTTCGATTATTCCCGAGAATATCGACCTGCTCGCAACCTGGGAAACGATTTATTGGGATATCCAAGGCGTTCTCAACGACTACGCTGCTAAGTTCTCAGCGCTCTACGATATAACCCTTATGCTTCTCGGAGAAACGAAAGCGCTTGTAACCGTCTTCCCCTTTGGAAGAACCATTGCAAGACTCGCAATTCTTGCAGGCGCAACGGTAGCTTTGCTTGCTCTTGGAATGCTCTTGGTTCGTCCGCTCTTCTACAAGATGGCTTCAACACCGTTTGAGTACCTCAAAAAGCAGATTAAACCTAAGAAAAACAAGCTCCGCACGAGAAGATGGACCTCGGTTTATCACGAATTTTTGAAGGTTTTCAAAAGCTCCGACAGGCTTTTCCAGAACTTCGGAATTCTTGTTTCAATTCCCTTTTTAACCTTCCTTCTGAATAAAATCTTCCACGCTATGAAAACGCGCGACGTCGGCGACTATATGACGGTAGCCTTCAACGTGCTTATAATCCTTCTTATAGCGCTTAACTCAAACTGTTACGCATCGAGCCTTTTTTCAAAGGAGGGACGAAGCAGTTATCTTATAAAAACCCAGCCCTCGAAATACCCGATATTGATACTTGCGAAGCTTTTGCCCAATACGGCATTCGTTTGCACTTCGCTTTTCGCAACGTTTATCGTTCTCGCGGTTTCCCTGCCGATAGCGCCTATCGATTCGTTGATGCTGATGCTGTCGATTGGAATGATTTATCTTGCGCACATGCTTTATTCAGCAGAGCTCGACCTTATGAATCCACAGCTTGAGCTTTATTCAACGGTTGGTTCAAGTGAAAGCAACCCGAATGAAATCAGATCAACGCTGCTTGCGTTCCTTATCTCATTCTTAGCCGCAGGACTTACGTATTTCTTGCTTTGGGAGGGGGCGGAATTCCGCGTCTACGATAAATTCCTTATCGTTGCGGCAGTAGCTCTCGTATACAGAGTTAAGATCTTCTTTGCAAAGCTAAGGCTTTACTATAAGGAGAAAGAATAATGAAAAAGTCAGTTGTTATATTGATTGCTATTATATACGTCGCCGCGATTGCCTTGGTAAGCTTCTTCGGCTTGCAGTACAAGGTTTTCGAAGAAATTATCTCGGTTGAAAGAATAGAGATACTTAATAGCGGTCTTAAAGATGATGGTAACGGTGGAAAATACATTGTTATTTATCCCGATGAAAATGGCGACAGAAGATTTCAGATTGAATATCGAGTTTATCCCGACAACGCAACCGATAACAGTATTGAATTCAGCTATGATAAGCAGAATAAGAACGTTACGGTAGACGAATTCGGCGTCGTATCCTTCGATGGCTCCGGATCTGTCAAGGTTTGGGTCATTGCAAGGGACGGAAGCGCAGTTTCCGCATCTATAACTATAATCGCCAGGTAACTTGCAGTTACAAGACGTTTTAGATAGATAAAAAATTTTTTTGCGAGGTAATGTACGCATGAAAAGAAAACTTTTGATTTTTGTCATTGCAATTTTGACGTTGGCTCTCGGCTTAACGGCATGCGGTGACGACAAAAAAGCAAAAACGATTTCCGTTGTTCCGGATACAATTATTACGGAATACGAGGTCGGCGACACTCCCGATTTCTCCGGAATAAAGGCTGTTGTATCCTTCTCTGACGGAAGTTATGAAACAATCACGGCTGACAAGCTTAAAATCGGCACCGTAGACACCTCTACGGCCGGCACGAAACAGCTTACCGTAAAATACGGCAGCATCAGCACAACCGTTGATATAACCGTTACGGACAAGGCTCCCGAGGTTACACTCACGGCTCTCTCAATAGTAGGAACAAGCGTTTCCACCAAGGTGGACAAGAACGCAAGCTTCGATACGAGCGGAATTCAGGTAGAAGCTACCTATTCCGACGGAAGCGTTAAGGTTCTTGGCGCGGCTGATCTTTCTATAACGAATATCAGCACAGAAAACGCAGGCAAGCAGACCTTGACCGTTTCCTACGGCGGACTTAGCGCATCGATAGATATCACTGTCGTTGGCGTTAACTCCATAACCGTTGCCGCCGGCACTCTTGCAAACGTTGTTAAGCTCGGCGAAACTCTTGACACAACAAATATCCAGGTTACCGTTAAGTACACAGACGGCGCCGAGGAAATCGTTGAAGCGGCAGGACTTACCGTCGGTGCGCTTGACACCGCAACTCCCGGTGACAAGAAGCTCGCAATTACCTATAAGGGCTTCACGTACGAGTACGACGTTAAGGTAATCAACGTTATCTCGCTCACCCTCAGTACAAACTTTGCTACGAAGGTTAAGGTTGGCGACGTCTTCAGCACTGCGGCTATCACCGCTAAGGCAGGATACAGCAACCAGACGGAAGAGGTTGTTTCCAATTCCGAGCTTACCTTCTCCTCTGTTGATACCTCTACGGCAGGTGTGAAAACCCTCACCGTAAGCTACTCCGGCGTTAACGCTACCGTAGAAATCACCGTTATCGGTGTTAAGAGCATTACGGTTACAGAGGGCCTTGCGAGCAAGATTATGAAGGGCGAAGCATACGTAACCACCGGTGCTAAGGCAAATATCACCTACACCGACGATACCACAACCGAGGTTGTAAATGCAGACAAGCTCACCTTCGTAAATATTGATACCGCGACTGCGGGCAACAAGACACTTAAAATTACCTATCTTGATAAGACTGTTAACTTCAACGTACTCGTCGTTGAAGAAACAGGCATTGAAATCACGGGCGTTTACGCAACGAGCGTAAGAGTTCTTTCCACCTATGATAAGTCAGGCATCACGGCAAACCTTATTTATTCCGATGCAACCAAAAAGGCAATTGCAAACTCCGAGCTTGAAATAAGCATTGACACAAGCGTTGCAGGTACAAAAGCGCTTACCGTTAAATACGGCGGCTTCACCGCAACCAAGGATATCACAGTAGTCGGAGTTTCTTCTATAACTCTTACAAGCGATATTGAAATCCTTAAAGGCGAAGCGCTTGGCGATTTCAGCGTTAAGGTTGTTTACACCGACGATAGCGAAGAAACTGTCACAAAGGCAAATCTCGCAGAGGTTGGAGCTCTTGATACCGCAGCAGCAGGTGTTAAGCAGTTTAACGTTAAATTCCTTGACAAAACCGCAAGCCTCGAAGCAGAGGTGTTCGATATCGTTGGCATCACCGTTAAAGGTGTTCCCGGAAAGTTCGATATCGGTGACAACAAGACTGCATTCTTCGGCAATATGACCGTATGGGCAGTATACGGAGACAGCCTCGCAAGCGAGCGTCAGCTCACCGAGGGCTTCACCACCAATATTGAAGCTCTTGACTTCAACGTAGCAGGCGAAAAGGTTCTCACAGTAAGCTACGTTTACGGCGAAACCACTCTTACCGCAACGGTAACCGTTTCCGACGAAATGCCTGAGCTTTCAAGCATCAGACTTGCTAACAATAACTACAACAAGCTCGTTGGTATCGGTCAGACCTACAACGTTGGCGATTTGAGAGTTATTGCAGATTATGCAAACGGCTACTGGCAGGAAATTGAGCTTTCAAGCCTCACTGTTTCTGCAATAAACACCGACGAAGCAGGCACTAAGACAATTACCGTAGGCTACACCGAAAACGGTGTCACCAAAACTACGACGTTCGACGTTAAGGTTCTTCCCGTAGCGAGCGTTGAAATTAAAAACTTTGTAAACAAGATTAACATTGGCGATACTTATTCCACAGACGCTATCATTGTTACCGTTACGTTTAGCGACAACACTGATACTGTAAGCGTAGATCTTAATAAGGGCGCTCTCGGACTTACCGTCGACGCATCTCTTATTACAAACGCAACAGAGGGCGGCGATAAGGCGCTCACAGCGACCTACGGCAACGTAACCGGAACAAAAACCGTTCACGTTAAGGCTATTGCTTCCATTGAAATCGTTTCCGACGTCGCCGGAAAGGTTGGTATCGGACAGAACTACTCCACAGAAAACCTTATGATTAAGGTTGTTTACACCGACGGCGAGGAAAAGGAAGTTTCCGCAAGCGAGTTTGCAACCGCACCCTCTACCGAGACGGCAGGCGTTAAAGCTCTCACGGTAAGCTACACCGAAAGAGGCGTTACCAAGACTACAAGTGCTGCCGTTGAGGTTCTTGCCGTTTCGAGCATCGTTATTGGCGGTGTTAAAAACTTGGTTGATAAGGGCGCTTCCTACTCCACAGATGCTATCACCGTTACCGTTACGTTCGGCGAGGGCGAGGATGCTATCACCGCAGTTCTTTATAAGGGTGCGGCAGGGCTTAACGTTGGTACTGTTGGTACTGCAAGTGCCGGGGAAAAATATCTTAACGTTAAGTCGGATCGTAGCCATGTCGTTCTGTGAGCCA
>JAZNCB010000180.1:0-29817 GCA_046156285.1 Eubacteriales bacterium | reverse complement strand
ATTACCTATAACTGGAATTGAAACAGATTTCTTTACGTTTTCTATCACCGAAAGATCTATTCCAGGTGTATATAGCTGTTCCTTAGTTCTCGCGTGAACACATATTAAGGATGCTCCCGCCGCCTCAAGCATCTTTGCCATTTCGGGAGCATTAATAGAATTACGGTCCCAGCCTGAACGAATCTTAACGGTAACCGGAATTTTAACCGCATTAACAACAGCTGTTACTATACGAGCCGCAAGCTCAGGATCTTTCATAAGAGCACTGCCCTCACCATTAGAAGTTATCTTTCTTACCGGGCAGCCCATATTTATATCTATTGCGGCAGGCGCAGCACCGTCTGGCTCACCCTTTTGAAGAATGGCTGCCGCCTTTGCCATAACCGACGGCTCGCTTCCGAAAATTTGAAGAGCCGTTGGCCCCTCGTCCGCCATAATTTTTGCAAGCGCGTGAGTTTTTTTATCTCCGAAAACGACCGCCTTTGCGCTGACCATCTCGGTTACCGAATACTCTGCGCCGTTATTATGACACACAAGGCGCATTGCTCTGTCGGAAAAGCCTGCCATAGGGGCAAGAAAAAGGCCGTGCTCGAGTTCTGTATTGCCAAATTTCATATTCTTCCCCCTTAATTTGTTTATCACCTCTATTTTACCACAGTCCCCCAAAAAATTCAAGGTTTTATTGACTTTATTTTGCGCGTGTGTTATAATAGGGGTACG
Source organism: Eubacteriales bacterium (assembly GCA_046156285.1). Classification (GTDB taxonomy): domain Bacteria; phylum Bacillota; class Clostridia; order Oscillospirales; family CAG-272; genus UBA1740. Next base: position 29,097 of record JAZNCB010000180.1, on the reverse strand, counting down.
ACTAAAAGCACTAAGCAGAAAAGAGGTCGCGCAAAATGAACAACACACAGTATTTACTCTTCCCGGGCTACAAGCCGAAAGCCCTCACGTTCAGCTACGACGACGGTGTCGAGCATGATATCCGTCTTGTTAAAATATTCAGAAAAAACGGTCTTGTCGGTACGTTTAATATCAACTCCGAGTTTCAGGACAGAGCAGGCAGACTTTCCGTCGACAAGGCAAGAGAGCTTTTTGCCGGCGATATGGAAATAGGTGTACACGGCGCGGCTCACAGAACGCTTGCCAAACACCCGATAGACGTTGCAAGGCGAGAAATTCTCGTCGATAAGCAAAACCACGAGCGAAACTATGCGCGAGAAATTCGCGGCATGGCTTACGCAAACGGCTCGTATAACGACGAGGTAATCGAGATGATAAAATCGCTCGGCATAGTCTACGCGAGAACAACGGTTTCAACGAACAGCTTTGATTTGCCTGAGAACTGGCTCGCTCTGCACCCGACCTGCCGACACAAAGCAGAAAATCTCGAAGAGCTTACAAACAGATTTATCGCCCCGATAGACGAAAACGACCAAACTGCAAAGCCGATGCTCTTTTATCTTTGGGGACATAGCTACGAATTTGAAAATGACGGCAACTGGGAGCTGATCGAAAGCTTCTCGGCCCTTATGGCAAGGCAAACGGATATCTGGTTTGCAACCAATATTGATATTTACGACTACGTTATGGCGTTTGAAGCTCTTGTATTTGCAAGCGACCTTTCGTCTGTCGAAAACCCGAGCGAAACCGACGTCTATCTCAAAGTAAACGGTAAAAAGGTTATCGCAACCGCAAAAGCAACGACAAAACTATAAAAAGAGGTAACGAAAATGCAAAACCCCCAGTTTTTGCTCTTCCCAGACTTTAAGCCCAAGGCGCTCACGTTCAGCTATGACGACGGTGTAAAGGACGATATTCGCCTCGTTGAAATTTTCAGAAAAAACAAGTTAAAGGCAACCTTTAACCTCAATTCGTATAATCTTGGCAAAACCTTTGCAGGCCGCGAAATTCTCTCAGCCGAGGAAGCGCTTTCGCTTTACGGCACGGATATGGAAATCGCCGCTCACGGCGCGCACCACCTCACTCCGACGAAAACTCCGACACCGCTTCTCGCAAGGGATATTCTCGCCGACCGCACCTATCTTGAAAGGCTTTTCCACAAAATAGTAAGAGGCTATGCCTACCCCGCAGGAAAATATAACGGGGAGACCGTGGAGCTTGTCGCGGACTTGGGCTTCTCTTATGCGAGGACCGTGGACGCAACGAACAGCTTCGCTTTGCCTGAAAGCTGGCTTACTCTTAATCCTACCTGCCACCACGGCTCACCCGAGCTCGAGTCCCTCGTAAAAAGATTTACAAGGCCCTTTAAGGAATCCGACCCGACGTATTGGATATCCTCGCCAAAGCTCTTTTACGTATGGGGACACAGCTATGAGCTTAGCGAAAAGGATAATTGGGAAGCGGTCGAAAATTTCTGTGAAATTATGGGACGTCAAAAGGACGTTTGGTTTGCAACAAACGGCGAGATTTATAAATATCTCGAAGCCTTTGACCGACTTATCTTTTCCGCCGACCTTTCGTTTGTGGAAAACCCAACCTCAACCGACGTTTATCTCAAAATAAACGGCAAAAAGGTTGTCGCAACCGCAAAAGAAACGACCAAGCTTTGAAAAGGAGGTAACGAGAATGCAGAATCCGCAATTTTTACTCTTTCCGGGCTTTTTACCGAAAGCCCTCACGTTCAGCTACGATGATGGCGTTTGGGAAGATATCCGACTCGTTGAAATACTCCGAAAGAACGGTCTTATCGGTACGTTCAACATAAATTCCGAGCTTTTCGGCACGGGCACGAAAAGAATGCCTCTTGAAAAAGTAAAGTCTCTTTACGGCAACGATATGGAAATTGCCGTTCACGGAGCGGCGCACCTTTCGTTAAAAAGGCTCACTCCGTCCTTTGCTATGCGCGAGGTGCTCGCAGACAGAGAAAACCTCGAAAAAGAATTCGGAAAAATCGTAAGAGGAATGGCGTTTTCATTCGGCTCTTATAACGAGAAAACGATAGAAATTATCAAATCCGCAGGTATAGCTTACGCGAGAACGACCTACGACTCGGACAGCTTCGATATCCCTGATAACTGGCTCACACTCCACCCAACCTGCCACCACAATTCGAAAAATCTCGAAAGACTTGTAAACGACTTTTTAGCTCCCGTCAAGCTCAACCAGAATTCTCGCCCGAAGCTCTTTTACCTTTGGGGACACAGCTACGAGTTTGCAGACGACAATAACTGGGAGCTCATCGAGAATTTCTGCGAGATTATGGGCAAACAAAAGGACGTTTGGTTTGCGACCAATATCGATATTTACAACTACGTCGAGGCATTTTACCGTCTCGTCTTTTCAGCAGACCACACCTTTGTTGAAAACCCCACCTCAACCGACGTTTATCTTAAAATCAACGGAAAGCAAATTATCGCCAAGGCAGGCGAGCTGACCGACCTTTAATAAATGTCAGCTTTATTCTGACGTAACAAAAAGAGCGAGAACTCCGTTTTAGCGGTGTTTTCGCTCTTTTTTATGTTTTTTTTAGCTTTATTTCGCCTCGTCGCTTTCGAGGGCTCTTTGAATATGCTTCGCTATAATCTTCTCAATTTTGCCTCGGAAGACCTGCAAAAGTATTGCAACGGCAACCGCGAATGCAACTATTATCGCAAAAACGTACGGGTTGTCTGCAAGCGGCTTCAAAATCAGCATATCGCCAAACAGGAATACCGTAGCCGGAATAGCGCCCGCAAGCAAAACTCCTATCGCTATTATAACACCCACTCGCCACTTGGTAAACGGCTTACAAAGCGCAACAAGGTTTGTAAACGATGCCGCCATAAGCGCCGAAAGAGCTATCGCGTTTCTTGAATCACTGCTCATTGTAACGAAGTTTGAAACTATCATCGTCGCAACGACCGGCAAAAGCATTGCAAGTGCGTTGGGGAAGCTTCGTATTATGACGGTTTCAAGGTAGTTTCCTGAAATTCTCTTGTGGTTTGGTTCAAGAGCAAGCAGTACCGAGGAAAGACCGATTATAAACATTTCGAGAAGAACAAACTGTCCCGGCTCAAACGGATATCCCGCTTCTTTTCCGAGAGTTGCTACTACCGTGATAACCGAAATTATTGAAAGCAATATCGTAAATATCGTTTTCATAAGGAAAAGCACGGAGGACTGACGCACGTTGTTAATACATCTGCGTCCCTCGTTTACTACCGACGGAAGCGCCGAAAAATCCGAATCGAGAAGAACTATGTGAGAAACCTTTCTCGCCATCTCACTGCCGTCTGCCATTGCTATTGCGCAGTTACTCTCTTTAAGAGCAAGGGTGTCGTTAACTCCGTCACCCGTCATTGCAACCGTGTGTCCGTTTATTCGAAGAGTTTTTATAAGAAGAACCTTTTGCTCCGGGGTTACTCTTCCGAATACCGTGTAATCCTCTGCCGCCTCGACGAGCTCCTCGTCGGTAAGCTTTTCACACGAAATATATTTGTCTGCATTTATAATGCCGACCTTGGTCGCTATTGTCGAAACCGTCTCCGCGTGGTCGCCCGATATAACTTTAAGCGTTACGCCTTGCTCCTGGAAGCTTGCTATCGTTTCCTTTGCGGCAGGTCTTATTCTATCGCTTATGGAGATAAGCGCAAGCGCTACACCCTCACTGTCAAGGTCATCGTCGGGGTGTCTTACGAGTATCAGAACGCGCTCTCCGTTTTTTGCATACTCCGAGACCATCTCGTCAACCTCTCTCGATATCGGACAGGGTACGAAGTGAGGCGCGCCTATTGAGAAAGCGCCAAGTCCCGCAATAGAAACCGCAGAAAACTTTCTCGCAGAGGAGAACGGCACTTTTTTGATTATCTTTACCGATACGTCCTTGCCGAATCTGTCTATCAAGGCGGTAGAGGTGTTGTTTACACTCTGCTCCGTTCCCTCGATATGAGACATTATTCGTTCAATTTCTGAAATCTCCGTACCGTCAAGAGAAATTACGTTTGTGACGGTCATCGTACCGTCGGTAATAGTTCCCGTTTTGTCAAGACAAAGCACGTCGGCGCTCGCAAGCATCTCTATTGAGTACATATCCTGAACGAGAGTTCGTTCCTTTGCGAGCTTGACAACACTCAGGGTGAGTGTCAGGGTTACAAGAAGATATATACCCGCAGGAATCATACCGATAATAGCTCCGCAGGTCTTTTCAACAACGGTTACGATATTGTTTCCGTAAACCGAAAACCAGTTTGTGCCAAACTGCACAATAGCCATAGGAATAAGGAAAATTCCTATTGTCTTAATAAGCTTGTTAAGGTCGCGGAAAAGGTTTGAGGAGGGGGCCTTGAAGGTCTTTGCCGCTTTCTCTATCTTATGAACGTAATTATCACGTCCGACGTTTACAACCTTAGCGTAAATCGAGCCGCCAACGAGGAAGCTTCCCGCCAAAACCTTGTCGCCGACCCCCTTTTTGATTGCATCGGATTCACCGGTAAGCATACTTTCGTTTGCCTCTGCAAGTCCTGAAATTACGACAGCGTCGGAAAGAACCTGCCTGCCCATTTCGATAAGCATAACGTCACCGAGAACGATAGACGTTGCATCTACGTCAACAAGCTCGCCGTTGCGGATAACGGTTGCCTTAGGCTCTGTCGTTACCGAAAGCTTTTCAACCGTGTGCTTCGCTTTCATTTCCTGGAAAACAGAAACCGCGATATTGGGCACGACAATGAACAAAAAGGTCATGTTTCTGAAACTGCCGCAAGCGGCAAGAAGCAATGCCACAACAAGCCAGATAAGGTTGAAATATGTAAAGAGGTTATCTCTTAAAATCTTACCGTAGCTTTTGCCTACGCGCTCATCACTGATATTAACTTTTCCCTCTGCCACGCGCTCGGCAACCTCTTCGCTTGTCAAGCCCTCAGGTATGCCCTCCGTGGTTCTTAAATCAATGAATTCCATTTATTTTTATTTTTCCCATCGAAAAAAATTATACTATGTATAATTACTATACCACAAGTGCGTGGCAAAGTCAAGCAAAGAGGAAATATTTCGCAAAATAAAGTATATTATTTATAATTTATTAAAAAACGAAAAAGCTATTGACAACTCGCGCGTTTTGTATTATAATTCTTATAGTAAAAACCGTGATGGAGAGAGTAGCCTTGCCGCGTGGTAAAGCGAGTCGGGTACGGTGTGAGCCGATACTGTCGCGCAAGTGTGAAAATCACTCCTGAGTTGCGTCCCGAAGTCAGTAAGGATAGCCGTGTGTTTCGCGTTAAGGAACGCATATTGGTAGATATGTGAATAGGTGGTATAGCTTTTGTTTCCCGTTCCATAAGGAACGGCTTTTTTTGTTTAATATTATCTAAAACCCGACTGGCTCGGGCGGAAAGGATTTCTTAATATGGAACTTTATAACAAGGTTTCAACAAATCTCAACTTTGTTGAAAGAGAAAAGGAAACTCGTAAATTCTGGGAAGAAAACAAGGTTTTCGAGCGAAGCATTGACGAGCGCAAGTGTGGCGAGACCTTTACGTTTTTTGACGGTCCTCCGACCGCAAACGGAAAGCCCCATATCGGCCACGTGCTCACCCGTGTAATAAAAGATATGATACCGAGATACCAGACGATGAAGGGCAAAAAGGTTCTTCGCAAGGCGGGCTGGGATACACACGGACTTCCCGTTGAGCTTGAAGTTGAGAAAAAGCTCGGAATTAACGGCAAGGAGCAAATTGAGAGCTACGGTCTTGCCGACTTTATTTCTCACTGTAAGGAATCGGTTTGGAAATACAAGGGAATGTGGGAGGACTTCTCCGCTTCCGTTGGCTTCTGGGCTGATATGGAAAATCCATACGTTACCTACACTAACGACTTTATTGAGTCGGAGTGGTGGGCGCTTAAAGAAATATGGAACAAGGGACTTCTCTACAAGGGCTTCAAAATCGTTCCCTACTGCCCCCGTTGCGGCACTCCCCTTTCCTCTCACGAGGTTGCGCAAGGGTATAAGACTGTAAAGGAGCGCTCTGCCGTTGTAAGATTTAAGTGCAAGGACGAGGACGCATATTTCCTCGCTTGGACGACAACCCCCTGGACGCTTCCCTCAAACACAGCTCTTTGCGTTAACCCGAAAGAAACCTACTGCAAGGTAAAGGCTGCCGACGGATACACCTATTATATGGCAAAGGCTCTTCTTGATACTGTGCTTGCACCTCTTGCAAAGGAGGGTGTCAAGGCTTATGAAATTCTCGAAGAGATGAGCGGTGTTGACCTTGAACGCCGCGAATATATTCCTCTTTTCGAGTGCACGGGCAAGGAAGCCGAAAAGCAGAAAAAGAAGGCGCACTTCGTAACCGTTGACGACTACGTAACAATGTCCGACGGTACGGGTATCGTACACATTGCTCCCGCTTTCGGTGAGGACGACTCACGTGTTGGAAGAAACTACGACCTTCCCTTCGTTCAGTTCGTTGACGGCAAGGGTGAGATGACCGCGGAAACTCCCTACGCAGGCAAATTCGTTAAGGACGCAGACCCCCTCGTTCTCGTCGACCTCGAAAAAGAGAATAAGCTTTTTGCCGCTCCGAAGTTCGAGCACGATTATCCTCACTGTTGGAGATGTAACACTCCCCTTATCTACTATGCGCGCGATTCGTGGTTCATAAAGATGACCGCCGTCCGCGACAACCTTATAAGAAACAACAACACGGTTAACTGGATTCCCGAGAGTATCGGAAAGGGCCGCTTTGGCGACTGGCTCGAAAACATTCAGGACTGGGGACTTTCAAGAAACCGCTATTGGGGAACTCCTCTCAATATCTGGGAATGCTCCTGCGGACACCGTCACTCGATAGGCTCTATCGCAGAGCTCAAATCCATGTCGGATAACTGCCCCGAAAATATCGAGCTTCACCGCCCCTTCATCGACGAAGTTACCATCAAGTGTCCCGAGTGCGGCGGCGAAATGAAGCGTGTCAGCGAGGTTATCGACTGCTGGTTTGACTCGGGCTCAATGCCCTTTGCGCAGTGGCACTACCCCTTTGAGAACAAGGAAATGTTCGATTCTCAGTTCCCCGCAAACTTCATAAGCGAGGGTGTTGACCAGACACGCGGTTGGTTCTATTCGCTTATGGCTATATCCACTCTTATCTTCGACTGCGCTCCCTATAAGAACGTTCTCGTTCTCGGTCACGTTCTCGATAAGGACGGTCAGAAGATGTCCAAGTCCAAGGGAAATGCGGTAGACCCGTTTGAAGCTCTTGAAGCTTACGGCGCTGACGCTATCCGCTGGTACTTCTATTCAAACTCTGCGCCCTGGCTTCCCAACCGCTTCTTCGGTGACGCGGTAATCGAGGGACAGCGCAAATTTATGGGTACTCTTTGGAACACCTACGCATTCTACGTGCTTTACGCTAACATAGACGGCTTTGACCCGACGAAGTACACACTCAACAAAAACACCCTCTCGGTTATGGATAAGTGGATTTTGTCGAAGCTCAATTCTACCGTAAAGGCGACCGACGCCTACCTCGATGCTTACAAAATCACCGAGGCAACGAGAGTTCTTGAAGACTTTATCGACGAGCTCTCCAACTGGTACGTACGTCGCTCGCGTGAGCGCTTCTGGGTTAAGGATATGCCCGAGGATAAGGTCAACGCGTACCTTACTCTTTACACCTCTCTTGTGACTATCGCAAAAACGTCAGCTCCCCTCGTTCCGTTTATGACAGAGGAAATCTACCGCAACCTCGTTTGCTCGGTAGACAAGAGTGCGCCTATTTCAATCCATCTTTGCGACTATCCGACAGCAGACGAAAGCCTTATCGATAAGAGCCTCGAAGAGAATATGGAGGAGGTTGTTAAGGTCGTTGTTCTCGGCAGAGCTGCAAGAAACGCGGCGGCTATCAAAAACCGTCAGCCCGTTGCAAAAATGTACGTAAAATCCGACAAAACTCCCGACGACAGCTTCATTCCCGTCATCGCAGAGGAGCTTAACGTTAAAACCGTTCTCTTTACCGACAGTGTAAGAGACTTCACGACCTACTCGTTCAAGCCTCAGCTTCGTACGGTTGGTCCGAAATACGGAAAATTCCTTGGTCAGATAAGAAATATTCTTTCGGCTCTTGACGGCAACGCGGCAATGGACGAGCTTGATAGAGACGGCGCTTTGAAGCTTGATATTCCCGACGCAGACGTTTCTCTCACGAAAGAGGACCTCCTTATAGAAATGACGCAGAAAGAGGGCTTTGAGTCGCTCTCCGACAAGGGTGTCACCGTCGTTATCGACAAAAACCTCACCCCCGAGCTTATCGAGGAGGGTAACGTACGCGAGATTATCTCGAAGATACAGACTATGCGTAAGGACTCCGGATTTGAGGTAATGGACCGTATCCGTGTCGCATTCTCAGGCAATGATGCTATCATCGCAATAGCCAAGCGCAATGCCGCAGAAATCTCAGACGAAACTCTTGCCGACGAGGTTACAGTCGGAACACTTAAATTCCACAAGGAATGGAATATCAACGGCGAGGTAGTTACTCTTTCCGTAGAAAAAGTATAACTTAACAAAAAGCGGAGCTGACGCGTCAGCTCCTCTTTTTGCTTTTCTCTGAACGAAATCAAAGAACGTATTTTTGCTGGTAGTAAACAACCTTCTGCTTGAACTCGATAGAGTCGGAAACCTCGGTCGTGTACTTGTGCATTTCGGGCACACCCTCCTTGGATATTTCAACGACGCAGCCCGCAATATTCGAGCAGTGGTCGGAAACTCTTTCGAGGTTATTGAGAATGTCCGAAAGAACGAAGCCGTGCTCTATTGTGCACTCGTTCTTTTGAAGTCTGATTATGTGGTTAAGCTTGATAGTATCGCGAAGCTGGTCAACAACCTCCTCGATAGGCTCAACCTCAATAGCAAGCGACATATCGTTATTAATGAATGCTTGGAGTGTAATTCCAATGATATCGCCGATAGCTCTGCGGATAACCGAAAGCTCTGTGGTTGCCTGAGCGGAGAAGGTAATCTTCTTGTCTCTGATTTCCTCAGCGGACTCTACGATATTTACCGAGTGGTCGGAAATTCTTTCAAGGTCTCCGATTATGTGGAGAAGCTTCGTAACCTGCGCCGCTTCTTCGGGGTGAAGGTCATAGCCCGAAAGCTTTACAAGATATGCGCCGAGTGCGTCCTCGTAGCCGTCAACTCTCTCTTCAAGAATTCTTATTTCCTCTGCTATTTTAGCATCGTAGTTGTCGAAGAGCAAGAGAGATTTTTCAAATGCTTTAATGGAAATCTCAGCCATTTCGTGAGTAATCTTTGTTGCCTGCTCTACCGCAATAGCGGGAGTGCCGAAAAGACGCTCGTCAAGCTTTGTCTCAATGTTAATATTCTCTTCGCCCGTATCCTTAATCGTAATCTTTACAAGGTCTATTACCTTGTTGTAGAACGGAATAACAACCAGCACACCGAGTATATTGAATATCGTGTGGATTATAGCTATATCCCACATGTCAACCGACGTGTCAAGGAACGGCATATCAACGAATAATTTGACTATGTAGAATACGCCGAGTATTATTGTCGAGTAAATAATCTTGTAGTAAAGCAAAAGCAATGCTGAACGCTTACCGTTCTTATTTGCATTCAAAGCGGATAAAATAGCAGTAACGCAGGTTCCGATATTGATACCGACGATAAGCGGAATTGCCGCACTGAACGTAATTCCTCCGCCCACCGCGCCTGCAAGTGAAAGCGCCTGCAAAATACCTATCGAAGCGCTCGACGACTGAATAACCGCAGTGAAAATCATACCTGCAACAAGAGCGAGGAAGGGATTTTCGAACATTGTGAGTATGGGTTGAAGCTTATTTCCAAAGCCCTCAACAGCGCCGGACATTATATCCATTCCCGTCATAAGAACGACAAATCCGAGAAGAACGCCTGCGATATCCCTCTTCTTGCCGCGCTTTACACTCATTATAATAACGATACCTATTACGGCGAGAATCGGCATCCACGCTGACGGTTTGAGCCACTTCAAAAGTGCAACGCTGGTCGCCGCACCCTCAACTCCCGAAAGACCGGTAAGCCAGGCAGTAACGGTAGTACCGATACCTGCGCCGAGAACGACACCTGCCGCCTGAACGAGAGTCATCGCACCCGAGTTAACGAAGCCGACAACCATAACCGTCGTAGCAGATGAGGACTGAATTATTGCGGTAACGCAAAGTCCGAGCAAAAATCCTTTGAGGGGGCTCGAAGTCATCTTGCCGAGAATGGTCTTCAACTGTGAGCCGGCACACTTTTTAAGCGAGTCGCCCATAATCTCCATTCCGTAAAGGAAAAGAGCAAGACCTGAAAACATTGTCAAAATGTTAAAAATTGTTGCCATTAATATATCTCCTTAATCTTGTATTCCTGCAATTTCTCCAACGTCGCGAAGAATATATTTCGGTCTGTATGGGAAGCTGTTTATAGTGTTCATATCCGAAACTCCCGAAAGAACGAGAACGGTATCAAGCTCACTCTCTATTCCAGCAACGATATCGGTATCCATTCTGTCTCCGATAATTGCCGCATCAACTCTGTGACAGTCGAGCTTTTTGAGCGCATGGCGCATCATAAGAGGGTTTGGCTTTCCTACGTAGTAGGCATTTTTACCCGTTGTCATCTCGATTGGCGAAACCAATGCGCGAGTTGCGGGAATAATTCCGTTTTCCGCAGGAGCTGTAAGGTCGCTGTTTGTTCCGATGAGCTTTGCTCCGTTCTGCACGAGCTTTACTGCCTTTTCGATTTTTTCGTAGTTCAGCGAGCGTGTTTCGCCGAAAACAACGTAATCGGGGTTGACGTCGTTCATGCTGAATCCTGCCTCGTAAAGAGCAAAGGTAAGTCCGGGCTCGCCGATTACGTATACCGAGCCTCCCTTGCACTGGCTTGCAAGAAAGGATGCGGTTGCCAGCGCACTCGTGTAGAAGTGGCTCTCATCAACATCAAGTCCCATTCTTGCAAGCTTTTGAGCAAGCTCACGGGGTGAGCGCTCGGAGCTGTTTGTGAGAAAGAGAAACTTCTTATCGTTTTCTCTGAGCCATCTGACAAAGTCCTCAACGTGAGGTATAATTCTGTTTCCGTGATAGATAACGCCATCCATATCGCAGATAAAGGCGCTTTTGTTCCTTAATTCCGTAAGGTCCTGTTTCATAAATCCTCCTTTTTAGGATATTGTATAGGTACTGACCAAAGGTCAGGACGTGTTTTTATCTGTTTTTGATGATAAGCTCAAATTCCACCAATTATAATTATAGCAGGAAATCTGAATTTTTTCAAGTATTTTCTAAAAACATGTCACATATTCGTCGTTTTACCATAAAATATCTATTGACTATTATCATCTTTTATGATATAATTACTACTCAATTACTATTTTTTGTGTATATAGGAGGCCTACCGTGTGGATTATTGAATATTTAGAAGAGTTTAACTTCGCTTCCGTTGCAGTCAGAATTGCGCTTGCAATGATTTTCGGAGGACTTATCGGACTTGAAAGAGGTAAGCTCGGACGCGCCGCCGGCATGAGAACGCATATTCTCGTATGTATCGGTGCGGCTATTACCGCTATGCTCGGCTTTTACGTCAACTCCCTTGGATATACGGCAGACCCGCTTCGTGTTGCGGCACAGGTAGTGTCGGGTATCGGTTTTCTCGGTGTCGGTACAATTCTTATCAAAGGACGCTTCCAGATTACCGGTCTTACAACGGCGGCTTGCGTTTGGGCAACGGCAACCATCGGTCTCGCTCTCGGCGTCGGCTTCTATGAGGGCGCTTTCTTGGGATTTGCCGCTTCGTTTTTGACGATTACCATTCTTCACAGACTTGAATACAAGCTTGGAAAGCAACAGCTCAGATACGGTATTTACGTAGAAATAAACACTCAAAACGAAATCCGTACCGCGATAAACCTTCTCGAAAAGGAGTACGGCGCATCCGGAGTTCAGGTAACCACCGCGAGAAGCGGGCTTGTCGGAAACGTAGGAATAGAGGCGAACATAAACAACGCAAAGCATCAGCTTCCTATTGAGAAGCTTTCCGCAGAGCTTGAAGCTCTTGAATACGTAGTATATGCAATAGAATCGGTATAATAATTAATTAAAAAACGAGCGGCTCAAGTTGTAAAGCTTGAGCCGCGTTTTTTGACCTTTTTCTCTTTTCTCAGTAATTGTAGAAATGCAAATCTTCTGCCGTAACACCTATAGATTCAAAATCTCTATCGATAAAAGAGCACAGTATTGAAACCATAAGAGAGGCCAACTCCCTTATTTGTTTTCTCGTTGACGTATAACTTACATTATTGTACGTATAACCCAAAAGAGAAGTATTACTATACGTAGATGCAATAATTGTTCCGCTCATTTTATATCCGTTGTCATCAAAATACTTCCAAAAATATGTTCCGTCAACGGTGTTATCAATTTCAAAATATACGTAATATTCTCCGTCATCTATAAGAAAATCTAACGTTATAGTATCATCATTAACGTAGTAATACGCATACCTGTCATATTTACTGGCATAATCTGCTGAATAGCTGGTGCCTAACCTTAGTTTATAGTAGCCGCTACTTGAGTTGTAAGTACCGTACTGCATAATATAGTTTCTTAGCTTTTCAAAATTGTCGCACTCCTGAAGATAAAATTCATCCAAGGTAAGCGGATTTCCAAACTCTAAATTATCCAATTCGCCTACGAATACAGCAAAGTTAAGATTTTGAGAATCCGATACTCCCCAAGTATTTATTCCTATTACTTCACCGTAAACATTGATTAGAGGTCCGCCTGAATTTCCGTGCGTAATTGATGCATCGTGTTGAACGTGAGAGACTCCGTCTACTATTCTATCCGCATAAGTTATAATGCCCTGCGAATATGTGTTTGTCAATCCTCTTGACGAGCCGATAGCGTACACGGTTTCTCCAACGTTTACAGTTTTTTTGCATATATTCGCAGCATACATATCTGTAGCGTCAATTTTCAATATTGCTAAGTCAAGCGTGGAATCATACGCCAGAACATGTGTAATATTATAAGTAGTTTCGTCTATACAAATCGTTGCAGAGTATGCGTCTTCTATAACGTGATAATTTGTTACTATTTTGCCGTCGGAAGAAATAACAAATCCGGTTGCTAAAGCGATTTCACCTCCGCTTCTATCATAAGTGATTATTTCGCCAACGTATTTTATCGACTGATTAAACAATTCGGTAGCCGAAAAAGTAGGCATTGAATAAAAGTCCTTGTATGTATGACCACAGGACAAAACTGTACAAGTATATTTTTTAGTCCCTTCTTCAAGACAAGTTGCTTCTTTTATTATTTCGCCATCGTTATATTTATGTCCCGTAGCTTCAACCGTCGTTGCCTGCTGAATAATTGCATTACAAACTTTGCAGTGTGAGCCTGCAGTTTTTCCATCAACAGTGCAGGTCGGTGCAACCGCAGGGTCTATTACAGGAGTGTGACCTTTTGCGGCGATTGAGGATTGTTCGATTAGCACAACACCGCAGACTCCGCAATGCTTTCCTGCGCTTTTTCCCTCTTCAAGACATGTCGGGGATACTGCAGAATCTATTACCTCTATATGTCCGTTTGCGGGTATCTGCGAGTACTCTGAAAATCCACAGCTCTCGCATGTTCTTATCTGAGTGCCTTGTGCAATACATGTTGCAGAGGTGCTGACCGTCCACGCCGAAAACTCATGAACGTGTTCTTCGCTGCAAGAAGTAAAAAACGTCGCAAGCATAAAGCCCAAAGCTACTGTGAGTAATTGTTTAAAATGTCTTTTTTTCATAGTTTTTCTCCTAATATGATACATAAAAAGTGCGGCAACCGAAGCTGCCGCACCGAAAAACGCAAACCCCGATTGTTGCTACACAAAACTTAACAAGCATCGAGAAAACTCTTACTTATACGCCAAGGTGGAATTTGCCTTTTTACCAAATTCATTATTAGCGTATAAATAATAGATTATAAGCATAGGGATAAAACTCTCTATAAAAATAGAGAGTCCTCTCGCATTAGCTTGTTAATTCAATTTTGTGTAGCGATACAATTATAACACAGTTCGATAAAATTTTCAAGTACTCGAAAAAAATTATTTATGCAATTTTCATTTATAAATCAACCGCTAAACTGAAGATTCCAAGCAAAACCTTGTGAAAAGGTTCAGCTTGTAAAACGAATGATAGGGAATTTATCCCCGTTCTTCCTAATTCTTCATTATAGCAGCGGAGCGAAAATTCGCATAAGGCTGCGTATGATTTTCTCAAAAAATGAAAGCTCGGCTTCCTTTAAGGCCTTTTCGTCGGAGACTGAAATTATATTTTCAAAATCCTCTCTTATGGAGCTTACCGTACAAGAGCCGTAAATCCAGAGCGCATCCTCGTAGTGATGAGCGAGGCTTCTGTAATCCATGTTTATCGTTCCTACTATTGCATAACTGTCGTCCGTGACGAGCATTTTTTCGTGAATGAAGCCCGGGGTGTATTCGTATATACGCACTCCCGACTCCAAAAGGTAAGGATACGCACTTTTGGTCATAACCTTTACGAGCTTTTTGTCTGCCGTTTTCGGAGTGACGATACGGACGTCAACGCCCCTCTTTGCCGCGTTGCGAAAGGCTTCGGTCAGGTCGTAATCAATAACGAGATACGGAGTTGTAACGAAAAGATACTTTTCCGATTGGTTTATAAGGTTTATTATCGCATTCTTGCCAACCGTGCTTTTGTATATCGGCATAGGTCCGTCGCCAAACGGAATATAAAAGCCGCCGTCCGAAGCATTTGTCGGCTCGGTCGGAAGATATTCGTTTATTTTTGTGAGACTGTTCATGCTGAAATCCCACGAGGAGAGAAAGAGCTTCAAAAATCCGATTGCCGCTTCACCAGAAACACGGATACCTCCGTCCTTCCAATATCCGAACCGTTTTCTTCTGTTTATATATTCATCGGCTATATTAACACCACCGGTGTAGGCAACATTGCCGTCTATTACTGTTATTTTGCGGTGATTTCGGTTGTTGTGCGCCGTTGAAATCTTCGGTGACACGGGAGAAAACCTGACACACCGTATTCCGTATCCCCTCAGCCTTTTATCATATTTTGCGGGGAGAGTTTTCATACACCCGATATCATCATAAATTACCCTGACCTCAACTCCCTCCGACACCTTTTGCCTGAGAATTTCGAGAATACTGTCCCACATATACCCCTCTTCAATAATGAAAAATTCAAGAAAGATATACCTTTTAGCGCACCTCAAATCCATAAGCATACGCTCAAACATACCCTCACCCGTGTCAAAAAATTCCGAGGTCGTGTTGGAATAAATGCTTGAAAGTCTGTCATCTTCAAGTATTGCAAGAGCCTTGCCCCAAGCGGACGCGTTCTTTTCTTTCAGAGCCCTGAGATTTTCCTCCTCAACTATTTTCGGCTCTCCCTCGTCAAGAAAGCCCGAAAGCCCGTCCTGAACCCGTCTCATAAACTCGGCTTTTCTTGACGAAACCTTTCTCGAATAGAAAATCGCATAAAGGAATGCACCGAACGGCGGCAAAAGCATAACTATGACAAGCCACGAAATTTTATACTCCGGATTTGCGTCCCTCGTTATAAGGCTCGCTATAACGATAACGTCAACGACACCGAAAAACACGAGCGCATATACCGAATACTCATATGAAAAAAAGAGCAGGTAGCAAAGCAGTGTAAGCTCTGCGAGTATCAGAGTTGCTGACACGAAATAGCGCGAGAAAAGAAATCTGCACAGCCCCCTCATAAAGACACCTCCAAAAAAATATAAGCGGTACTATAATTTTAGCACCGCTTATTTCGACATATTTATATTTTGTGTAAACTTTTTGTAATATTAAAGATGAAGAACTCTGTCCTTTATCTCCTCGGTTCTGCCCTGGTTCCAATATTGCGTGCCGATATAACCGCAGGTTCGGCGCGCGACGTTCATCTTCGACTGGTCGCGGTTCTTGCAGTTCGGGCACTCCCAAACAAGCTTTCCGTCCTCGTCCTTAGTAATTAAAATCTCACCGTCGTAACCGCAAACCTGGCAAAAGTCGCTCTTCGTGTTAAGCTCGGCATACATAATATGGTCGTATATAAACTCCATAACGCCAAGCACCGCCTCGATATTATTCTGCATATCGGGAACCTCAACGTAGGAAATTGCTCCGCCCGGTGAGAGCGCCTGGAATTTCGCTTCAAATTGGAGCTTGTCAAAGGCATCTATCGGCTCGGTCACGTGAACGTGATAGGAGTTGGTTATATACGAGCGGTCGGTAACTCCCTTGATTATTCCGAAGCGGTTTTGCAAGCATTTTGCAAACTTGTAGGTCGTGCTTTCAAGCGGAGTTCCATAGAGTGAATAATCTATATTTTCTTCCGCTTTCCACATACCCGTGTAAAAATTCAGCTTCTTCATTATCGAAAGACCGAGCTCCTCGCCCTCGGGCTCGGTGGGCTTTTTTCCTTTGGGTGGGGACACGCACTCCCAAAGTCCCGCATAGCCGAGCGAAAGAGTTGAGTATCCGCCGTAAAGGTATTTGTCTATTTTCTCTCCCTTTTTAAGTCTTGTGAGAGCGCCGTGCTGCCAAAGTATAGGCGCAGCATCGGAAAGAGTGCCGCGAAGTCTCTCGTGACGGGCGCGGAGCGCTCTGTGGCAAAGCTCCATTCTCTCATCGAAAATACGCCAGAAGCTGTCAATATCCTTGCCTGCCGAAAGAGCTATATCAACAAGGTTGACGGTTACAACGCCCTGATTAAATCTGCCGTAATACTTCGGCTTTCCGTCCTCGTCAAGATAGGGTGTCAAAAAGCTTCTGCAACCCATGCAGGTGTAGCAGTGACCGTCGCCGTTTTTATCCACCTTGTTTGCGAGCATAATTTTTTCGGATATATAGTCGGGCACCATTCTTTTTGCCGTGCACTTTGCCGCAAGCTTCGTAAGATAGTAGTACTCGCTCCCCTCTCTCACGTTGTCCTCTTCAAGAACGTATATGAGCTTCGGGAATGCGGGAGTAATCCACACACCCGCCTCATTTTTAACACCTTTATATCTTTGGAGCAAAACCTCCTCGATAATAAGAGCAAGGTCGCGCTTTTCGCTTTCGTTTTTGGCCTCGCCAAGATACATAAATACCGTAATAAACGGAGCTTGACCGTTTGTCGTAAGCAGAGTTACAACCTGATACTGTATACACTGAACACCGCGTTCGATTTCCTCGCGAAGTCTTTTCTCGGCAATTTTCTCTACCGCCGCCTTGTCCGAAACGCCAACCTCGGAAAGCTCCTTTTCAACCGCCGCTCTTATCTTCTGACGGCTGACGTCAACAAAGGGCGCAAGGTGTGTTAAGCTTATCGACTGACCGCCGTACTGATTTGACGCAACCTGCGCTATAATCTGAGTAGCAATGTTGCAGGCGGTTGAAAAGCTATGCGGCTTTTCTATCATCGTTCCGCTGATAACCGTTCCGTTTTGCAGCATATCTTCGAGGTTTACAAGGTCGCAGTTGTGCATGTGCTGCGCAAAATAATCTGCATCGTGGAAATGAATAATTCCCTCCTCGTGCGCCTTTACGATATCGTCGGCAAGAAGTATGCGGCGCGTCAGGTCCTTTGAAATCTCGCCCGCCATATAATCGCGCTGAACACTGTTAACGGTGGGATTTTTGTTTGCGTTTTCCTGCTTTACCTCTTTGTTATTGCACTCGATAAGCGTAAGTATTTTGTCGTCGGTCGTATTGGATTTACGAACCAACTCCCTTTTATATCTGTAAGTAATATACGCCTTTGCAAGAGTGTGTGCGCCAAGGCTCATTATTTCGTCCTCGACCATATCCTGAACCTCTTCCACGCTCACCGCGCGTCCGAGCCTCTCACAGTCAGCGACCACCCTTTCGGTGACCTGCTTTATTTTTTCGTCAGAAATCCGCGCTGCCTCGTCTACGGCGTCATTTGCTTTTTTAACCGCTGTTGCGATTTTCTCTCCGTCGAATATTTCCTCGGAGCCGTTTCTCTTTATAAGCTTCATTTTTTCTTTTCCTTTTTCTCTTGGTGAGTAATATTATACACTACATATAGTGCTCTTGTCAATAGGAAATTACAAGATATTGTGCTCCGCCCTATTGAAAATTAGAGAAAATTTCGCTAAAATTTTGTGTATTTTTACACTTGACAAGCTTTTTCTAAAATATTTTTGCAGTTTTAAGTTTAATTTATAGTTTAATATATATTTGTTCACAATTATATAGTATAATATTTGTTGCAATAAAAATATTTGAAGGAAAAATACGATGCTTCAGCTTAAAAACATTAAAAAGGATTACGTAACGTCATCTGAAACCGTTCACGCGCTCAAAGGCGTTGACATTTCTTTCAGAAAGAAGGAATTCGTTTCAATTCTCGGTCCGTCGGGCTGTGGAAAAACCACGCTCCTTAATATAATCGGCGGACTTGACCACTACACATCAGGCGACCTTGTTATACGCGGCAAGAGCACGAAGCTCTACAAGGATAGAGACTGGGACGTTTACCGTAACCACAGAATTGGATTTATATTCCAGAGCTACAACCTTATCCCACACCAGACGGTGCTTGGCAACGTTGAGCTTGCTCTCACTATATCGGGTGTTTCCCGCGAGGAGAGAATAAGACGCGCAAAGCTTGCTCTTGACAGAGTAGGTCTATCCGGTCAGTATTACAAAAAACCTAATCAGCTCTCGGGCGGTCAGTGTCAGAGAGTTGCAATAGCGAGAGCTCTTGTACACGACCCTGAAATTTTGCTTGCTGACGAGCCGACGGGTGCGCTTGATACGGTTACCTCGGTTCAGATTATGGACCTTATCAAAGAGATTTCGGGCGAGCGCCTTGTTATTATGGTAACGCACAACCCCGAAATTGCCGACCGGTATTCGACAAGAATAGTACGTCTTCGCGACGGTAACGTAATCGAGGACACAAACCCCTTTACTCCCGAAGAGGAGGAGGCAGAGGTTGCCGAGCTTATCGCAGATGAAGAGGCTGCTCTTGCAGCCGAGCTTTCTAAGGCAGAAGACGAAAAGGCAAAGAAAAAGATAATCAAAAAGAGCAAGGAAAAGGCAAAAATGTCATTCTTTACGGCATTTATGCTCTCGACGAAGAACCTGCTCTCCAAAAAAGGCAGAACGACAATGGTCGGAATTGCAGGCTCTATCGGTATTATCGGTATCGCCCTCGTTCTTGCATTCTCTGCGGGTATCAAGGGATATATCGCTTCAATGCAGGACGATATGCTCTCAGGCAACCCCATTGAAATTGCCGAAACCGGATTTAACGCATCATCTCTTGCCGACCTTATGGATATGTCTGATAAGGTTTCGCTCGTAAAACAACCGAACAAGGTCTATATTTCGAGCACCATTGAAAACCTCGCTGAAATGAACGCAAGCCTTGAACGTCTTTTTGCTCAGAATACTATCTCAAAAGAGTATATTGATTACATAAAGGCTATGCCGAGCGAAAACTACGAGGCAATGCTCTTCAACTACGGCATCAATATGGCGACAAACCTCTTTACCGATTTCAAATACGAAAACGGTTCGAACTCTCAGCATGTTTCGGTAAAAAGACTTATAGATATGTACACCGCAATTCTCGGTGAGACCGACTACAAGTCGTATACCGCATACATTCCCTATATGGTTCCCTCAATGCAGCAAGCACCGTCAAATGCCGACTATTTGCTTTCACAGTATAATCTTATCGGCGGCGGTAAGGTTGCCGAAAACAAGAACGAGATTATGCTCGTACTCAACCCCGATGACGAAATCTCCGACCTTCTTCTTGCCGCATTCGGCTTCTATACGCAAAAGGAATTCCTTGCGATAGTTGACAAGGCAACGGCAGACGACCCGAACAACTATAACAGTATGGCAGACTACCGCGAATTCTTCGAGTATGACGAGCTCATCGGCAAGAAATTCGTATGGTATCCTACCGATACGGTATTCACAAAGTCAGGCACTGACTTCGTAGCACAGCTTCTTAACGGTACTTATAAATACAACTCCGAATTCACCGGTGACAGTATCGGTCAGGGCGACGGAGTAGAGCTCGAAGTCGTTGGAATTCTCACTCCCAAGGAAACGGTTTCATACGGCTCACTTAAATCGGGTATTTACTACACCGAGGCTCTTACAAATCACATGCTTGAAGCAAATGCTTCCTCGGAGTTTTTGTTCAACTACCTTATGAGCGACCTTGCGGCAAACGAGATAGGCTCACGCACCTTCCCCATGCCTACCGAGGAAGACCCGAACAACAGAATTTCTCTTAACTACTCCTATATCTACAACTTCACCTACGTCTACGACGACCCGACGACAGCGGTTGACGAGGCAAAAAATCCCGACGGAAGCTTTATCACAAAGCAATCCGCAGGTGTTATTTCTCCCAGCTCGGCAATCTCCGCGACTATGTTCCTTATGGGCGGTGACAACAAAACTCTTCAAGATATAAGAGACACTCTTATAAGAAACCTCGGCGGTAATTCGCTTCCGAACAGTGTTCTTATATATCCGAAATCCTTTGAAGATAAAAATCTCGTTACGGATTACCTCGATATATGGAACAATGACGAAACCAAGGTTGCCGTCACCTACACCGACACTCTTGAACTTATTATAAATCTTCTTAACACCTTGATAGACGCTATCTCCTACGCGCTTATTGCGTTTACCTCGGTATCGCTTGTCGTTTCGACGGTTATGATAGGAATTATCACGTTCGTTTCGGTTGTTGAGAGAATTAAGGAAATCGGTGTAATCCGTGCGCTCGGCGGACGCAAGAAGGACGTAAGCCACCTCTTCAACGCAGAGACGTTTATCATAGGTCTTTTAGCAGGTCTTATAGGTATTGGCGCAACCTACCTTATCTCGATTGTGGTCAATATCATTCTTGAACCGCTTCTCGGATACGGAAGCATTGCGGCGCTCCCCGTATCAAACGCAATACTTCTTGTATGCCTGAGCATAGCTCTTACGCTTATCTCGGGACTTATCCCTGCAAGAAGCGCGGCAAAGCGCGACCCTGTGGTAGCACTTAGAACAGAATAATTTCCACTTTGCAAACAAACAGGAGCTGAGTCATTAAGAATTCAGATAAATCAACAGTTTTTTAGAAATTTTACGAAAAAATCTGAATTCTTAATGCGAAGCACATTTCGGGGCTCGCTTGATTTAGGAGAGAAATCGTCGGCTGACGAGCGATAGGCGTACAAGGGTACGTCGAGCGAGGAAACGGCGATACAAAAAGAGCGAAAAAAGGAGAAATTCGAAAGAATTTCAACCTTAAAAACACAAAAGGAATAAAGTAAGAGCGAAGAAACCGTGTTTTTTACGGTATCTCCGCTCTTTTTGGGTTCTGCCTAAATGAAGCAGCTCCGTTTTTTATTTTTTGAACCTGCCGAAAACCTCGTTAACTCTCGTAAAGCTCGAAAACGTTCCGGGATATCTTTTCAATATTTTTATCATCTGACCGATTTGCTTCTTTCTTATTATACAAATGAGCATATATTTATCGGTATGAGAATACTTTCCAAGCACTTTAACCTGCGTGACACCGTGTTTAAGCTCTGCAATAAGCTCGTCGGAAAGCTTCTCGGGCTCGTCGGTTATAATCTCGAATTTATATCCGTTTTTAACACCTGCAAGGTTGTTATCAACCACAACGTTTGCAATAAATACGTTGAGAAGCGTACAGATAACGGGGGTAATCTTCCAGCCGTAAACGGGGAACGCAATGGCAACGACGCTTGCATCGAGTATAAACGAAAGGTAGGCTATGTTGCTTGCCGGCTTAAATCTTTTTATAACCGCGGAAATTGCGTAAGTGCCTCCGCTTGCGCCAAATCTTTTCAGCATCAGCGAAAATCCGATACCCGAAACAACACCGGTTGCAATGCAGGCAAAAACGATTTCGAAATCCGCGCCGTTATTTTCAATGGAATACGGATTTGCCCCTATCTTGCCGAGAAGCTCAACACCGAGCGATTGCACAAGCATATAAATACTAAGGTAAATTCCGAGCTTTCGGTCAACGAATATGCTTACGAGAACGAAAATCGGAATGTTGAATGCGAGCATCAAAACTGCCCAGCTTATCTTCTCACCTAAAAACGAGTAGGTTATGGTTGCAAGACCGCCAACTCCTCCCGGTGCAAATCCGTTACTGTTCTGGAAAAAGAAGAACGCAAGCGCCACAATACTGCCTGCCAAAAGCACGGTTAATATGTCGAAAAGATATTTTGATTTTTGATTTTGAAAAAGAGCTGCCGTGTGATTTGTCTCACCCATATAATTTACGCCTTTCAAACTAAAAAATAGGCTTATGCGAATTTTGGCCGTGTATTTACACGACCTGTGTTATTATACCACAGAGAAAATTCAATGTCAACAGATTGTACAAAAAAATATACAACTCTTTTTTTATAAAATTATTGCCGTCGGAATCAATATGCCTTTTTCCGACGGCAGTCACTTTTATGAAATTTTAGCTTCCTTTGATGAAGAAATAACGTTTCCCTCATCGTCAAAATTTATTTTGCCAAGCTCATTGCATCTTTCGCAAAGCGCCCTCGCTATCTCGGCGCGTCCCGAATACTTTCTCGAAAGCTCGGAGTAACGTACGGGGCTGTCTATAACGTAGGTAAGCTCGCTTTTTTTGAAATAGGTGACGAATATAGTGAGGTCAATTCCGCGAAGCTTGCATATCTCCGCAAGCATTACCGCACCCTCATGGAAGCCTTCAAGCTCGGCAAGATATCCGTTTTCGGATATTTCGGGGAATGCAACTATATTATATCCGTCCTTGATAGCCGCTATACTCTCGCGCATTGTTTTAACAAGCCGTGCGTCTCTGTATGTAGATATAAGGTTAAGTCCGCTGTAAAAAAGATATGTAAGCGGGCTCGCAATAAGACAGAAAAGTCTTGCAAGGTGCAAATTCCAGTGCTTCTTTTCGTGATAGTACACGCGCGTCTGGTATTTATAAAGCTTGATAAGTCCTGAGTTCATCTCGTGAGCGCCCCACATTCTGATAGGCTTATCAAGATATATTTCAAGAGACATCGGGGCATCTGTACCCTCATGGTTGCTGAGGATAAGAGCGCCCTCGGAAATTTCTTCACCAAGGTAAATGAACTTAGGCTTTTTATATCTCAGCTTCATTATCTTTTTAAGAATTCTGAAATACAGCTTTCTCTTGTTTTTCTTTTCCATATATACGTCCTCTTTTACAAAAAAATATATATCCGTATTTATTATATTATTGTAAAATAAACTCAACGTAAATATTTATCAGATATTATTTTCGTTTTTAGGAAAAAGCTTTCTTTTCGTTTTAAGGAGTATAAAAAGAGCGAGCGCACTTGCCGCCAAGGTTCTTACGGGATAATTAAGCCAAAGTCCGTCAAGCGCAAAGGGACGGAGGCCCAAAACCAAAAGAAGAGGAATAACGCAAGCGTCTGCAAGCGATATTATCATAGCAAACGTAGGTCTTTCGAGCGCCATAAAGAAGCAGTTTATACATACTAAAAGCCACTTTGTAAGGTACGCGAGCGCCGTAATTCTGACCGCCCTTACGGTAGCGCTAAGAAGGGTTACGTCTTCAAGAAACGGGAGCGAAATCGTCCCGGGAATTATCAGCATAACAGCTCCGCCGACAAAGCAAATCGTAAGTCCTGCCGCCATAGCATATCCTTCAAGCCTCTTAACTCTTGAATAGAGCCTTGCTCCGTAGTTATAGCCAAGAGAGGGTTGAAGAGAATCGACAGTTCCGTAAAGCACCTGCTCGATAACCGAACATATAGTCATACCGACACCGTAAATAGCAACTGCCTCGCCCCTCTCGGAGCTATACGACATAAGCATTATATTCATAACAACCGAGAAAATTCTTCCCGATACGTTTGTAAGAAATGGCGCCATTCCATTCTTATATATCGCTCTTATCATATTCGCTGAAAACGCAGGCTTTACGAATTTAAGCTGTAATTTTCCGGGCACGAACATAAATATAGCGAATAGTGTAGAGGCAGACATTGCAATGCTTGCGCCAAGCGCCGCGCCAACGATTTCAAGCTTGAAAACTACGATACATAAAAGCTCCAGCAGAACGGTAAGAGCGCTCGAAACGATATTGAGTATCATACTCGTCTTGATTTTTCCGCTTATTCTGAGGAAGTTATCCATCGCAAACATAAGCGCGGTTATAGGTGAAAATATTGCATACACTCTTGCATATTCAACGGCGTATTGAAGAAGCTCTCCGTTGGCACCCATAAGCCGCATAAATGCCGGAGCTGAAAAATATATCAAAGCTCCACTGAGTATACCCGTCGCAACGATAAGCAGCACCGCCGCGGTAAAGTATCTGTTTGCTCTGTCGTCCTCCCGTCTGCCGAGAAATATAGAAATCTGGACCGACGAGCCAACTCCGACAAGCTCCGCCAAAGCGAAGTTTACTATAACAATGGGAATTGAAAGTCCGAGAGCGGCAAGAGCCGTCGTGCCTATCAGCTTTCCGATGAAAAGTGTGTCGAAAATCATATAAAGCGAGCCCGCAAGCATTGCGATACCGCCGGGTATAGCCGCTTTCCAAAAGAGCTTCGATAGCTTTGTATTTAGAAAAAGCTCTCTCGATTGTGTCATAAAAATCCTCGTATCATAAAAAGTAATATCAATACATTATGATACCACACAATTTATAAAAATTCAAGACGTTTATTCGTTTTTAGAGGGCAAGAGCAATTTAATATTTACTTTTTAGTTCACCGCATTACTTTTGAAATTGTCCCGCAGGCAATTTTGTTGCCTGCATTTCCCGACGGCTGTGTTGTGAAATCATCGGGGCTGTCGTGAATGATAACCGTTCTGTCAAGAACCTCGTTTACAGTGAATCGGTCGGTCAAAAAGGCAAGAAACGCACGCCCGTCAGCACTGAAAAGAGGCGGCATATCTCCCCTGTGATACGGGTGAGGACAACCGTCCGGGTTGTAGTGACTGCCCGCACTTGCAAATGGGTCTATGCTATTTCCGTCGCAGCCCTGTCCATCGTGTATATGGAAAGCAAAAATACGGCTATTACACGCCCCGTTTGACCGAGGAAGCCCCGATACGTCTGCTACGACAAAAACGCCACTGTCTGCTTTGTAAAACTTGACTGTTCCGTGAAGAGTGGTGTTTTCCTCACGTCCTCTCAACACCGACACTGCATCCGGCAGTCGTCTGAGCAGATTAAAAAAATCAATTTCCCTATTTGTGTATCGCATAACAACCTCGCATTTAATACTGTTGTTGCAGGTTATGCAAAAAGGGGCGAGAGGTGAAAAAGGCACTCCAAAAGGAGTGCCTTTTGCTTTTGAGGCGACAGTTTTAAGCGTAATGCTATATTCTTAAACCTGTCACAGCTATTATTTTACTGTTTGCTTGCCATTGCCATTGCTTTTGCAATCTCCTCGGCTTGCAATCTTCTTGCATCTTCTGCGTGCTGCTCTATTGCAGCAACAACAACGTTCTTAAACTCAACAGCATTTTTTATGCCGTCAAATTTAATTCCTTTGCTCGTTGTATCGCTAGTACCTGCGGTTTGAATGGAAAGTGCGTAATATTTGAAAAAATTCCCAAGCACTCCCGCTTTTAGAGAGATGTTGTCAACCTTTTCAATTGGATAATCTAAAGTAGCAATAGATAAAATTCCAACTTTTCCCAAAATTCTTTTGTCCGTTACCACAAGGCTCATATTCCAGAGCGCCAACACATTCAAAGCGCCGGTAATAATAGCACTTGCCGAAAAAACGACCATAGAAACTGTGACTACAAAAAGAGAATCAGGAAGCACAAGTGCAACAATAAGAAATATCAACCCCAAACCAATAGTTATAAGTCTCGGAACAAAACACAACTTGTTTAGCTTTGCCTCCATAATTACTTTTTCATCTTTCCCTAAATTTTCAGCAATGTAATTACTCATAAGTCTTTTCTCCTTTCGCTTTATTATTCCATTTTGGAATTATTTATATTATAATTCTATTTTGGAATTTTGTCAAGTGTTTTTGGGGGTATAATTCTAAAAAAGAACTAAAGAGGACAAAATTATATGAAAATCAGAAAGCAAGAATACGGAAACGCCAATATGATTGGAAGAAACATAGAACGACTTCGCAAGGAAAAAGGAATAAAGCAGAAGGATTTTATTGCGAAAATTCAAACTATGGGCTGTGATATGAACCCCACGAGCTATTCAAAGCTTGAAGGACAGATAAGAAACGCAACTGATAAAGAGATTTTTGTTATTGCAAAGATTTTGGGTGTTAGTATGGAAGAATTGTTTGAAGAAAAACCCTCTTAAAAATAAAATATCGAAATAAATAAAAGAAAAACGAGGGCGCAAGACCCGGCTTGCGCCCTCGTTACGTAATAAAACTCTATAATCTGTGTTATATTGGCGGAGTAATTGACCTTTCCAAAATAGGATACCGCATAGGTTACCCAAGCAAGAAAAATCAAAAGCGTAGCGGTTCTACACCCATTTTTCGCTCCTGTTTGCGAAGTTTTCAGTATTTTCTTCTCCAAATGAATTTATTATACCAATATAGTAGCACAGTAATACTTAAAATACAAGGTATTTTAGGGTTTTCTTGCAAAGAAAATCCCGTTTTTTCAAAATTATTGATTTTTGCTGTCGCCCGTTCTGCGCTCAGCCTTTTTTATCTTGTAAAGCTCCTCGGTTGCAAGGCGAGCCTTGGTTACGGAAATCTCTTTTCCGGGGAAGCAGAAATATGAAAACTCGTTGTCGCCAATGCCTATAACGTCACCAATTTCATACCAGTAATAATCCGAATAAAGTGTGTGAGTAAACACGGGAGACTGCTTGTAATCAAGCTTTCCGCACTCGCTTGTCAGGCGGAAGCCGTCAAGGTCGTGACGAAGTCTTCCCTTTCCTATTTTATAAACGCAGGAAAGGTTAACCTGAATAGCAATATCAACCTCGCAATCGATAAGATAGCTTCCAAGAAGAAGCTCTCGCTTTACGCACTCTCTTTGCCAGGAGTACCAGTCGGGAATGTGAGGATATTCCGTGTTTCCGTCCGCGGCGGCAAGCTGACCGAACTCGTCCATCTCCCACTTCTTTTTACAGGCGTGGCAGGTGAGAGACGTCCCCTTTCCCTCCATCTGATTTTCGGTGTTGCAGGCGGGACACTTATAAAGAATTCTATGAAGTCCGTCCGCGCGGAAAGGCACGTCAATTGAGATTTTATTGTCTCTTTGCCACGCAAAGTTGTCAAATGAAAACGCCTCGTCTATAAGTGCGTCGAGCTCCTCGACCGACTTTTCCTTTATCTCTTCGGGGGTTGCTACGCACTTTACGTGAGCCGAAACCTGAACGTCACGAATTTTCAGCATATTGTAAAGCGGGTCTCTGTGGAACGCGCCCTGCGTTATAACCGTCACGACCGGAACACCGAGCCGCTTCAACAAAATTCCGATACCGCGCGGAAGTGTGGTAGCTCTTCCGTCAAAGGAGTATCCTGCCTCAGGATACATAAGCACGCTCGTTTTGTTTTCGCGGAGCATATACTTTATATCGTTGATTAAGGAAAAATCAGCAACGTATTTGTGTGTCGGTGTGCAACCGAGAAGTCTCATAAGCTTGCCCAAAATGCCCGACATTGCATCTACCGACGTAACTATGCCCATCTTTCTCGGATAGAATATGCCAAAGGCGAGCTTCATATCGGTAAAGCTCGAATGGTTCATAAGAATAAGGCAGGGCTCTTTGCCGACGAGCTCCATTCTCTCGGTAGTATAAGAAAACTTCGTTTTGCGAAGTGTAGAAGCAGATAAAATACGAGCAAGGGTGGCAATAGCTATGCTCGGCTTTCTTGGCTTTTTATGCTTTAAGCGAGGCTCGCGTAAAACGTCCTCGTAGCTCATCGCACGCATTTTTATTTTCATAATTTACGTTTTCCTCTCTTATGCCTTGCTCGTTTTGATTTTTTTAGCTCTTTGTATTCCTCTGGTGCAAAGTTCAAGGCTGTCGCTTATTACAGCAAGACTGCGATAGAATTCCGCTCTCTCTTCTTCGGTCAGGTCAATGCAGATTTCGTCAAGCACAAGATTTATCTTTTCCGTAATCTTCTTGCCGACCTCAACTCCATGCTCGGTAAGCAAAAGGGGTGTTTTGTAGCGCTTTGCATGCTTCGTCTCGCACTCAATATATCCATTTTCCGTAAGATATGCAATGGCGCGCGAAATAGTCGCCTTATCCTCCTCGCAAAGCTCGCAAAGCTCTGTTGCGGTAAGATGCTCCGATGAGTAAAGAAAATAAATGCAGGTGACGTGTACGCTTCGAAGTCCGTACTCCGCCATCTCCTGATTTTTAATTTTCTTAATGTTTCTGCTGATTTTTGAAATTAAAACAGTAAAAGTCTTAAATCGTTCTTTCATTTAGCGCTTCCTCAAAAAGTAGATATATCAATGTTGATTTTTCAACATCAGACACTGTATTATAACACAAACCTTGTTGACGTGTCAACAAAATGCCGTGTTTTTGTTTCGACAAAAGCAAAAGGCAAAAAGAAAACAGTAAGCAAAATAGCGAAAAAACGAATAAAAAACAAAAATAAGCACAAAATTTTCGAAAGGACTTGACAAACGGAATTTATTGTGATAAAATAATCAAGCGCAAAAGTTTAGCGGAATTGTGTAAAGGTAGCACAGCAGACTCTGACTCTGTATGTCTGGGTTCGAATCCTAGATCCCCAGCCAAACGACAAGCCACTCGTATGAGTGGCTTTTTTGCCGGTTGGCTGGGGATCTGTCTTCGAACCTAGCTTTTCGTTTGCTTGCAAACGGAAATTGGGGGACGGTTTCGAGCGCTCTCGGGGAGAGATGAAGCGAGAAACAAGGAGTGGCAGTCGTCCAAGAAAACAAGC
>JAZNCB010000179.1:0-18969 GCA_046156285.1 Eubacteriales bacterium | reverse complement strand
CATCTCTTCGGTAAGCTCATCCTTTACGGTTGCTATCGCATAGTAGGAGAAGTAAATTACGTCACGGCCCTCGGGCTTGCCCTCGGTCTTTGACACTGCCTCAGTGCCGATAGCCTCGGCAATAGCGGCATATATGCTATCCTCAACCCTTGCAGCGCGAATTGCGTCATCGGTTGTAAAATCGCCGTCCTCTATAAGTATGGTTTGAAGCAAAGCCTCAAATGCAGCCTTATCAAAGGTAGCGTAATTTTTCATCTTGTCTTCCTCGACGGAGTAGCCGCATCCTACAAGTGTAAGCACGAGCATAACAACGACGAGAATTGAACTCAAAATTCTCTTCATATTTTCTTCCTTTATGATAAAAATTATTTATAACAAGTTAACTCAAAGCAAACAGAATACAATGAGCAAAGACATTATAACATAAATTTTCAGAAAAATCAAATACTTTTTATAAAATTCTTTATTTTTATATTATATTGCTGTCTTTTGGCATTTCACTTGCCCGTCACTCTTTTGTAACCTCGTCGGGATATCCGACGTCGGTATCTATAACCTCTGCGTTGAGAAGTCCCATAAAGTTAGTGGCAATTTTCTTAAACGCAAACGAGGAAATATAGAATTCCGCTACCGTATCGGTCACCCTTTCACCGTTAATTGTTTCCTGGTGAATTGTGACGAGGACGTGTCTGTCGTCTACTCTGTAATAATTGTAAACGTAGGTGTGCGGCGAAGCGTTGGGCGAGGACTCGTCGAGGCGCAAGGTCATTTTCATAACTCGCTTTTCCTCTGAAATAGCGCCCGCTTTAAGCTCCTCGGGCAAAACGTCAACGTACGAGGTGAAGTATATAAGACGTATCGCCGCCTTAAATCTATCCGCGCCGAGCGAGTCGGGAAGCGCATTCTGGTAATCCTCTATTCCTGCATCACTTACCCTCTCGTAGAAGGTTTTAAGGCTTGTGCCGCCCTCGTAAAGATATGCGGAATTCGCAGGGTTTTGCAGGAATTTTAAGAGCTCGGTTTCTGTGTAGCTCTGCGCCGCGTCAGGATTTCCAAGCGTTACGAATACGCCGAGGTCCTTTTTATCCGCATTCGGCTGAGTAAGCTCGAAATTGTACTCACCCTTGAAGTCGCTCATATTGAATTCTATCGAGAAATTCTCTATATGAACTACGTCCATAAGGATAATATTTCTTCTCGCCCAGAACGTTTCAAAATCGTAATCGAGGAACGCGAAATCCGCCGCAGGAACTCTCGTCACGATATCGTAAAGATCCGAGCCTATATATCTCATATTGGTCTCGGGGTCTACGTCGCTTATATAAAGCGTAAATCCAAGAGTGCTTCTGAACGTATAGTCGTCAAGCTCGGACACCATACTGTCCTTATCGGACGGAAGACTTCCATCGTACGCCTTGATGCCCCTTGGCAATTCGAAGTATATCGTATGAGCGTAAAGACCGTACTGCTTTTTAACCTCGGGAGTTATTCCTACCGCAATGACCTTGTCACCGACAAGACCTGCCGCAGTTGCCGTCGAGGAGGTTTCCGAAAGACCGCCGAGCATAACCGCTACCTGCTCGCAGGCGCTGTTGTTGAGTCCGTAGAGCTTCTCTGCTCCGGTCATAAGGTTCTCGTAAAGCGATTCTCCGTAATAGGGATCGCGCTTTGAGCTATTCTGGAACTTGAATGCCGTAACGAGTCTTGCCTCGGTGAAGTAATCTATTCTCGATATTCTGTAAGACGAGAAGCCGAGGAACGGCTCGTAATAAACGTTTTGCTCGGTGATTTTCTTGTTGTAGACACCTCTCGTCTTGCCGACGAGCGCATCCTTAATTGCCTGATAATCACCGCCGTCAACGTCAGCAAGCTCGATAAAGTAGAGCTGCTCTGCGGACGCCTTGCCGTCAACGTATACTACGTATCGGTAGCTTACCATCGAGTCCTCTGAAACGAGGTCCACCTCCTCACCCTTCAAGTTGAATATATCAACTATCTCGGTGATTACGTATTCTCTTTTCTCGATAATAGTGTTGTCCTTGGTGTAGGTGATATCAAACGAAACGTCAAGCTCCTCGCCGATTTTCGCGTTGCGAAGCGAAGAGATAACCGCATCGCTCGCATCAAGCCTTGAAAGGTCAAGAACCGAGCGTCTGTTGGTTTCGGTAACGATTTGTGCCTTTCCGTCCTCGTAAACGACGTACTCAACGTCATAGGTAACCGAAATAAGGTTTTCGCTACCCGCAAAAGCACCGCCCGTGATAATATCACCGCTGTCGGTAACTATCGCGTCGACCGATTTTACGGTGTACTTATAGAGCGATGAGCCCTTTGTGCCAAGAGAAATGGTGTTTTCTATAAATACGAATGAATATCTGATTTCCTCTGCAAGCTCACCAAGCTTTTTGCCGACGAGAAGATTTATAGCCCTCTCGTAGTTTTTGCTCTCGTAGCCGGGCTTGTTTTTAAGCTCGGAAAGAGCCTCGGTGTAAGCCTTTATGTCTATTTCAACGAGGTCGTAGCCGTCGCCAAGACTGCTCGAATCAAACGTGTCGGCATAAACCGTAACGTTTGCCTTGTCGGTTACCGTATCAACGATACAGGTGTCGGTGCAGGCACAACCCGCGGTGCATTTTCCCTGACACTCGCACTCGTAAATATCGCACTCGCACTTTCCATCGTGAAGCTGGTTTACCCACTGATAATATCCGGGTGTGAGATACGGACCGAAGCCGTTATCCTCTGAAAGACCCTCGGATACGAGAAGCGGCTTTATAAACTGCGTCATATTGGATACTGCGTAGTCGTAATAGTTGTTGGTAGATGCGTATATATACGGGCGCTCGTTGACGGTTTCGGTTCCGTCGGGATTGTTTGTAACCGTTGCTACCGTAAAGTAGAAGCCCGTACCCGTGACGCTTTTTCCGCCGATTTTAACCTCTCTTGTCAGGGTTTCGCCAAGCTCGTTTTTATAGTGGAAGCGAACCGAGCTCATCTCCTTATCGGTGAAGCCAAACTCCTTCATTTGAAGATTTCTCTTGTCGGTATCGGTTTCAAATGCTATTCTCTCGCTAAAATACGGAGATTGAAGCGATACGAAAAGATAGTCTACGAGAGTATACTGTCCAAATCCGTCACTCGTGTCTATTG
Organism: Eubacteriales bacterium; assembly: GCA_046156285.1. Taxonomy (GTDB): domain Bacteria; phylum Bacillota; class Clostridia; order Oscillospirales; family CAG-272; genus UBA1740. Next base: position 15,819 of record JAZNCB010000179.1, on the reverse strand, counting down.
CGAAAAGCTCCGAATAGTCAAAGGAGGATTCCTCAAAGTATATTCCGGGAAGATAATCGTGCCGTCTTCCGTTCTTGTCAAAGTAGTAGAAAATCTGCTCGCCCGTACTCTCCGCATACATAAATCCGAATTTTCCGGTCGGGTTTTCGATTTCTACGAAATCAATGTAGTTCTTTCTGTTTATTGAGGGATATGCGAGGGTAAGACCGCTCTGTCTTGCCTCGCCTTCAAGTATTTCGGGAACGCTTGTGGTAAGATTTCCACCGTCTCCGTCGTCATTTACCACCGCGGTGATAATCGAAGCCGCAGCTATCAAAACGGCAAGAGACAAAGTAAGAATGAGGGCTATAAAATACTTGGATTTTTTCGTTGCTTTTTCTATATATCTCATTTTGCCCTCCTTACAAGAATCTGCGCTTCAAGCAGACGTAAATGCCAACTGCGGCTATCGCTGCGGGCACTGCAAAAACGATAGTTGTATAAACGGTTTTTGCCGTACTGCTTAATCCGTGGTTTTCCTTTATAACGAGAAGAGGCTTCGTTTTATCGTTGTCCTCGTATTTGTTGGAAACTATCTTGTTATCGTTTTCGCTCATGCTCATATCGATAATATATTTTCCTCCGCCCGATGCAGAGTTAAGCGACAAAGCGCCAAGGTCCATCGAAGCGTGCTCGTCAACTCTTGAAATGTTCTCAACAACCGCCGAAACTATCTCGTAGTTTGCATAAGAGGTGTCACCGATAAGCGAATTTTGAAGGAAGCTTGCGCTGTTAACGCAGAACATATACGAATAGCTGCTTACGTTTTCCACACTGTCAAGCTCACGTCTTACCGAGAGGGCGGCAATGTCAAACTTGCCCGAGTTGCCGTCGATATAGGAGCTTATCTCATCGTTTTCGTCACGGAAATATTTCTGTGCCGTGTTCGAGGTCGTGAGGAATGAAACGTAATACCTTGATGCGTAGCTCGTTCCCGACTCCATCATTGCGTTTGCCTCAACGAAGGAGCAGCCTATCGAGCCCGAATCCTTGATAATGGTTACAGGAGCGCTTGAAAGGTCGGCATATTCACCGTAAATTGCGTAGCCGTAGCTCTCTGAATTCTGGTCGTATACACCGATAAGATTGGTTGCCGTGTTGTTCTCGTCTTCAAGAGAGGACTCCTTGTCAACGACAACCGAGGTGCTGAAATCAAATCCCCACTCGTAGAGGAATGATTCAAAAACGGGGAGGGTTTTTCTGTAATCCTTGCTTATCATTATAGCGCCCTGGCGCATAACGAGGTATCTGTCAATTTTCTCGGTATCCGAGATATATCCAAGACTGTCTATTTCCGCTTTGTCGTAATCAAAATCCTCGGTGGGATTATTTATAATAAGAAGCGCGCAGTCCTCAGGAACAGCGTCCACCTCCGAAAGATTAAGCGTCTTGATTTCAAGGCCTCTCTCAACAAGCACGGCTGCAAATGCCGAGAGGGATTTGCTCATTTCGCTTTCCTTATCGTCGGGGTTATAATAGGTCTCTCCGTGGTCTGTCACAAAGTACGCAACAGGTCTTGCAAGCGAGGAAACCGACTTCATAAGAGAAGCTATACGGTATTCACCGTTGTAATACTCGTCCTCCTTTGTTCCGCTCGTCCAGAAATACTGGTCGGTAACTATACGGTATCTTTCTCCGTAGGAGACGATGATATTATTCTCCGCAATCTGTGTCAAGGAGGTCGTTTTGTATTCCGACACCGCCGTCGGATTAAGTCTGACGTTTACCGTCTCCACCTCAAACATATCGGGATATCTGTTTTGAAGCATAAGCGACATAAAGTAGGTAAGACGGGTATCGGCAGAGCCGATAATATAGTCAACATCCGTACAGAACGTAACCTTTATTTTCTTCTTTACTCTGTCTGTCGAGGTCTTTTGTCTCAGCTCGTCAAAAATCTCGTCGCACTCGTCAAGCATTGCATCGCTGAGAGTATAAAGCCCCTCGGGTGTCATATCGAAGAACATTGCCTTGTTTATTCCAAGGGAATAGAGCAACAGGTTAAGAAGCAGAAGAAGCACTGTTGCGGCAAGCGTTATTGCCGCAAAAATTTTAGCTCTTTTCGTTTTTAATATTCTAAATTTCATATTTCGCCTCTCACCTGTACTTTCTTCTGATTATCACTGCCGTACCAACTGCGAGAATTGCCGTCGGAATAAGGAGGACTATCACAGTATAAGTTTTAGCCGTTCCCATAGTGAGATTTTCAAGAATCTGTGAGCCGTAGAGCAAGGGCTGACAGCCGTAGGGCATTCCCTCTGCTCCGTAAAGCTCTTCAAAAAGTGAATATGCAAAGTCCTTGTTTGCGTATCCGTTAGCGATAAGAGCATCGGAAACCGCAAGATAAATGCTCGGTACAACGAATATGTTGGTTTTTCCGCCGCTCTCGGTTGTATACTCGGAATATGCCGCAATGCAATAGTTGCCCTCTTCGGAAACCGTCTTTCCGTTGGCTTCAAGCACCGCCGATGAGGAGGTTTTGAGTAAGGGCTTCGCAGCTCCCGAAAGAGTGAGCGCCGATACGTCCTTTAACATAACTCTGCCGTCACCGTTTGCCTTAACGGTTGCGGAAACCTTATTTGCAATCGGGCTTTTCGCATACTCTGCAATAATCGTGAACGAGTCGGGAGTAATTGCATTCTCGGAGTCCTTTACGATATTGCGAACTCTCTTTCCCGTAGCAATTTCGGTCGTCGAAAGCGTTATTCCGTGTCTTGCGAGGAAGCCCTCCAAAACGGGAAGCGACTTTGCATAAGGGTCAAGAGTAACGAAAATGTTTCCGCCTCTTTCAACGTAGGCTTCAAGCCTGTCCATCTCCGCAGGAACCGTATCGTCCTTTGAAGCCTCAAAATCACTCGTAGGATTAGAGATTATAAGAAGGTCCGCATTGTCCGGCACCTTTTCTTTGCGAAGATCGATAACGTCTATATAGTAGCCCGCACACGCGAGAAGATTAGTAAACGCAATATCTGCGTTTTCTCCGTGATACTGGGTGAAGTAGGCATACTTATGCTCGTCCGACAAAACCCAGCTCATCATAGAGGCCATAACCTCTTCTCCGTTATACGAGGTTATATACATATTTGAATCAAATGTGAAAAACGAAGCATCTGAAACGACTCTGTGATTTCTTCCGCTCTCGAAGATGACCGAGGTTTTCTGAATAGTCGTCTTGTTGCCCTCCATATCGGTGGCATACTTTGAGATATTGACGTATTCACCCGTCGTTTCGGATTTTTTCGTTATTATGTTTACGAAATCAAGCTTTACGAGGTCCGGATATTTTTCCTCGAAATTCTTTGCGGTGATATACACCTCGCCAACCGTCTCGGAGGTCTTTACATCAAGCTCGCTCATACAGAAAGAAATCTTTACCTCTCGTCCCTCGGCTATCGCCTCGCCAAAAAGGTGGTCGGTATTTCCTTTGAGAGAATAATCAAATTCCTCAACGTATGAAAACCTGAAATCAAAAACGTTGACTACGGTATATAAAAGCGCGTTAAAAACCATTACAATCGCTATAACGAGAGCGGTTATAATGCCGGAGGAAACTCTGTCTTTTTTGACGATTTCCATAGCCCTTCCTTTTAAGTTGCTCATTGCTTTTTTCCTTTGCTTTTATTTGTGTTAGGTTGCTTTGTTATCCGCAGCGGCGTCTGTCGTAGTTGCGCACCGTGAGATAGAGGAATATTGCCGCAACGCTCAAATAATAAACAAGTGAAGCAATATCAAAATAACCGCTTGTAAATCCTTGGAATCTCGAAAGTATCGAGAAGAAATCAAGCACGTAAACTCTGAACCAGCTTGCCGCAGGGAAAAGAGAGCCGAGCACGCTGATAAGAAGGAAGCCGATTATTATTGCTATCGTGCCGATAGCGGCGGCAAGCTGATTTTCCGTAAGCGAGGATACGAAAAGTCCGATAGATACGAACACCGTGCCTACGAGAAGCATTGCCAGAACGTTTCCGAGAAGAATGACGAATTTGAGAACTGCGTAGTAGTTAAGCACTAAAAAGTAGAGTGAATTAAGAACGACACAGCCGGCAAACATAACGTATGCCGCAAGGAACTTGCCCATAACCATTCCCGTAATTGAAACGGGGGCGGTGAGGAGCAGCTGCTCCGTCTTTATTTTTTTCTCCTCGCTGAACGACTTCATCGTCAGAAGAGGAAGAATTATAGCCGTCACAAAAAGCATATAAGTGAAAAACGGTGTGACGTCCGCCGTCATCGAAAAGAGGGTTGTCAGACAGAAAACTCCTCCTCCGAGAGCCAGATAAACGAATAGAAAAATGTATCCTATAACGCTCGTAAAATACGAGTGTATTTCTTTTTTGAAAACTGCAAGCATAAAATCTCCGTTCCGCCGGGTAGGCTTCTTAAACTTTCTTCATATAAAACCGACAATCAGTGAGCGCGTCTGCGTTTTGCGGCGTTCTTTGTAACCTCGCCGTTTGACGCATCTACGAGCTTTATGAATATCGATTCAAGGTCGGTGTCGGTGGGTATCATTCCGATTATAGCCCAATTTTTCTGAGCACAGAGTGAGAATATCGGCTTTCTTGCGTCAATTCCTCTGTCACTCTCAACAACGTAGGTGTAAGCGTCAAGCTCACGCTCGCCCGTTGAAACCACTTTTTTAACACCGTTAACCCTTTTGAGTGCCGATTCAACCTCGGACTGCGGTCCGCATATCTTGACCTTGTAGTGATAGCCGTCCTCGATGGCTTTCGTGAGGTCCTCGGTTCTCTCGTTTGCAATGATTTTTCCTTTATTTATGATAATAACTCTCTCGCAAACCGCCTGAACCTCGGCAAGAATGTGAGTTGAAAGAATTACGGTATGCTTTCTTCCAAGGTTTCTTATAAGGTTTCTGACTTCGAGTATCTGCTTCGGGTCAAGACCTACGGTAGGCTCGTCGAATATTATGATTTTCGGGTCGCCGACAAGCGCCTGCGCAATTCCGACTCTCTGCTTATAGCCTTTCGAAAGGTTCTTTATAAGTCTGTGCTTTACGTCAGAAAGTCTGACCGAGGCGAGTATGGATTCGAGGTGCTCTTCACGCGGAAGAGTGCACTTTTTGAGCTCGTAAACAAATCTCAAAAACTCAATTACCGTCATATCGGGGTAGATAGGCGGTTGCTCCGGCAAAAAGCCTATGTTCATCTTGGCTTTGAGGGGGTCAGTCAAAATGTTTATTCCGTTTATATACGCCGAGCCCGAGGTCGCCGCAAGATATCCCGTAAGGATATTCATTGCCGTACTTTTTCCCGCTCCGTTAGGACCGAGAAGTCCAACTATCTCGCCCTCCGCAATTTCAAAGCTGACGTCGTTCAGCGCATAATTATTTCCGTATCGTTTTACAAGATTTTCCGCTTTTATCATTTTTTTATCGGTAAACCGACATCCTTTCAAAAATTTCAAATGCTACGCGTGTATGTACTAATACAATTATATATTTTAACATATAAATATAAACATTTTATTAACAAATAGGGGATAAAACGAATATATTTGCAGAATATACGGTGAATAAGCCTTGACAAACTTCCCCAACGGTTGTATAATTTAGTATAAGATTTGAAAAACGAACGGAGAAACCCAATGAATAACGATAAAAAAACAGTTTTTTCGGGTGTTCAGCCATCAGGAAACCTGACGATAGGAAACTATCTCGGAGCAATAAAAAACTTCACGAAATTTTCAGAAGAATATAAAACCTTTTACTGTGTTGTGGACCTTCACGCAATAACCGTGCGCCAGGTGCCCGCAGAGCTTCGCAAGAGAACCTATGAAACTCTCGCTCTCTATATGGCGTCAGGACTTGACGAGAAGAAGAATACCCTTTTCGTTCAGTCGCACGTCCCCGCTCACGCAGAGCTCGGCTGGATACTTGACTGCTATACCATGTTCGGCGAGCTTTCAAGGATGACGCAGTTCAAGGATAAGAGCGCAAAGAATGCGCAGAATATCAACGCAGGTCTCTTTACCTACCCCGCGCTTATGGCGGCTGACATTCTTCTTTATCAGACCGACCTCGTTCCCGTAGGTATCGACCAGAAGCAGCACCTCGAGCTTGCCCGTGACGTCGCAATGAGATTTAACCAGATATACAGTGACACCTTTACCGTTCCCGAGGGATATATCTCGACCGACACAATGAAAATTATGTCGCTCGCAGAGCCCACACAGAAAATGTCCAAATCCGACGAAAACCAGAACGCAGTAGTCTATATTCTCGACTCAAAGGACGATATAATCCGCAAGTTCAAAAGAGCGGTTACCGACTCCGAGGCAGAGGTAAGATACTCGGAAACCAAGCCGGGCATATCAAACCTTATGACAATTTACAGAGCATTCACCGGCAAGGACTTTGCCGAAATCGAAAGAGAGTTTGCAGGTAAGGGCTACGGCGACTTTAAGCTTGCCGTCGGCGAGGCGTGTGCAGACGGACTTAGTCCGGTAAGAGACGAGTTCGCAAGACTTATCGCAGATAAGGCTCACCTTGACGCAGTAATGAAGGCGGGAGCCGAGGAAGCGGCATACTACGCACGCAAAACCATGTCAAAGGTCAGAAGAAAGATTGGTTTTGTAAACTAATATTAACAAAATATGACGCAACAGGTGTGGATAATTTAACACGTATACTCACTTGTTGCGTCTTTTCTTCTTTTTTAAGTCCGTTTTTTATTGCAGTAAATATTTTTTCAAAAGCTATTGACAAACGCAGAGAAATTTGATATAATACCCTATGCCTTGGAAATATTCAGGACAATGCTGCTATGGCTCAGTTGGTAGAGCACATCCTTGGTAAGGATGAGGTCCCCGGTTCAAATCCGGGTAGCAGCTCCAAAAAAGCACTTCGCAAGAAGTGCTTTTTTGCTTAAAACAGGTTTTTCAGAGCCATACAGGCTTTTAACACGGTTAATAGGAGGTTTTACCCTTATGCTTTGGATAATTGCCGCCACACTTTCAGCATTCTTTGCAGGCCTCACGTCAATACTTGCCAAGTGCGGAATTAAGAAAACCGATTCCGATCTCGCAACGGCGCTTCGCACCGCAGTCGTTCTTTTATTCTCTTGGATTATGGTATTTGTCGCAGGCTCGTTTAACACTATCGGCGATATCGAGCCAAAGGCTCTCGTCTTCCTCATTCTTTCGGGACTTGCGACGGGCGCTTCTTGGATTTGCTACTTCAAGGCGCTTTCGATAGGCGACGTAAACAAGGTAGTTCCTATCGACAAATCAAGCACGATTCTCACGGTTATTCTCGCTATCATTTTCTTTGGCGAAACGTCAAACCTTGCAGTCAAGCTTATGGCAACTCTTATTCTCGGTGTCGGTATCTTCCTTATGGTAGAAAAGAAAGAGAAAAAGAACGAAAAGGAAAGCCGTGCGTGGCTTATTTATGCCGTATTTGCCGCGATTTTTGCCGCCCTCACCTCAATACTTGCAAAGGTCGGCATCTCAGGTGTTGAATCCAACCTCGGAACAGCTATCCGAACCGGTGTCGTTCTCATTTTGGCATGGGCTATCGTATTTGCCCGCGGAAAACAGGCAGGGCTTCGCAAAATAGATAGAAAGGAGCTTTCATTTATCGGACTTTCGGGAATTGCAACCGGCGCTTCCTGGCTCTTCTATTACTACGCTATTCAGAACGGCGAGGTCAGCGTTGTCGTTCCCATTGATAAATTAAGTATTATCGTAACCGTTATCTTCTCCTATTTTGTATTTCGGGAAAAGCTGTCGAAAAAAGCCTTTCTCGGACTTTCGCTTATGGTTGCCGGCACGCTCCTTATGGTGTTTTTCAAATAAAGGTATTGAAAAATTCACAACCAAGTGATATAATCGTGTTAGAAGCTCTTGTGGCAGGTATTTTGCTATCAAGCTCCCTACTGCACCAGCTTTTCAAAACGAAAACGTTACGTAATAAATAAACAAAGGAGAATTAGCAAAATGGCTAAATGGAAATGCTTGGTATGCGGATATATTCACGAGGGCGACAGTGCTCCCGAAAAGTGCCCCAAGTGCAAGGTGCCCGCATCAAAATTTGAAAAAATTGAGGAAGCTTTCGCAAAGTGCCCCTACGCAGGAACAAAAACCGAGAAAAACCTCCGGGAAGCTTTTGCAGGTGAGTCTCAGGCAAGAAACAAATACACCTATTTTGCATCGGTTGCTAAAAAGGCAGGATACGAGCAAATCGCCGCTCTCTTCCTCCAAACCGCTGACAACGAAAAGGAGCACGCAAAGCTTTGGTTCAAGGCTCTTGGCGAGCTTGGCAACACTGCTGAAAACCTTCTTCACGCGGCTGAGGGCGAAAACTACGAGTGGACGGATATGTACGACGGCTTTGCAAAGGACGCTGAGGCAGAGGGCTTTACCGAACTTGCGGCTCAGTTCCGCGCGGTTGCCGCTATCGAAAAGGCTCACGAGGAAAGATATCGCGCCCTTCTCAATAACGTTGAAACAAAGGCAGTATTTGAAAAGAGCGGTGTTACCGTTTGGGAGTGCCGCAACTGCGGTCACCTCGTGGTAGGCACGTCTGCTCCCGAGCTTTGCCCCGTTTGCAAGCATCCTCAGGCTTACTTTGAAGTAAGAAAAGAAAACTACTGATATCAAAAGATTATAAACAAAATGAGCGAGGTATGGATTTTACTCCCTGCCTCGCCTCTTTTCTCTTTTTTCAAAACGCTTGGTTTTTGCCGTCCTGCTCACACGTAAGGGAGGGGGCGCTTTCCTTTTTAAAAAATCCCATAACCTTACAGCCTGCGCTTCTTACGATTTCTTTTCCGTTTTTCGCAAGCGTCATTGCCCCTATCGTAGCAAGCGCTCCGATTATAAGGAACGCTGAAACACTGTGTTTTTTTCTCTCCGTTTTCCTAAAAAACAACCAAATACACCTCTTTTCTTGTTTTTATTATCTTTTCACCCAAAACGCAAATTATTTACCCCGATTGACTTTTTTTCAGAGTTATAGTAAAATATTTACGAATACTACCGAATGGGGAAAAACAATGGTGCTTTGCAAAAGCTGTAAAAACGAGATTTTTTATTCGGGCAAGGTCTGCCCTATTTGCAAAAGCGAGCTTTCGTTTGATAAGGAAGAGATAATTTCGCTTACGAAAAGGCTCGACACTGCTATAAAAAACAGAGAATACGAGCTTATTCTTGAAGGCTATCACATATTAGCAGACCTCGGCTTTAAGGACGCGCAAATTGAATATGCAAAAATTCTGGAAAAGGGCGAGATTACTGCTAAAAATCCCGACCTCGCAATGAAATACTACGGCCTTGCGGCAAGACGCTGCGATGCCTTTTCCGCATACAAATATTCCGAGCTTCTGATACGTGAGAGCATTGACAAAGCAAGGTTCTGGTTGATTTTTTCAGCTGTGCTCGGCTCACCGTCAGCATACCCAAAGGTAGCCGAGGAGCTTGAAAATTCGGGCTACGAAGCCGACGCGTCTTATTTTTACTCTCTCGGCGCTGCGTGCGACGACGTATTTTCTATCGCCACTATGGCAAAAAGATATTACAACGGTATCGGTGTTGAGAAAAACGAAAGCTATGCAAAATGGTATATGGACAAGCTCAAAATCCCGCCGATATACGCAATAAAGCTCGCATATAAATTAAGAAAGGTAAAAGCCGACGAGCCGCAAATGCTTTCGCCGAAGAACTATAACGGCTTTTTACATAGGCTCGCAATAGAGGCGGAGCGCCTTAAAGAGTGGGAAGCATACACAAAGCTTTGTGAAATTTTATTTGAAAAAGGCGACGTCGAAGCAGGCGCTCGTCTTGGAGAAACTCTCATAAATTCAGCAAATTGTAAACAAGACTTTGCAAAAGGTATGGATTTGTTAAAAAACGCCGCCTCTCGCGGAAGCGCGCGTGCGCACAATTTATTAGCAGATACCTACCTCGCATCAGGTCTTGCAGACTACACCGCCCTTGCCATCTCACACTATGAAAGCGCAGGCGCTCTCGGTGACAAGGAGGCATACAAAAGGGTTGCCGATATGTACTGTGAGGGAAAGCTTGTCGAGCAGGATTACGGCAAAGCGGTAGCCTACTACGAGCTTGCGGCAAAGCTTGGTAACACCGCGGCGCTTGAAAGAGCCGACGGAATAAAAAGCGAGCGCGAGGAGCTTTATAGGTCTGCTCTTCAAAAGGCGGAGAGTGACAAGACCGACGCATTTCGCCTCTTCGCTATCTCAACCGCAATGGGACACCCGTCTGCAACCTATAAGCTCGCCGAGGCATACGAGCTCGGATGCGGAGTTGCAATAAATCGACACGGGGCATATCTTTGGTATAAAAAAGCGTATGAGCTCGGCATAAACGAGGCTCTCTTGAAGCTCGGCAAGTGTTACGCAAACGGCTTCGGTGTAAAGCTTAACTACAAGCTTGCAAGAGAATACATTTCAAAGGCGGAGCGCCTCGGACTTTCAGGCGCAAGAGAAACTATGCAGTCGCTTATGCAAAGAAAAATCGAAAAGCTCTCTTCCCGTCTTTATTCTACCGCAATGCACCTGATTTATCAGAAAAAGTTTAAGCTCTCAAAAACCTTTTTGGAGCTTTCCGCAGACCTGCTTAACCCAAAGGCTATTTACACTCTCGGTTGCCTCTATGAGTTTGGTGTTGGAGCAGGCTATGACAAAACAAAGGCATTTTCACTATACCGCGAGGCCAGCGCTCTCGGATTTTTTGATATGGCATCAAGCTACAAGCTGCGCATACTTAAAATGTTAAAAACAAGGTAATAAACAAAAAACGGGCTATCACGTTTCAGAGCACTGACGCGATAGCCTTTTTCTTATTTCGTTCTCTTTTGGGATTTTAATTCGCTTGCCGATTTTATATATAGGTCGATTGTGTGCTCGATGGTTTCACGCAAAGCACTACGAAGCTTCGTCGGCATAGTCCTCGACTTTCTGTAAAGGTGCAATATATGAAGCTCATCCTCCGAAAGCTCCGACGTGTCGGTCTTTGGCGACATATCAAGCAGGTCTCCGACGTTTACACGGAATTTATCCGAAAGCTCGGGGAGCATTTTCATATATGAAGACGACCTGCCGCGCCGCCAGTTGTTTACCGTCTTGCAGGGAAGCCCAAGCGCTCTTTCAAAAGCCGCGTCACTCTCGTATTCCGCATCTATGAGGGACAATATTCTATCTCTTATATTCTCGGAGTTCTCCATTTTTATTTACCTTTCGTTTTGGTTTTTGGGTTTCTCTTTTGTGTCTTTTTCTTCTTTTTGTCGGTACTGTGTCCAAATCTTCCGACCTTTTTGCCAAGCGAGAAATATTCTCCGTGCGAGTAAGTAATAAGCTTTGCTTTTTCGTAGCAAATTCTTCCGTTTTCGTCAAGCAAAGCCTCGTCGCAGGAAACGTTTACGATATCCGCCATAAAAATGTCGTGCGTTCCGCTTTCCATCACGTTAAACACTCGGCATTCAAGCGAAATCGGAGCTTCGGCAATAGTGGGCGCTGAAACGACCTTGCTCTCCATTTTCGTAAGGTTGCATTTTTTGAACTTGTCAACCTTGGCACCCGTGTAAATTCCTGCAAAGTCGGTTGCCTTCGAAAGCGCCTCATTCGTAAGGTTGATTACAAACTCGCCCGTTTCCTTAATTATCGCGTGAGAGTATCTGCTTGGGCGCACCGATATATAGGTGCGCGGAGGGTCTGAGGATAAAATTCCGGTCCAGGCAATAGTTATTATATTGCTTTTTTCCATATCTCCAACGCTGACCATTACAGCCGGAAGCGGCGCTAAAAGCGTTCCCGCCTTAAAATTCTGTCTTGCCATAAAAATCTCCAAATTCTTTTTAGTCGGTCTGCCCGACCTCTTCTTAATTATTATATGCCCGTCTTTATCTTTTGCCTATTCTTCTTACGGGAGTGTCAAGAGGCTTCGATTTTTCATAGGCGTCAATTACCGATAGAATTTCCCTGCCGCTCTCGGTCGTGAATATAAAGTGGCGGTGATATATTTTAGATGCGTCAAGCTCACCCTTTTTGTCGCCCATATACGTTGCCCTCGAATTGAGAATGAGGTTTCTGTGTCCAAATTCGCACAAAATGGGGAATTTCGCACCCGTTCTGTCAACAAGTGCCGCACTGTGTCGCTTTTCACAGCCGAAATTCTCTTTTATAAAGCATCTTTCGGTGAGCATAAGAGGTATTTTTCCATACACTATCTCGCCGCCGCCAATATCTCTCGCCATAGGCAAGGTAATCTCGGGCGATAAGAGCGTAAGCTCCACACCAAGCTCAGCATATGCCTCCCTCGACATAGAATTCGTGATATTAAGTCGGAAATCGCCTATCGGTATAAGGTTTGCTCGCTTTGCAAGCGCTATGTGACCGATATTTGAAACAAGAGCATATTTTGCGCCCTCCGCCTTTGCCGAGAGCAAAAGCCGAAAGACGTAGTCCTCTTCCGTATCGGTTATAACAGGCGGAATGTATACTCCGTTTGCCTCTCCCGAAAAATCGGTTATCGGCAAAAACTCAATATCGAATTTCTCACCGCGCATTTGCCCCTTTGCCTCGCAAAAGGCGCTTTTTGACATAAATTGTGCGCTTTTTATAGCCTTTGTAGCCACCCGTGTCACTTTTTCGGGGATATACTCGGTTTTTACGGACTCTCTTGCCGTGCTTTCGAGTGTCTCTGCCGCCGCTCTTCTGAGCGCGTTTATGGAAGCAGGCGAGAGATTTATTCCCTCGTCAAGCGCGAGGTCAATATCCTCCTCGGAAAGTGAGAGCATTGTAGCTCCCATTTTTGAAAGTCTCGCCTTGACGTCCCTTTCATTAAGAGGTTGATTTATTGCCGCAGTCGGCACGTCTCCAAAGACCGTCACAGTCTTGTTCGGTGTCGAAAGTGTCATTTTTGCCCTTTCGCCAAGGCGCATCTCGACCCTCGCGCGCGTCTTTGCTCTTTCCACGTCAAAGCTCATGTTAGGAAGCTTTTCGGTGGCCTCCTTGTCGCTTTTTGAGCGCACACCCGTCATTTTAGAGAACTTATCTCCCTTAAAATATCCGTCGGTAAAGCCGCCGCGAGAGAATACCTGCCTCAGCGTAAGGCTTTCCGCCTTGCTCGCATTTCTGTTCTCGTCAAGCAAACGTCTATATATGCTCGTTACGGTATATACGTATTCGGGCGACTTCATTCGTCCCTCGATTTTAAGCGAGGCAACAGAGGACGATATAAGCTCTTTTACGTGATTTTCAAGCGAAAGGTCAGACAGAGATATCGGATAACCGTTGTTATACGGAAGTCTGCACGGTTGCGCGCATTCTCCTCGGTTTCCGCTTCTTCCGCCAACAAGTGATGACATAAGGCACTGCCCCGAATGGCATACACATAGCGCCCCGTGTAAAAAAATCTCGGTTTCAATAGGGGCTTTTTCGGTTACGGAATTTATATTTTCAAAGGAAAGCTCACGAGCGAGCACAACTCGGCTTGCGCCAAGCTCCGCTGCCATAATAGCTCCCTCGGTATTGTGCACCGACATTTGCGTCGAAGCATGTATTTCAAGCCCGGGAGCACGTCTTTTTATCTCGCGGATAACACCGAGGTCTGCCGTAATAACCGCATCGACGCCGATTTCCCAAAGCTTCGCAACGTAATCCGAAAGCTCTCTCATTTCCCTGTCGTAAACGAGAGTGTTAACCGTTACGTAAAGCTTTACACCGTGAAGATGGCAATACGCGACAGCTCTTTTCAGCTCTTCTATATCAAAGTTTTTAGCATAAGCACGAGCTCCAAATGCCTTTCCGCCAACGTATATAGCATCAGCGCCGGCGCTGACCGCGGCATAAAGGCAGCTCATATCTCCCGCAGGAGCGAGAAGCTCGGGCAACACGTCTTTTCTCTTCATAAAATTTATGACCTTTTGTTTTTCTTTTCAGGCTTAAACGAATAGTTATCCGGCATCTGCGTTTTTATTATGTAATAAAATCCGATAAGCACAGCAAGGAATATCATCGGCACAAACACCGCAGTCATAGAGGAATAATTATCGCCCTTGATTTCTGCCGCCGCACCGTAGGTGATAATTCCATTTATGAGATAGAAAAGTCCGGTCACAAACGACACGCAGAATATCAAAATCGAGAGCTTTGTCAAATCGAATTTGCGTTTTATAAAAACAAAGCACAAAATCAAGCCGATTATAATAAGCGAAGCAAAAAACTGAATGAGTGAAAAGAACTTCATCCACAAAGCGTTTTTGTCAACAAAGGTTGGCGGCTCGCCAAACGCAAACGTAAATCCGTTTGCCGAAAAAACTTCAAGTCCCGAAAGAGTTGAAAACTCTCCCTTTGCGATAGTAAACACGAGCGTAAGTAAATTTACCGCCGCCACCGCGCATATAATTGATGAAAGAACAAGCGTCTTTGAATTGATTTTTTTGAAAAAGCTCATAGCAAATTTCCAGTCTGTGTTATTTTAATCCATTATATCACCTTTGCCATACTTTTGTCAACATTTACGCGTCCCCAAAGCCTATATAATAGAAAAGAATTTGCCAAATCCCTTGACAAACCTGCCCCGTTTTGTTATAATATTTAGGCATAAGAAATTCAACAGTTTCAAAATACCAAAGCTTAATACTTTCGAGGTGTAGCGCAGTTGGTAGCGCGCTTGGTTCGGGTGCAAACCACCGATTTCAAAAATATTTTTTTGAAAAACGCTGAAAGCCCTTGAAAACACTGACTTTTTTGGCTCTCCCGAAGTCTTAAAAGTTCGCAAATTTTCGGTCTGACCACATGTTTGACCACTTACAGAAAATCGCATAAAAATCACCAAATCGAGGTGTAGCGCAGTTGGTAGCGCGCCAGTTTCGGGTACTGGAGGCCGCGAGTTCGAGTCCCGCCACTTCGACCATCAATGGTGAGTGCTTTGAACAAAGCACTCACCATATGTATATATGTATGCCGGATTATCGTATCTGTGTAATATTTATATTTCGAATCATTACGAAAGTTGGTGATATCAATGCAAATATTTGAGACGTTTATTAGTTATAGAAGAAGCGAAACCTTGGCAGAAGTACAAAACATATATCATTCTTTGCTAAACAAAGGTCTTTCAACATTCTGCGATATATATTCTCTCAACAACGGAAGATTCGATGAAGGATTGAAACACTATATCGATACATGCACAAATTATATTTTGGTTTTGGGAGAACGCTCATTAGATCGCTGTGTAAACGATGATGATTGGTTACGATTCGAAATTAAAGAGGCATTAGACAAAAAGAAAAACATTATTTGTGTATTTGTAGGGGATTTTTCTTTTCCTAAAGAGCTCCCCGAAGATATAGACAATATTCGATTTTTTAACGGAATTAAATATGATTTTTCTTATTTCAATGGATTTATTGATTGTTTAACTTCGCGATTCTTAACAACCTCCTCCAAAACAACTGTAAGCGACGCAACTCGAGATTTTGTAATTATTGATAATACGGTTGTAAAATATGTTGGAACAGCGCCTATCGTGAGCATCCCCGAAGGAGTAACGTCCATAGCAGAAGGTGCCTTTAAGGATCAAACAAAAATCACTGAATTAAATCTTCCAAGTACTATAACAAAAATAATGGCAAGTGCATTTGAAAGATGTATTAATTTAACACATGTAAGTTTGCCTACATCCTTAAAAAGCATTAATAAAAAGGCGTTCTTTAGATGTTACAACTTATCATTTGTTGCTTTTAATGATACCTTAGAAGAAATCGGGGAAGAAGCATTTGGCTTCTGTACAAAAATT
>JAZNCB010000178.1:0-9434 GCA_046156285.1 Eubacteriales bacterium | reverse complement strand
GGTACTGTTAAGATGGCTGACGTTGTTGAAATCGTTGGTCTTTCTGACGAGTCCAAGCAGACAGTTATCACCGGTATCGAAATGTTCCATAAGCTCATGGACAGCGCTGAGGCTGGTGACAACGTTGGTCTTCTTCTTCGTGGTATCCAGAAGAACGAGATCGAGAGAGGCCAGGTTCTTGCTAAGCCCGGTTCTATCACACCTCACACAAAGTTCGTAGGCCAGGTTTACGTTCTTACTGAGAAGGAAGGCGGCCGTTCTAAGCCCTTCTTCTCCGGTTACAGACCTCAGTTCTACTTCAGAACAACCGACGTTACCGGTATCATCAACCTTCCTGCTGACGTTGAAATGTGCCGTCCCGGCGATAACGTTGATATGAACGTTGAGCTCATCACTCCTATCGCTTGCGAGAAGGGTCTTCGTTTCGCTATCCGTGAGGGTGGCCGTACAGTTGGATCAGGCGTTGTTGCTGAAATCCTTGGCTAATTCAGATTTTTCTGTAATTAACTGAAAATAAAAAAATATTGCCCGGCGCATTTGCGCTGGGCAATATTAAAATTAAATAATAGTGGTTTTGTCAAATTAGGTCTTCCTGAACGTGACGGACTGTATAGGTCCGGGCTGGTTTGAGTAAGAAAATCAACTTTTTCGTTCTTGCCAAATATGACAGACCGCAAGACACATTATTTGGGGATTGGTGCAATTCCATACCGGCAGTAAAGTCTGCGAGAGCGCTCGGCGCTTTGACAAGGTGCGATTCCTTGACCGACGGTAAAGTCCGGATGAGAAAAGAATGTGCTTTGTTTATACATATATAAGTAATAAGATGCTACCCGTGTCGCATATTTTGTATATGTATATACAGAGTGACAAATTATGTCCCCGTTTTATACGGGGATTATTTTTTTGAAAAAGGTGACAAATATGAAAAGAACTAACAGTATAGATATAAAAAAACTCGTCGGTATGGCAATGTTTGCGGCTCTCGCATACGGAGTAACCTTTGTCTTCCGTATACCCGTTGAGTTTTTAACCTTTGATGCGAAGGACGCAGTCCTTACCATTGCTGCTTTTATTTACGGACCTATATCTGCGCTTATAATGGCATTTATTCCGGCATTTATAGAGTTTATCACGATAAGCGGAACGGGATTTTGGGGGCTGTTGATGAACTTTGCTTCGTCCGCCTGCTTTGCGTTCACCGCCTCTTTTATATACAAATACAAAAGAAGCTTCAACGGAGCAATTATAGGTCTTTATTCAGCGGTTATCTCGACCACTGTGCTTATGTTCTTCCTCAATATTCTTGTAACACCGATATATATGCACGTGCCGCGTGAAATGGTAATCGACCTTTTGCCAACCCTGCTTTTGCCGTTCAACCTTGCTAAATCGCTTATGAATGCGGCTATTACGATGCTTCTTTACAAGCCGGTTTCAACCGCTGTAAAAAGGGCAGGACTTGCTACGGGAAGAATGGACACCAAATTCAATAAGCAGAGCATAATAATGCTTGTTATCGGCGGTGTAACACTCGCGGCGGCAATAACTATTTTCGTAATTTTGAAATACTGATAATATTCTTTTCGAATAAAAAAACTGCAAAGGTCTATGTGAGCCTTTGCAGTTTTTGTTTAATTACTTCCTGCGGTGAGTTTTATCAAAAGGTCGGTGTCGTCGGGTTGAATTTTTGCTTCGTGAGCCGACTTGTTTCTTACGGTAGCACCGCACCGCTCACAGCGGTGAATTATGATATAACCGCGCTTTGCATCGGGGAGTGTCTGCACGGGGCGGAGAATACCGCCACATTCGTTTTGTCGGTCGCCCGGGTTTATATCAACGTGAAGCGAGCAAAGGCAAAACGGGCAGTGGTTTCTCGACGTGTAGCCGAGGGGCAAGACCTCTTTGCCGCAGTTTTTGCATATAAAGCCGCTATCGTTTTTCGTAAATCTTTTAGTTTCCATAAAACCTCTATTTTCCTACGCAAAACTTTGAGAAAATATCTGCGACAACCTCTTCGGACACCGCCCGTCCGTCAAGCTCTGCAATTCGTCCGAGAGCCTTTTCTATATCAGACGAGGCTAAATCCTGCGAAAGACCTGCATTAAACGAGCCGATAGCCTCTGTGACGAAGGAAAGGGCGCTCGTGAGAGCCGATTTTTGCCGTGCTGACGCGATTATAGCATCAGAGCCGACAGATATCCTCTCGTCTGTGAAAAGCTTGTCTACGGTGGCAGAGAGGGCTGAAATAGCCTCCTCCTGACCGCGCGTTGCAGACACCTCTATAACCTCGTCGAAGGCTTCTGAAATCTTTTTCTTATCAAAGCGCCTTTCGGCGTCTTTTTTATTCAGAAGAGCTATTTTGGGAGATGAGCTTTTCTTAATATCCGAAATAAGTCTTTCGTCCTCGCGGTCAAGCTCGCGTGAGAGGTCGAAAACTGCGATAATAAGCTCCGCCTCGAAAATTTTATCAAGGCTTCGCAGAATTCCGATTTTCTCAACGACGTCGCTTGCGCTATCTCTTACACCTGCCGTGTCCGAAAGGTTCAGCATAACTCTTCCGAGTGAAATTTTCTCGGTTAAAACGTCACGGGTTGTGCCCTCGACGTCTGTAACTATTGCGGCATCACGTCCGAGGAGCATATTGTATATCGAGCTTTTGCCGACGTTGGGCTTTCCGCATATAACCGTTTTTACACCCTCGGTTATCGCCTTTCCCGTTTCGTAGGTTGAAAGCAGTTTTTCGATTTTTTCCGAAATACCGTTAAGGATATCTTTCGCCTCAGCGTCTGTAAAATCACCGAGGTCCTCGTCGGGATAATCTATTCTCGCATAGATAGATGAAAGAAGAGAGGTAAGTCCCTCGCGTATTTCAAGTATTCTGTCGGAGAGTATTTTGCGCGAGCTTGAAGATGAAAGCTTGATTTGCTCTCGGCTTTCCGCTTCGAGAAGATTTCCGATAGCCTCAGCCTCTGTGAGCGAGAGCTTTCCGTTTATAAAGGCGCGCCTTGTGAATTCACCTGCCGTGGCAGGAAATGCTCCTGCGTAAAGCACTGCTTCAAGCACCGTCTCGGTAACCAATATACCGCCGTGGCAGGCAATTTCAACAGTGTCCTCGCCCGTATAAGAAAACGGAGCTTTGAAATAGGTTGCCATACCGTCGTCGATAAGCTCTCCGCGGTAACGTATATTACCCCTTACCTGCATGCGAGGTGTGGCTTTGAGAAAGCTCTTTTTTGAGGCCGGCTCAAAAACGGCGGCGGCAATTTTCAAGGCTTCCTGACCCGATATGCGAATAATCGCTACCCCACCCTTGCCGGGTGGGGTAGAAATTGCCGCTATTGTGTTGGCAAAATTATTCATCTTGTGCTTCTGCTTCGACATCGACGGTAGCTTCGACAGCTATCTCTTCATTTGCGATAGCCTCTGCCTTCTTTTCGTCCTCGTCGAATATTTCCTGAGGCTTCTTGTCGGTGAGATAGATTACTATCTTTCTGTTGTTATCAGAGCCGATAGAGTTTGTGGAAACTCCCTCAATGTTCTGAATTTCAGAGTGAATAATTCTTCTCTCGTAAGCGCTCATCGGCTCAAGCATAACGCTTCTTCTGTTGCGAAGAGCCTTTGCCGCCATACGACGGGCAAGTGCACGGAGAGTGTCCTCTCTCTTTGCGCGATAGCCCTCGATATCGATAGTAACGCGGCTCTTGTCGCGCTCTCCGTTGATATTCTTTCTTGCAGACGCAAGGTTTGCAAGGTATTGAAGAGCATCAAGAGTGTCGCCGTGGTGACCGATAAGGGTTGACGCATCGTCACCCGAGATTATAATTCTTCTTGTACCGTCCTCGCACGAGAAAAGCGCCGCATCTGCGGAAAGTCCAATATCCGAGATAAGAGTTTTAACGAAGTCGAATGAAACGTCCTCGCCGTCCTTTACGATTTTCGGCTCAAGCTTAAGCTCAAGCTCGGGAATAACCTTGCTCTTCGGCTTTTCCTCGCCTGCGTTTGCCTTTTTCTCTGCCTTGGGCTTCTGCTTCTTTTCGGGGCGGTTGTTATTGTTGTTGTTTTCGCGACGGGGCTTTTCAGACTTTCTGCGGTGTCTTTCCTCTGCATCGGGGAGCTCCATATAAGCTCTTACCTGCGCGGGCTTAACACCGATTATTCCGAAAATTCCCTTGCTTCCTGCGTGAAGCACCTCAAAGTTTACGTCATCAAGAGGACCTGCTCCGAGAGCGGCTCTTGCGTTTTCTTTTGCTTCAACGATATCTTTACCTGTTGCTATTATTTCCTTTATCATTGTCGTACCTTCCTATCAGTCCTTGATTTGAGGAGCGTCGCCAAGCGATTTGTTTGCTCCTGCATTCGTGTTCTGCTTCATCTCGGGAAGCTCGTCGTAATCGTCCTCGTCAATGTAGTGAAGAGAACGGAACTTGGGCTGCTGCTTCAAGGCTTCCTTCTGAGCTTTCTGGCGCTCCTTTTCCGCCTTTTCCATCTCCTTGATTTCCTCGTCAGTGTATTTCGGCACGGGCATAACGTGCTTCATTACGTACTGCTTAACAAGCGAGATAAATGAACGGAAGAGCCAGTAAATACCTATCATTGCAGGAACTTTGAAGATAATAAATACTGTCATGAGAAGAGGAAGAACGTCTATAAGCTTTATAGAGAACTTATCCTGGTTGTCCTGCGTACCCATTGCAGTGTAGCCGGTGCTGTTCCATTTTCTCATAAGGAACATTGAGAGCCACTGTCCAACAACGTTAAGAAGGGGTACGAGAACGAGAATGCTCGTAAATGAAGGAAGCTTACCAAGGTTTATTCCGAATGCCGTGAATTTAGGCATTGAAAGGCCGGCAAATACATCCAAAACCTCTTGTCCGTTAGCTATGGGAGCGAAGCTTGCAATTCCCGATATATCCTTGCCGTTGAGGGCTGCAAGAAGCTCCATAACGTTAGCGGAGGATACGTCAAGACCAAGACCGCCGGCCGCCTTGGGAGCGGGTGCATATACTGTGAGCGCCTCGGAAAATCCGGTCGACGTTCCAAGCACGTAGCGGAGGGGGTTCTGAATTATCGGGTAAAGAATGAAACCGACGATAATAAGCTGGAGAAGAAGGGGGAGACAACCGGAGAACGGGCTATAACCCTCTTTCTGTTGGAGAGCCATAATTTCTTCCTGCTTTTTACGCATGGTAACCTGGTCACGTCTGCCTGCATACTTCTTTTCGATTTTTGCAATAGCGGGACGGAGCTTTGCCATACCGATTGTGTTTTTCTGCTGCTTGATTGCAACAGGGAGCATAATTACCTCAACGATAATAGCGAAAATCAAGATAGCGAGAACGTAGTAGTCGCCAACGATATTCGTAATAAGACCGAGGAACTTACCGATACCAACGAGAATGATGGAGGGGAAGCCCGTTTTAGCCTTGGTGTTGTAGGTTTTTTTGAAGTTCTGGTTTTCAATTACTTTGCTGATTTTAGACTCGTCAAGCGAGTTCATATATTCTGTGAAAGCATTCTTGCCCTCAGTGTTGCCAAACTTTTTCGAGCCTTTAAGAATGTCATCCATTACCTTTTTTGCGGCGGTAACGTCCGCATTTTCCTTAACGGTGTCGGTATCCTCGAAACCGTCTGCGGTTATGTCGTGACCTCTGCTTGCTGCGAGGAAACGAATTTTAGTCGTATTGTTTTCTGCTATAATCTTTGCTACGAAATCTGTTTTCTGCTCTTCTGTTGCTCCGTTTACGAGCTTTTCATACTTTGCTTCCTCTGAGCAGGAAGAAAGAGAGAAAACGAGCATTGTAAGCGTCAAAACTATAAGTGCGAGAGAAATAACTCTACGCATCATATTTCTACCGTTTTTCGTCATTTGAAATTTCCTTTTCTGTGTTTGTGTTTTCATCTTCCCGAGTTTCCATTATGTTTTTGGGGTTTCTAAATCCCTTTTCGGGTACAGGGTCGTATCCGCCCTTGAAAAACGGATTACAACGGAGTATTCGTCCGACAGTAAGGATAAATCCCACGAAAAAGCCACGTTTTTTGAACGCCTCTATGGCGTAGGCTGAGCAGGTTGGTGTAAATCTGCAACAGGACGGTTTAAGTGGGGAGATGATTTTCTGGTATAGGCGTACAAGCCAAATCATTAAATGCTTCATTGATTTTTGTACATACCGAGCTTTTGGAATATAAAATCAAGCTCTCGCTCGATATCAGAGCTCTTTTTGGAGACTGCCGCGCTTCTTGCCGCGATTACTATAAGAAATCCGACTTTCAACTCTTTTTTCTTTTCAATAGCACGAAGCCCCTCGCGCATAATTCTTCTGCAACGGCTTCTTACGACAGCTCCACCAAGCTTTGTCGACGTTGTAAGACCTATTCGGTTTACAACCTTTTTTTCGGGGTGAGATTTAGCAAGTCTTTTTGCCGCATAGTCGGGCAAAACGTAAACTGCAAGAGCTGATGTCACGGCTCTTTTACCCTTTGAATACGCTTTTGAGTATAGATGATTTTCGCAAATTGCTTTGAATTTCATATGTTGTCACCTTAAATTCGAGTATTAAACAAAAACCCCGATAAAAGTGCACGGTTGGCGCGTTTTATCGGAGGTTTTGCGGTCACGTCAAGTGACAGTCACGTTATGTGACACAATTAATAGGTGAGACGAGCTCTTCCTTTGGCGCGTCTTCTTTTAAGAACTTTTCTGCCGTTAGCGGTTGCCATTCTTTTTCTGAAACCGTGTTCCTTTTTTCTCTGTCTTTTCTTAGGCTGGTATGTTCTCTTCACAGTAGGCACCTCCTTCATTTAATTAACATCGATTGGAGATTTTTATCTCCGTCTTCGCGTATTCATACGAAAGCACGATATATTATAACCGAAAAAAACGAATTTGTCAATAGAAAACTAAAATATTTTAAGATAATATCTATATTCCTATAAAATATATTGACTTTTCGGGGGTTTTCTGCTAAAATACCAATATACGAAAAGCGAAAAGCAATAGAAATTTATCGAAAGCGAGGACTGCCTTTTGTACAGGGTGGGGCTTTATACTCTCGGGTGCAAGGTTTCACAGTATGAGACCGAGGCGGTCGGAGAAGAATTTGAAAAAAACGGCTTTTTGGTGTGTAGTCCAAACGAGGTGTGCGACGTCTACGTTGTAAACACCTGCACGGTTACCGCCGAGAGCGACAGAAAGTCAAGACAGCAGATACGGCGTCTTGCAAAAAGAAATCCGGAAGCTGTAGTTGCGGTTATGGGCTGTTACAGTCAGCGCGCACCGAGCGAGGTTGCAAAAATCCCCGGGGTGTCTATTGTTATAGGAACTGAGAACAAGCTTTCGCTTGTGAAAATATGCACCGAAATGCTAAAAGACCGCGAGAGCGGAAAACAGACAGAGCAATATATTTCGACGACAGACGTCACAAAGGCTACCTTTGAAAAAATGAGCATAACCCGCGCTCCGAGAACGAGGGCATATCTCAAAATAGAGGACGGCTGCGAGGCAAAATGCACCTATTGCGCCATATCGGGAGCAAGGGGAAGAGTGCGCTCAAAGCCAAAGGATGAGGTCATATCCGAGGTGGAGGCTCTATACCGCTCGGGCTGTCGCGAAATTGTGCTTACGGGCATTGAAACCGGCTCTTACGGCAGAGATTTTGAGGAAAAATACACGCTTGCCGACCTTATATGTGAGCTTGACGCACGAGGGAGCTGTGAGCGCATAAGACTTGGCTCGCTTGCGCCCGAGCTTATAAATCACGAATTCGTTATGCGGGTTAAGGATAAGAAAATACTTGCGCCGCATTTTCACCTCTCGCTTCAAAGCGGTTCGAGCGAGGTGCTCGCTAAAATGAAGCGCAGATACACCGCCGAGGGCGCAATGAGAGTTATCGAGGATATCCGCGAGAATATTCCCGATGCAACCTTTACGACAGACCTTATGGTCGGCTTTCCCGGTGAGAGCGAGGAGAACTTTCTTGAAACGGTTGATTTTGTCAAGAGAGCGAGATTTCTCGATGCCCACGTTTTTGCTTATTCAAGACGGGAGGGCACACCTGCCGCGAGCTTTGACGGACAAATTCCCGAAGAGACAAAGAGGGACAGAAGCGAGCGCTTAATCAAAATAAAAAACGAGGTCAGAGACGAGCTTTTGCAGGGTGTTGTGGAAAAAGGGCTTCCGCTTTCCTTGATAGTTGAGACGCGGGGCGACGACGGATACTACACTGCTCACTCCGATTTGTATATCGAGGCAAAATTCAAGTCCGAGTGCGACGCGCTTGCGGGAAGTCTTGTGAAGCTTCACCCCGTGTCGCAAAAAGACGGTATAGTTTTTTGCGAAAATGCATAAAATATAAATAATTATTTACATAAATGGAGATAAAAAATGAAAAACAGCGAAAAGACAATGGACAAAATCGTAGCCCTTTGCAAAACTCGCGGCTTTATATTTCCCGGCTCGGAAATATACGGCGGTCTTGCTAACTCTTGGGACTACGGACCTCTCGGCGTCGAATTTAAGAACAACGTAAAGCGCGCTTGGTGGAAGAAATTCGTACAGGAGTCAAGATACAACGTAGGTCTTGATTCTGCTATCATTATGAACCCTGAGGCTTGGGTTGCTTCCGGCCACGTTGGCGGATTTTCCGATCCTCTTATGGACTGCAAGCAGTGTAAGGCTCGTCACAGAGCGGACAAGCTTATCGAGGATTATGCTTTCCAGAACGGTACAAATGAGAACCCTGCGGGCTGGTCGTTTGAGGAAATGGCAAGCTTTATCAAGGAAAAGGACATTGCGTGTCCTCTTTGCGGCGGCAAGCAGTTTACCGATATCAAGAAGTTTAACCTTATGTTCAAGACCTTTATCGGTGTAACAGAGGACTCCTCTAACACCGTTTATCTCCGTCCTGAAACGGCGCAGGGTATCTTCGTTAATTTCCCTGCGGTACAAAGATCCGCAAGAAAGAAGCTTCCCTTCGGTGTTGCGCAGATAGGTAAGTCGTTCAGAAACGAAATCACTCCCGGTAACTTCGTATTCCGTACCCGTGAGTTTGAGCAGATGGAGCTTGAATTCTTCTGCAAGCCCGGCACAGACCTTGAATGGTTCAAGTATTGGAAGGATTACTGCCACAAGTGGCTTCTTGATCTCGGTATGAAGAAAGAGAACCTCAGACTTCGCGACCACGATCCCGACGAGCTTTGCTTCTATTCCAAGGCTACAACGGACTTCGAATTCCTTTTCCCCTTCGGATGGGGCGAGCTTTGGGGCATTGCCGACAGAACCGACTACGATTTGGGTCAGCACCAGCAGCACAGCGGCAAGGATATGACCTACTTCGATCAGGAAACGGGAGAGCATTACATTCCTTACGTGATCGAGCCTTCCTTGGGCGCAGACCGCGTGGCGTTGGCGTTCCTGGTGGATGCCTACGACGAGG
>JAZNCB010000177.1:0-25716 GCA_046156285.1 Eubacteriales bacterium | reverse complement strand
CTACGTTATTCTCTCGGTTTTGCCGAGAATTTCCGAGCTTGGAAACTCGCTTTCCGAGGCGGCACTCGACCTTGGCTGTCCTCCTATCAAGGCATTCTTCAAGGTAAAGCTCCCAAACATTTTGCCTGCTGTTCTCTCTGGAATGGTTATGGCATTTACCCTCTCTCTTGACGACTTCGTAATTTCCTATTTCGTAGCTCCGCCAAGCTTCCAGACACTTCCGCTTCTTATCTACTCGATGACGAAGAAGACGGTTAAGCCTGATATGTACGCGCTCTCTACGATTATCGTAGTCACAATTTTCGTGCTTCTTATCGTTTCTAATTTCAGAAGTGACAAAAAGAGCACAAAGAGCGCAAGAAAAAAACGCATCACCGCCATTGTGGCGCTTGCGGCTTCGGCTTCGCTCATACTCGGAATTATTATTTCTTCATTCTTCGTCGGCGGCACGTCGAGCGACGTTATTACCCTTAACGTTTATAACTGGGGTGAATATATCGCTGACGGTGAGCTTGACGAGGAAGGAAATCCAACCTACGATACGAATGCGGAATTTGAAAAATACTTCAACAAATATCTATCCGAAAAGTACGGCGGCAAAAAGGTTGTCGTAAACTACTCAACCTACGCAACGAACGAGGATATGTACTCGAAGATAACGAATAGCGCCGTTTCCTACGATATTATAATCCCCTCGGATTATATGATTGAAAAGCTTATCAAGGAAAGCGAGCAAAGAGAGGCTGCGGGACGTGACCCCTTGCTTCTCAAATTCAACGTTGCGGAGGATATTCCGAACTTTGTGAATATTCACGACGAATTCAAAAACCCCTATTATGATCCTGAAAATGCATATTCCGTTCCTTACACCTACGGTATGCTCGGAATTATCTACAATACCGACCTTGTTGACGAAGCTGACCTTGAAGCTGCAAACTGGGGTTGGAGCATTATGTGGAGCGAAAAGTATAAGGGGCAGATACTCCAATTTAACAACCCGCGAGATGCCTTTGCAACTGCAATGTACTGGAAAGGACTTGACGTAAACACCACTGACGAGGAGGTATGGGACGAGGCTTATAATCTTCTTGTACAGCAAAAGCCGCTTCTTCAAGGCTACGTTAACGACGAAATCTTCAACAAGATGACGACGGGCTCTGCCGCTATTGCCTCCTACTACGTCGGTGACTATATAACTATGGCCGAAACCGAGGGCGCGGCAAATCTCGGCTTCTATTATCCCACTGAGGGTACTAACTACTTTGTTGATGCTATGTGTATTCCGTACAGCTCGAAAAATCCAGAGGTAGCAAAGGAATATATAAACTTTATGCTCACAAAGGAAGCAGGTATTGCTAACGCAGAATATATCGGCTACTCCTCTCCTAACACCCTTGTATCGAGCGACCCCGATTATATAGATTATATGGGTGAAGAAAACATTGAGCTTCTCTACGGAACTCTTCCCTCGGAGGCTAATGCAACCTCCTACGAGAGCTTTAACGACAAAATCCAGCGCTACACAAACGAGCTTTGGGAAAGCCTTAAACTCCAAAACTCCTCGGAAATATGGATTCACGTGACTACGGGACTTATCATTGCCTCGGTAGTAAGCCTTGCGATTTACGTAACCTACATTAAAAAGTACCGTTCAAGAAGCTACCGTATGCGCGACAGAGAAAAAAGACGGGCGCAAAAATCATAAATTTCGGGGTAAAACAAAATATAATCCCCTATCTTTAACAAATAAAGACGGAGAGAGTCAGAGTTGAAAAACCGAGGTTTTCTCCGTTTTCGTTTATTTTTCAATTTATAGAAAAGAAGGTTTCACTTTGAAAACGAAAACTCTTTCAAAGAATTTCACAGAGGGAAATATCGCGCGACAGCTTATTTTGCTATCGCTTCCCTTTATGGCGTCAAACGCCTTGCAGGTTCTATATAGCACTATCGATATGATTATCGTCGGCAACTGCGTCGGAAAGCCCGGCCTCTCCGCAGTTTCGCAAAGCAGCCAGATTATGAACTTTGCGACTATGGTATGTCTTGGATTTTCAAACGCAGGTCAAGTAATGGTAGCTCAGGCTCTCGGCGCAAATAAAAGACGAGAGATGAACAACGTAATCGGAACGCTTTTCGGCTTCGTTCTTACGCTTGCCCTTGTGCTAACCGGCGGTATTCTTATTGCCCGCGGCGCTATTCTCGACGCAATGAATATTCCTCTTGAAGCCTACGATATGGCTATGGACTACCTCGTAATCTGCTCCGCAGGTCTTATATTCACCGCGGGATACAATATGGTTTCCGCAGTGCTGCGCGGAATGGGTGACACAAAACGTCCCTTTTTGTTCATTGCTATCGCGTCGGCAGTCAACCTCGTTTTAGACCTGCTTTTCGTCGCTGTTTTCGAGTGGGGTGTTGCAGGTGCGGCTTGGGCTACTATAATCGGTCAGGCGGTTTCCTTTATTTTCTCGCTCATCTACCTATACAAAAAACGCCGTGAATTCGGCTTTGATTTCAAAAAGGAGAGCTTTATCCCAAACAAAAACTACGTAAAGATGATAGGCTCGCTCGGTTTGCCAATGGCTATACAGTCGGGATTTATAAATATCTCAATGCTATTTGTAAACGCAATGGTAAACGATATAAGCCTTTCCGCCTCCGCGACATTTGGCGTAGGTGTGCGAATTGACGATATAATCAACAAAATCTGCCAGGGCATTCAATACGCGGCAATGCCGATGATAAGCCAGAATATCGGTGCAGGAAATCAAGCGAGAGCGAAAAAGGTGGTTTTCAATGCTTGGGCTTTCTCGGGCGCTTTAACACTTGTATTTATGGCTCTTTATCTCGGATTTGGCAACGAGCTTTTCGTTCTGTTTTCAAACGATGCTCCCGACCGCGAGTTGTCCGCAACCTTTATCAAAGCAATTCTCTGGATGTTCCCCGCCTTTGCTCTTATACGCGGAACAGGTGCATTTATTCAGGGTATCGGAAACGCAAAGCTTGGAATGGTGCTTTCCGTCCTTGACGGAGTTATTCTTAGAATAGGTCTTAGCTGGCTTTTCGGAATAGTGCTCGATTTCGGATTTTACGGTTTTGTTCTCGGATATGCTCTTGCGCCCTACGGTTACGCCATACCAAGCCTTTTCTACTTCCTTTCGGGAATATGGAAAAAGAAGAGGGCGCTTGCAGAGGATATATAAAAATATCAGTAAAGGAGAGGTTCTTTATGTTCCAGATTTTAGTCGTTGACGACGATAAAAACATACGATACGTGTTAAAGGAAATTCTCGAAACCGACGGTTATCAATGCTTTACCGCAAAGGACGCAGAAGAGGCGTTTCTCATTCTCGAAAAAGAGCATATTGACCTTGCCGTCGTTGATATTATGATGCCGGGCAAGGACGGCTACGAACTCACTCGCGAGATGCGTGACTACAAGGACGACTTCCCTATTCTTATGGTTTCTGCAAAGCAGATGCCCGAGGACAGAAAGCGCGGCTTTGTTGCCGGAATTGACGACTTTATGGCAAAGCCTATTGATACTGACGAGTTCCTTTTACACATAAAGGCACTTCTCAGGCGATATAAAATCATAAATGAAAAGCGCATTGTTTTGGGCGAGGTTACAATAGATTACGACTCATACACTGTAACCGGTCACGGTGAGGTGCACGAGCTTCCTCAAAAGGAATTTTTACTACTCTACAAACTGCTTTCCTACCCCGGAAAGATTTTCACAAGAATTCAGCTTATGGACGAGATATGGGGTCTTGAATGCGAGACTGTGCCCGAAACGGTTACCGTACATATAGGCAGACTTCGTAAGAGATTTGAGAATTTCCCTGAGTTTGAAATTGAAAACCTGCGCGGTCTCGGCTACAAGGCGGTGAAAAAGGTATGAAAAATTCGAAAAAGACAAAGAAAAGCTCTGCCACAAGCCGAGTTTACCTGATATTCATTGTCGGTACTGCTCTCGTATTGTTGATTTCACTTGCCGTTTCGAGTATCTTTGAGTTTTCACTTATGAAGAGCGGACTTATTGATGCAAGTAAATTCGACAACAGCACGTGGTATTGGATTCCCGTCTTTATGCTTACGAGCATTACGGTAGGTATTTTCCTTGAATATCTTCTCGGAAAAATCATTTTCAAGCATATAAAGGCCGTTGAGCAAGGTATGACTAAGCTCTCTGAAGGCAACTTCTCTACGAGAATTGACCTTGGCGGATATCAGGGAATGAAAAAGCTTGCCGAAAGCTTCAATTCTCTTGCAAGGGAGCTTGAAAACACCGAGATTTTAAGAAGCGATTTTATAAACGAATTTTCGCACGAGATAAAAACACCGATAGTTTCGATAAGCGGTCTTATTCCGCTTATGAAATCGGAAAATCTCCCTGTCGAAAAGAGAAACCAATATCTTTCGATTATGGAGGAGGAGGTAAAGCGCCTCTCAAAGATGACCTCAAGCATTCTTTATCTATCAAAGCTTGAAACTCAGACGATACTCACAAACAAAAAGCTATACAACCTATCCGAGCAGATAAGAAGCTGTTTTTTGCTCCTTGAACACAAATGGGATAAAAAAGGCCTCACGCCCTGCCTCGATTTTGATGAATACGAGGTTTTGGCGAATGAGGATATGCTGATGCAGGTATGGCTTAATCTTCTCGATAACGCAATAAAATTCTCGGAGTGCGGTTGCGAGATATCGGTATTTATAGAAAAGCAGGACGGTAATATCTGCGTTTTCGTTCAAAACTCCGGTCCCGAAATCAAAGAAGAGGACTACGATGCCATTTTCGGAAAGTTTTATCAGTGCGACAAGTCGCGCTCAACCGACGGAAACGGTATCGGTCTTTCAATAGTTAAGCATATCGTAACCCTGCATAACGGAAAGATCTCCGTAAAATCAGAAAACGGCAAAACCACCTTTACGGTAGTCCTGCCGTCTGAATAATCATATACTATACTCCCGTATTGTCAAAATCGGGAATAAAGCTCTCCGCCGCCGTTCCGTGCTCCTGTGAGAAGCCGTTTTTAAGACCAAGCCCCACGGCATAGTCTAAAAGCTCGCGATACTCCTCTCTCGTTACAGGTCGGTTAAGGGGAGCTTTCATATTTTCACTCGGTGTATATTGGTTCATAAGGCTTACGTATATAGTGTCACCGTAGGTTTCGTAAAGATATTTTAACGTGAGTTTTGCCTCTGCTACGTGGTGTGGCAAAAGAAGTATTCTCACTATGACACCCTCACGCATAAGCCCGCCCGAAATTTTCGGTGTAGGACGTTGACGTACCATCTCGGAAATTGCCGCCCTCGCTGCTTCTACGTAGTTTTCTGCGTGGGAAAGCGCCTTTGCGGTTTCTTTGCGGTAATACTTCAAATCCGCAAGGTAAATATCTACAAGCCCAAAGAGTGATTTCAGCGCCTCGACA
This sequence comes from Eubacteriales bacterium, assembly GCA_046156285.1. Taxonomy (GTDB): domain Bacteria; phylum Bacillota; class Clostridia; order Oscillospirales; family CAG-272; genus UBA1740. The sequence goes on along the minus strand of JAZNCB010000177.1, from coordinate 20,278 downwards.
CTGTCGTACGAGGACGTATTATAGACTATTGGAATAGTGAGCCCTTTTTCCTTTGCAAGTATTATCGCTTCTCTTATTGAGGGGATAAAGTGGGTTGGAGTTACGAGATTTACGTTATGCGCTCCCCTACCTTGAAGCCGAAGCATAATCGAAGAAAGTCGGTCAACCGAAATTTCTTTGCCGTATTCTCCGCGTGATATTTTAGAATTCTGGCAATACTCGCAAAGAAGCGAGCAGCCCGAAAAAAAGATAGTACCGGAGCCAACCTCGCCCGAGATTATAGGCTCTTCCCATTTGTGAAGCGAGGCTCTTGCAACAACGGGCAAATCCCCCATTTTGCACACACCGCGTTCGCCCCTCGTTCTGTCGGCACGGCACTCTCTTGCACAGAGAGAGCAGTTTTCATAAGAGGGTATCATATACTCTCCTTTTCATAGTTGACATCATAGAATTTATGTGTTATAATTTTATTATCAAATAAGGACGGTTTTTGAGAATGAGTGAAAAAAGACAAGGATACATAAGCTGGGACGATTACTTTATGGGAGTTGCGCTTCTTGCGGCAGAGCGCTCAAAGGACCCCAACACCCAGGTTGGCGCTTGTATCGTTGACACGCAAAACAGAATACTCTCGACGGGATATAACGGATTCCCTCTCGGTTGCTCCGATGACGATTTTCCTTGGAGCAGGTCGGGCGATGACGTTGACACGAAGTACCCCTACGTAGTTCACGCAGAGCTTAACGCAATTCTCAACTCACGCGGTAAGTCGCTCGTCGGCTCAAAGCTTTACGTTGCTCTTTTCCCCTGCAACGAGTGTGCAAAGGCAATTATTCAGTCGGGTATCCGCGAGGTTATATATCTTTCCGACAAGTATCACGACACCCCGATGAATAAGGCATCACGCAGAATGCTCGAAGCGGCAGGAGTTATCCTCACAAAGAGCAAGCCAAGCCGCGCTTCGATAGTTCTTAATCTAACCGTAGACAAGTAAAATAGTCCTTGATATTTTCAAGGCTTTCAGAGAACGTACCTTGTATCATATTAGGTCTTCCGCCTCCTCTTCCGAGGAGGTTTTTATTTATCTCTTTCGCAAGGTCGCGTAGATTTATCCTTTTAGTTGAAATGACGTATCTGTAATTTCCCTCGTCGCCCGAGAGCAAAACGAGAATACCCGAAACCTTATCCCCTGCTATATTCGCAAAGGCGATAAGCTCGTCAAAGCCCGCACCGTCAAAGGTAAGAACAAGATTTCCGTCGGTTGACGATAGTTTTTTTGCCTCGTTTTCCATAGCCGTGATTTTGTATCTTGAAAACTCCGCTTCGAGCCTTGCGCGCTCGGAGAGAAGCCTTGACACCTCGACGTCTATCTCTCCCTTTGGAACGGAAAGAGCCTCGGAAATAATAGCGGAAATTTCGTAGAGCCTTGCAAAATAACGCATAGCGCGCCTACCTGCCGTAATATTTAATCTCATACCTCCGCGAAGCTTTGCAGTATCGAGAATTTTAATAAGACCTATCTCACCCGTTCTCTCAACGTGGGGCGCACAGCAGGCGCAGGCATCGCAGTCGCCTATTCTTACAATTCTCACGTTTTCCTTTAAGTCGAGCTTTGAGCGGTATTCAAGTGATGGAAGCTCCTCATCCGTCGGAAACTCGGTTGTGACGGGGATATTCTTATAAATTATCTCGTTTGCGAGCGCCTCAACTCTATCTAACTCTTCACAGGAAAGGGGCTTGCTTATATCCATAGTTACGTCGGTTTTGCCAAGGTGAAATCCTACGTTATCAAGCCCGAAAAGAGAGTGAAAAAGCCCCGAAAGTATATGCTCACCCGTATGGCACTGCATTTTCTCGTATCTCTCGTCAAAATCAATTTTGCAGGATAAGCAAACGCCCACAGGCAACTCATTTTCTGTATAGTGGTGTATAACACCGTCTATCTCCTTGACGTCGAGGACACGGACCTCTCCGATAACACCGCTATCGGCATATTGCCCTCCCTCCTCGGGGAAAAACGCGGTTTTATCAAGGACGGTATCGTATACCTCGCCAAATCTTTCAGACGAGAGTACAGTTGCCGAAAACTCGCTCGTATACGCATCTATGTAATATAGCTTTTCTGTCATCATTTGAAATCCTCCTCCGAAAAAAGAGACCACGGATATTTAGTAATATCCGGCGATATTTTGAAGTCAAAAGCCTTACCTCCGATATTAAATCCGAGGTGCGCTGAAAAGAGGCTCGGTGTTTTTGCCCTGTTGTCGTGGCTTCCGTATTTTCCGTCTCCGACAAGCGAGTGCCCTCTGCTTGAAAACTGCGCTCTTATCTGGTGGTGTCTGCCCGTATGAAGACGCACCTTTACCAGAGTTTTCACACCCTTTTCGGTCTCCGCCACGGCAATGCGGGAATATTCAAGCCTTGCAAGCTTTGCACCACAGCGCTCGCCGTCTACGACAAAGGATTTTCCCTGCCTTGCGTCCTTATAAAGATAATCGCTCATCTCGCCACAGGTAAGCTCTCCCTCGGCTACCGCAAGGTATTCCTTGGTTAAGAGATTTTTCTGCACAAGCTCCGATAGACGCGCGGCATAGCCTTTATTTCTTGCGAAAACGAGAAGTCCGCCAACAACTCTGTCAAGTCTGTGTATAAGCCACAAATCCGACGGCTCACCGAGAGATTTGAGTATATCCGCGGCTTGTGTCATTGCATCGGCATCAAGCGAGGTATCCTGTTGCGAGGGTATACCGACAGGCTTATTTATAACGACGAAATTTTCGTTTTTATATACTATTTCGACCATAATTTATCACCAAAAATGCCACAGTAGAAGCTGTGGCATTTAATTTTTATTTTCTTTTATCTGCCAATTCTACAAGGCGAAGCGTTGCGGGTGAGAGAACCGTATTCGCTGCAACCTCAATAGGAAAGTTGATAGCGATAAAGGTTGAGAGCACCCAGATGAAGAACTTTAATCCTTCTGTGCTTGATACAGCTTGAAGATCGCCTGCAAAGAGGGTTACGCAACCGAGAAGAAATACTCCCGTATTAACAAGCGGTGCTATAAGTCCTGCAAGAAGCACGGCGAGGTATCTGTTTTTCTTAGCGAAGAGCTTATACATAAGCGCTGCCGCAAGTCCTGCCGCAACACCCTTTAATACAACTACCAAAATTACAGAAAAATCGTTGCCTATTGCAAAGAAGAAGCTCGCCTGACCTGAGAACAAAATTGTAAGCGCTGAAACAAGACCGAGCCACGCACCTGCGTATACACCGCCAACGGTAACACCGATTACGACGGGTAAAAGCGAGAGGTTTATCGGTGTTGCAAGCCCGATTGGTATAGAAAATGATTGAAGCAATATAACGCACGCGGTAAGCATTGCGAGGTATGTCAGTTTCCTTACGTCAACAGTATTTCTTCTTGTACTCATTAAATCATCTCCAAAATATTATATGATACTGTATTATACCACGATTTACAAGCTTTTTCAAGAGTTTTCGTCATTTTTTTTCTTTTTAACGGTGATAACCTTTACCGCTTCACCGCCTGTGAGGGCTATCATTTTTACAGCGGAAAGGCTGAAATCGTTTGCATATACTGTAAGCGATTTGTCTATCACCCCTCTTGCAAGAACCTTGACGTAGGCCGTGTCATACGGAACAAGGTTCATCTCCTTTAACGTATTTACGTCAATTTTATCCCCTGCGGAAAAAAACTCGTTCAAGGTATCGACGTTTATGACGCGCTTTTTCTTGCCTTCCGTTTCAATAACGACACTGTTTTTATGCAAAAGCTCCTTTGCAAGCGCGTCGGATAACAAGAGGTCTGCCCTCTCGACGTCAAGCGGGATTGTTATGTCCGCCTCTGTGATTTCTTCTTTTTCGATTTTCTCTTCGACAGTCTCGCACGTCATTTCGCTCTGTGGCTTTGGTGACGGCAATGCCAAAACCTCTCTTGCAATGGGAGAAAGACGGCATCTGAGCGCCGCAAAGTAGTGCTTGATTTTTCTTTTTCTAAGACACAAAACAAGTGTTATAAGTATCAGTGCAACGAGCGATAAGAGGATAAGAGATAGCAAAAATACCGTGCTTTTATTTGGGTAGCTATGGCGCACAAGCTCACCGCCGACAAAGCTAATCGAATAATTTGGATTTTTTGATATACACTCAACGCTCGCTTTATGATACACAAACGAAAGCTTTAAGTCGTCACCGGGGATAAGCTCCCCATTCGAGACGGTATAGCTCGGTGCTTCGGTCCTTGAAAAGAGATATTTATCCACTCGCGAGAGTGTGAGCAAAAGTGTACGCGGCAAAATCTCGTAGTAGGTTTCCGCACTGTTGCCGCCGCTTTCAAACTCATAGTTTTGACCGTCTAAAAGAGTTAGGCTAACTGCGTATTTTCCTGCGTTTGTGCCACGCAAGAGGTCGATTTTATATAATGAGCTTTCGTGCGCCGGCGCTTGCTCCTTTCCGTTATAGGTAAGGCTCTCAAAAATCGGCAGCGCTACCGTCGCCTTTCTTATACGAAAGGTATAGCTCTCAACTATTGGCGGATTATAGTTTTCTACGTCGTATAAGAGAGCTGCCGATGCCGTATATTCACCTGCGCAGGTTGCAGAGTTTTGAAAATACTCGCTCACAAAAACCCCATCGGGAAGCCCTGATAGTACAACCTGCTTTTCGCTTCCGTCATAGACGAAGTCACCCTCACTCCAAAAAACACCGCTCATATCGTAATCAGCCTTTATTACGGTTACCGAAATTTCGGTTGAAAGCTCGCCCGCTATCACCGTTGCACTTTTGTTGCCGAAAAGGAAGCTCTCCCCTCCCTCATAGAGAATAGTGGGTTCGATAAGAGCCTCTGCCTCGCTTCCGTCGTTGTTTTTATAGTAGAGGGTAAAATCCTCGCTTTCAAGCCTCTCAAACGCATAAAAGGTGGTTTTATGAAGCCTTACGAATATCGATACGGGAGTGATAGCAATAACCGAAAACGGTATTTTCTCCGAGCTTATCGGAAGATAGTTTTCACCACCGTCGCACTCCGCTATCGCATAGTATTTTCCTGCCGCTTTGGGATATTCCGAAAGCCTCTCGCCACTCTCGGTGTAGTATACGAATATTACCTCTCCGCCAAGCGCCTTTCCGCTTTTCTTCGGCTCTTTTCCTGCGTAAAAATCCAAAATTTCAGGCTTTTCAAAAAAGGTATTTTCCGCCCTTTTTATCTCATACTCCACCTCGCTGTTTATTACGTGATAGTCGCCATCAAGCGAGGTTGCAACAGCGGTATATTTTCCTGCGTTTTTACCCTTTCCGATAACCGATAGCTCAGTGTATTCGGAGCTTGCCACGGGAGATTTCTCACTCGCATCGTAGGTATGGGAAAGCCCCTCCCACAAAACCGTAATACCGAGCGGCACAACCTCAACGTATGCAAAAGTGTTTTCGGGCAGGTTGTAATTTTTGCTTTCGGTAAAGTAGGCTATTTCCACCTTTGTCCGTCCCTCAGAAACGTGAGTTGCACCCGAAAGGAAACGGTATCCAAGCGCTATACCGTCAGCGCCTACGGGCAGTGTGCCCGAAAGCTCGGGATAGTTGATTTTGCCCGAAAAGGTAGGCTTTGTATCGAGAAAGCAAAAGTCCGAAAGCGAGTAATCCGCCTTTTTAATTTCCCATTCGCAAGGAGGGATTTCGGGACGGTTATAGTTTACCTCATCGTAGCTTAGCGTAACGGTTGCCGTATATTTTCCTGCGAGAGAGGCCTTGTTATCACTGTACCCGAGAACGAAAGCGCCCTCAGGCAAGCCCTCAATGTATACCTCCTTGACCGCTCCGTCATAGGTAAAATCGCTCTCGCTCCAAGAAACTGTCGAGAGGTCGTAATTCGCCTTATTGATTTTGTAACGGACAGTAGAGCCAAGAAGCCGGTAATTCGGGTCGTCACCGCTCGCAACCGCGGTGTATTCTCCTGCATAAGAGCGCCCACCGTCAACCGAGAGCGAAATCTTTCTTCCATAGACGTCGCAGTAGTATGCAGAGGGACATTTTTTGTCACCGTCGTAGGTGAATTCTGTGTTTTCAAATTTGACGGTTGCCTCAAACGGTATGATTTCGAGGGTTACCTCTACCATTGGTGGCAGTTCATAGTTTTTACTGTCTGTAAAAAAGGTGATAACAACGCGATAGTTACCGACCGACCTGCCGCCTCCCGTGTGGGTATAGGATAGCGGTATTCCGTCAAGACCTATCGGCAGGCTTCCCTCGGGCTTGATTATTTTGTTTTGTCCGTCATAGGTGACTGTACTGTTTTTGAAAACAAAGGTTGTGAGGTCATATTCTGCCTTTTTGACACTCACCTCAACCCTCGTCGATTTGCCCGAATAAGAGGCCAGAACCGAGGTGTCCCCATAGCGCAGGTTTTGTGCCGTGGGATAGATGATTTCGTACTCTCCCTCTTTTATTATGGCGCTCCTGCCGTCCGAATAGGCTGCAAGAAGCGTAAGCCCCTCGCAACAAAACTCCTCAAATGCCGTGTATTCCCTTTTGTTTGGCGGAGTATATACCGAAAGAGAGACAACGCTCTCTTCATCAAGCGAGGCAGCGTCGGGCTCGTCCGCCCCCTTTTCACCTGCGGCTTCGGTAGCACAAATTCTGCTACCGAGCGAGATAAACGCAAGCAGCGAGCCTAAAATCAGCGTAACCTTAATTATTTGTTTCATTTCTCTTCTCCGACATTCCAATATTTACCATTATTTTAGCATCAAAAAGTCACATATTCAAGGAATACGGAGGTTAACTTTTCCAAAAGTTGCGACGGAAATTTGCTATATCCGCGGCTTTTTTATCTTATCATCTACCGTGTGATATTTTTTGCGTTATTTGTAAAAAAAAGAGCTTCCGCCCTGCACCGATTTCGATTGCGGGGTGAAGCTCTAATATTATTTTTCTTTGTAGTACAAAAGACAGTGGCAATAGCCCTCAAAGTCCTTGTCCTTTATCTGATCACGGAACTCACGGCACATACATTTATAGTCCTCCGTTCTGTATATGCGGCAGGGGCAATATCCGCCGGTACGTTCAAGTCCCGCCTTTACAGTGGCGACGACCTCTTCGTTTTCATTAAGTCTTATTTTCATATTTCACCTTATTTGTTATCCGAAATAAGCTTTACGAGCTTGTCCTTTGGAACGTAGCCTACCGACATATCAACGAAGGTGTTATCCTTTACAAGAGCTACAAACGGAATACTCTCCACCTTGAACATTCTTGCAAGGCTCGGCTCTTCGTCAACGTTTACCTTACAGAACTTTACGTCGGGAGTTTCTGCCTCAATTTCAGAAAGGACGGGAGCAAGCATTTTACAAGGTCCGCACCAGTCGGCATAAAGGTCGATTACGACGAGGCCCTTGTATTCTTCCACTTCGCTTTTGAAGTTTTCACTGTTTAATTTAATCACTTGATTTATACCTCCTTTTTTCTTAATTTTAACATATTTTTTGACCGTTGTCCAGCATTATTTCATTTGTTAACAAAAATTTTATTGAATTTTTCGTCAAAATAACCTATATTATATGTAGTGACCTTTAAGGAGGATTTTTATGCAGGATTTCAGATGTAATCTTTCGGTCGATATTCACGACGTTGATTTTAATGGGGTTGCAAGAACCTCGGCACTTATGAAATACATTCAAGGTGCTGCACAAACCCAGCTCACCGAGAGCGGTATGTCCTACGATGAGCTTAAAAAGAAAAAGCGCATTTTTATTCTCAGCAAAATTAAAATGGAGTTTACCGACACGGTGAGGGCATACGATCCGCTCACCGCCATCACATACCCTGCCAATAGCCGCGGATATAGCTTTCTGCGTTGCTATAAGCTAAAAAAGGACGGGGTTACTATCGGAAGGGCTGTTTCGGTTTGGGCGCTCCTTGACACCGACACGCACGCACTCGTAAAGGTCAACGATTTTGACCTCGGTCTTGTAACATACGACGTGCTTGATATGCCGCTTTCACGTATTATGATACCCGCTGACATAGCGCCCGTCGGCACGTATACCGTAACCTACGGCGACACCGACCAGAACAACCATATGAATAACACTCGCTACCCGGATATGTATTCTAATTTTCTACCGCTCGAAAATAAGAGAATAGATAATATCACGATTAGCTATCTTGCGGAAGCGCCGTACGGCGACACACTGACGGTTATGAGAGCATATGCAGACGGAGTTTATTACTTCCGCACTATCCGCTCCGACGGTAAAATTAACAGCGAAGCTGAAATAACTCTTACCGATATTTAATTGCAAAAATTGCTTATTGACTGTCAAAATGTCATAAAACAAATATTTTTTACAAAATTCGATATATTTTTCTTGCATTTTTAAAAAACGCATTGCAGATTTTTGAGGTAAAAGTCTTCTCTTCTGCTTGCGTTTTTTTCTTTGTTGTGGCTGAAAAGTCAATTTTATCAATATTAAAAGATACGCAAATTTCCGTAAAAATTCTTGTTGCGCTTCCTTAACGACAATTATTTTTCTTTTCTGATATAATATTTTCAGGAGAAAAATTGGAGGCATATATGGATATTACATTACGGGTTGAGAGAGCATTCGAGAACGGTGCTGAATACAAATACGAGCTATACCGAAAGCAGCTTCAAGCTCCGCCGAGCTATGCGATAAGGATAACTATGAGCTATCTTGGATTTGTGAGTGAGGCAACAACGGACTTTATTTTCTCGGAGCTTGATACGGCAACGCACATCTTTGAGCTTCTCGCAGAAAATCTTGCAACACCAAGCAATCTGCAATACGTGCTTTTAGACGAGCAAATAGTTAAATAAAAATTAGCAAAAAAGGAGGAGTTCCGTAGAACTCCAACCTTAACTATACAATGATTTTAAGGCGCAGGGGCGTGAGTTAATGAAGTAATTAACAATACACACCCTGCTCTTTTTCGGTTCTACCGAAATACGAAAGCCGGGGCAAACGGATTTTGTGGAGAAATCCTTGGCTGACGAGCGAGAGGCGTACAAGGGTACGCCGAGCGAGGAAACGAGGATAGAAAACGGAATTCGATAAATATGGAGAAAACCGTAGGTTTTCAACCACAATATTCTTACTTTGTATAAAGAAAAATCGAGGCACGGATTTCTCCGCACCTCGACTATTTCGTTTTCGTTTATCCCAAAATACGGAAGCCCCTTATCCGTGGAAGAGTTTTTTTGTCTGGTACTTCGGCTCGCAGGAAAGACCGATTCCGAGCTTTCTGAACGTTGAGGAATCAACCTGCGACAAGATCACGGTTGAATGAACCTCTGAATTGCGAAGCTTGCCTATTGAATCAAGCGCTCGCTTTGCATCAGGGTTGTTCGCCGCCGATACCGCAAGGGCGATAAGCACCTCGTCGGTGTGAAGTCTTGGGTTGTGGTTGCCAAGGTTCTCGGTTTTCAGTACTTGTATAGGCTTTATAATTTCCTCCGAGATCAAGTCTGTTTTATCGTCGATGCCTGCTACTGCCTTTATTGCATTGAGAAGTGCGGCACTTGAAGCTCCGAGAAGCGACGAGGTTTTTCCCGTTACAACTCTTCCGTCGGTAAGCTCGATAGCGACCGCGGGCGCGCCCGTCTCCTCTGCTTTGGCATTTGCCGCACCGACGCATTTGCGCTCGCTTTGAACGTCTATTGAGAGCTGCTGCATCAAAATCTCGATTTTCTGCACCTCGACGTCGTTTCCGGCACCCTGTCTGCGATTGCAAAGCGCTGTATAATAACGGCGAATGATTTCCTGACGCGCCGCTGCACATACTGCTTCATCGTTATAAATACAGAAGCCTGCCATATTTACGCCCATATCGGTAGGTGACTTATAGGGGCACTCACCGAGAATTTCACGGAACATTGCGCGAAGCACCGGAAAAACCTCAACGTCACGGTTGTAATTAACCGTTGTTTTGCCATAAGCTTCGAGATGGAAGGGGTCTATCATATTGACGTCGGCAAGGTCTGCCGTCGCAGCCTCGTAAGCAAGGTTTACGGGGTGGGAAAGCGGAAGATTCCAAATCGGGAAGGTCTCAAATTTAGCGTATCCCGACTTAATGCCCATCTTGTTTTCGTGGTATATCTGCGAAAGGCAGGTAGCCATTTTTCCCGAGCCCGGACCGGGTGCGGTTACTACGACAAGGGAGCGCGAGGTCTTTGCATACTCGTTTTTACCAAAGCCCTCCTCTGAAACTATATAGGGAATGTTGTGGGGGTATCCGGCAATTTCATAATGCTTATACACCTTGATACCAAGGTTTTCAAGCTTTTGCTTGAAGCTCTCTGCTACGGGATTTTCTTTATAGCGGGACATTACCACCGAGCCGACGTAAAGACCGTATCCGCGGAATGCGTCAATAAGACGCAAAACGTCAAGGTCGTAGGTAATTCCAAGGTCGCCTCTGACCTTGTTTTTCTCTATGTCCTCGGTATTGATAGTAATTATTATTTCAGCTTCCTCTTTCAGCTCGATAAGCATTTTTATCTTACTGTCAGGGGCAAAGCCCGGCAAAACTCTCGATGCGTGGAAATCGTCAAAAAGCTTGCCTCCGAATTCGAGATACAGCTTTCCGCCGAAAAGGTCAATTCGCTCCTTGATGTTTTGCGATTGAAGTTTCAGATATTTTTCGTTATCAAATCCCTGGTTTAGCATATTACGCTCCAAAACTACATAAAATATATACTCTATTTTATCACACTCTTTGTCGAATTGCAAGTTAAATTCGAAGAAATATTTTTTTATTTTTACGAAAGTAAAATTTCGGTGAATTTTATTGAAATTCACTCGTATAAGTGCTACAATATAGTTACGAATACTTTGGAGTGTGAAAATATGTACGAAAACAACAGTTATAACTACGGCAACGATTTCTACGACGAATACACAAATTCAAAATTGAAGGAGTCAAGCAAGGTCTTTTCAAGAATTTTCCTTGCGGTTTTCTTCTTCATTTTAGCCGCTAATATCACGGCAATTTTAGTCGAGACTGTTATGGTTTTAGCGCTCGGCAAAGAAGAAGCGGTGAATATCATTAATAAGAGCGAAATTTACCCCTGGCTTCTCAACGCGCTTCCGCAATATCTCGTTGCATTCCCGATTTTTCACTTTATCGTTAAGGGAATGAAGAGGACGGATAGGATAAAGAGCAAGCTTCCTATCTCCGAATTTTTGTCGCTTTTACTCGTTGCAGAGGTTGCGCTGGTTATCGGAGATATGCTTGGCGACACGGTAACCGAATTTTTCTCGATGTTCAAGGGCGAGGCGATAACAAATCCCATTGACGATTTGTTGTCAGGCACTCCAATATGGATCGTTATTTTGTTTGGTGTGGTTATTGCTCCGATTTTTGAGGAGATTATTTTCAGAAAGCTGATAATTAACCGACTTTCAATTTTCGGTGACGGTCTTGCGGTTATAGTTTCCGCAGTTACCTTCGGTCTTTTTCACGGAAACTTCAATCAGCTCTTCTATGCAATCTCGCTCGGACTTGTTCTCGGATTCGTATATGCAAGAACCCGCGACGTTAAATATTCGATTATAATGCACGCGCTGATCAACCTTGTCGGTTCTGTTGTTCCTATGCTTTTTGCGAAGCCCCTTGCGAGATTTTACGATATGCTCGAAAAGATTTCAAAACAGATCGAGGTAGACGTATCGGTTTATATGCAGGACTTTATGGTACTCGGCTCATACCTTGTAATTTACCTTGTCGCTTTCGGTGCAGGCATTTCAATCCTCTTCAAATGGATAAAGAGAAAGAAGTTCAGACTTAACAGTGTTTACGACTACAAAATTCCGAAAGAAAGAGTTGCGGGAACAATTTTCCTTAACGTTGGAGCAATTTTGCTTCTAACTCTTACCGCAATATCTCTCGTTCTCAACATCATATTCTAAGGACGGCTTATGAAAAAGGATATTCCACACAATTACTACCCCCGACCGCTACTTGTGCGAGATTCGTTTTTCTCGCTTAACGGCGAGTGGGATTTTGCTTATTCAAAAAACGATACACCCGAATACAGCGAAAAAATATTAGTTCCCTATCCTCCCGAAAGCAAACTGTCCGGGATAGGAAGAACGCACGAAAAGAGCGAAAAGCTTTATTACAGACGTTACTTTACCCTGCCGGACAATTTCATCAAGGATAGAGTAATTCTCCATTTCGGCGCGGTTGACCAAACGGCAAAGGTTTACTTAAACGATAGGCTTGTCGGTCAAAACGAGGGCGGATATACGGAATTTTCATTTGATATTACCGACTACCTTTCGGACGGTGAAAACAAGCTTACTCTTACCGTCTGTGACGAGCTTCTTAAAAAGTTCCCCTACGGAAAGCAAAAGGAAAAGCGCGGAGGTATGTGGTACACTCCGACAAGCGGAATATGGCAGTCGGTTTGGCTCGAATCCCTGCCTAAAACGCCTATACGGAAGTTAAAAATCACAACGAATATGGCCAAGGCGGAAATCCTTGTTGAAACCGAGGCAAAACCGCTGACTTTAACTCTGCTTGAATGTAAAGAAACATTTACAAGTGATAACGGAAGATTCGTTATAGCACCGAAAATTCCGCGCCTCTGGTCACCTGACGACCCATATCTTTACCGTTTCAGAATTGACAGTGAAACAGACAGTATCGAGAGCTATTTCGCACTCCGCGAAATAGGTACTGTCAAGCAAAATAACGTGACACGCCTCGCACTTAACGGCGAGCCATACCTCTTCAACGGTCTGCTTGACCAAGGATATTTCGAGGACGGAATTTTCCTCCCAAAAACCCTTGACGGATATAGAAACGACATTTTGGGCGCAAAAGAGCTTGGCTTTAATATGCTAAGAAAGCACATAAAGCTTGAACCGGAAGTTTTCTACTGCCTTTGCGACGAGCTCGGAATGGTTGTTTTCCAGGATATGATTAACAATTCCGATTACTCGTTTATCCGCGACACCGTTTTACCTACCCTGTTTTTGAAGAGGCTTCCCGACAAAAGACTTCACAAAAACCCCGAGGAAAGAGCGCTTTTTATCGATACTATGAAAATGATTATCGAAACACTCTATAATCACCCCTCGGTGCTTTACTACACCATTTTTAACGAGGGCTGGGGTCAGTTTTCGGCAGACGAGGTTTATTCACTTGCAAAGGGGCTTGATAAAACCCGCATTTTCGATGCGACGTCGGGCTGGTTTTGGCAAAAGGATAGCGACGTTGACTCTCACCACGTTTATTTCAAAAAGTTAAAGGTTAAGATAAATCCCGACAAGCCCTGCGTTATAAGCGAGTTTGGCGGATACTCGTTCAGGTGCCCCGGACACCTTTTTGGTGAAAACAATTACGGCTACAAGTCGTTCAAGACGAGAGAAGAGTTTGAGGACGCCTTTATCGCACTTTACGAAAACGAGGTTTTACCTCTCGTTGACAAGGGAGCTTCTGCGCTCGTTTACACCCAGGTTTCCGACATTGAGGACGAGACCAACGGACTTTACACCTACGACAGAGAGGTTTGCAAGGTTGACAAGAAGCGTTGCTTCGATACTATGAAAAAGCTATGGAGATTCAGAGAAAAATGAGACTTTTGATTTGTTCCGATATACACGGAGATCTTGACAGTATGGAAAAGGTGCTCGCAGCTTACGAAAAGGAGAGCTGTGACAAAATTCTTATACTCGGCGACCTGCTTTACCACGGTCCGAGAAACAACCTGCCAAGCACCTATAACCCCAAGGCAGTTATCGAGCTTCTTAACAAAAACAAAAATATCATAATGTCGGTCAGAGGAAACTGCGACACAGAGGTTGACCAGATGGTGCTCTCATTCCCTATCCTTGCCGACTATATTATGCTCGCGCTTGACGGTTTGACCGTGTTTGCAACTCACGGTCATCATCACAATACCGCAACCCCTCCTCCGCTTCTTTCGGGTGACATTCTTCTTCACGGTCACACACACGTTTTGAAATGCGAAGAGTTCGGCGACGGCAATTTCTATCTCAATCCGGGCTCGGTTGCCTTGCCAAAGGAAAACAATCCGAGAAGCTATATGGTTTACGAGAAGAGATGCTTTTCCGTAAAGGATTTTGATGGAAACGTAATTTTTGAAAAGAGCTTTTAGTTTTAACCGATCTCCCTTGTGAATATAATTTAGAAAGTTATATTCCGAGGGGGATTTTTTATGCAGTACGCATTTTACAACGGTGATATTTGTGATATTCACGAGCTGAAAATACCGCTTACCGACAGAGGTGTTTTTTTCGGAGACGGTGTTTACGAGGCACTCATCGGACGTGACGGTGAAATTTATCTTGAAGATGAGCACCTCGACAGATTTGAGTGCAGCTGTCGGTATATGGACCTTGCGCCCTGCGTTACAAGAGACGAGCTTTCGCGTCTTATGCGAGAGGTTGTCAGAAAAAACCGACTGTCAGAGTATTTTATTTACTTTCAGCTGACAAGATACGGTGGTGAGCGCGTCCATGCATACACAAGCAACAAAACAAACCTTTTGATAACCGCAAAGGAGTTTTCCCTGCCCGAGAAAAACAAAAAACTAAAACTTATAACCACCGATGATAACAGATACCGTATGTGCAACGTAAAAACCCTGAACCTTATACCCAACGTTTTGGCATCAACTCTCGCGCTTTCAAAGGGGTGCGACGAGGCGGTTTTTATACGTGACGGATACGTTACCGAATGCGCTCATTCAAACATTGCGATAATCAAGAACAACACCCTCATAACACACCCCGAAGGAAACCTTATACTGCCCGGAATTACGCGAAAAAGAATGCTTACACTTGCCGGAGAGCTTGGTATTTTGACGGTCGAGAAGCCTTTTACGAAAGCCGAGCTTATCTCGGCTGATGCCGCTATCGTAACGAGCACGACGAAGCTTGCCCTGGCAGTCTTAGAAATTGACGAAATTCCTCTCATAAAAGCCGAAAATGAGGTGGCAAACACCCTGATTTCCGCAATGCTTTGCGATTATCTTGGCTCTTTTGAAAAAAATCGTTAAAATTTTATCAAAATTTTCACTAAAATTCGCCAAACCTATTGAAATTCTCTTCATTAAATGTTATAATGTAAAAGAACGTTGTGCGTACACGCACACACAAAAGATTTTAGGAGGACTAAAAGATGCTTAAAAAGCTTTCCACTATTCCGTTTAGCGGAACCGCGGAACAAGAAGAGCAGCTTAATGCAGTAATCGCAGCAAATAAGCACGACAAGAGCCGTCTTATGAAGGTTATGCAGGATGCTCAGGGAATTTACGGTTATCTTCCCGTAGAAGTACAGAACAAAATTGCTGAGGGAATGGATATTCCGCTTGAAAAGGTTTACGGAGTTGCTACGTTCTACGCGCAATTCTCTCTTTCTCCCAAGGGCGCATACCATATCGCAGTTTGCCTTGGTACTGCTTGCTACGTTAAGGGCTCAGGTCTTATATACGACAAGCTCCAAGAGGTTCTTGGAATTGCCGGCGACGAGTGCACCGCAGACAGAAAGTACTCTCTTACAGCTTCTCGCTGCATAGGTGCTTGCGGACTTGCTCCCGTTCTTACCGTTAACGAAGACGTTTACGGCAGACTTACCGTTGACGACGTTAAGGGCATTATCGCAAAATATAACTAATTTTACAAGCTAACCTATTCTTTTTATCAGAGGAATTGTTATGAAAATCGCTAAGCTTCAAGAGCTGCTCGGCGCTGAGGTGCTTTGCTGCGAAGAAAATATGCAAAAAGAGGTTTTCTCCGCATGCGGCTGCGACCTTATGAGCGACGTTCTCGCTCACGTTACCGACCAAGGAGTTTTGCTCACAGGTCTCGTTAACCCGCAGGTCATTCGTACAGCGCTTATGGTAGATATGATTTGCATTATCTTCGTCCGCTCAAAAATGCCAACAGATGAAATGATTTCCCTCGCAAAAGAAAACGGTGTCGTAATACTTCGCACCGATAAAACCCTCTACAATACCTGCGGACTTCTCTATTCCAACGGTCTTTCCGGGTTTACGGGAGCTAACAAGTGAGCGACAACCTCGTATTCCATTTCAACATTGACGGCTCTGACTTCACCTCTGCCGGTCAGGCATCGGTTCAGGTCAAGAAGAATCTGCGTCAGCTCGGTCTTGATGCCGAGGTTATAAGACGGGTTTCAGTCGCGATGTACGAGGGCGAAATCAATATGGTTATCCACGCAGGCGGCGGCCGTGCCGACGTTTCTGTGACCGAGGACTATATTGAAATTGTTTTGGACGATTCCGGTCCTGGCATTCCGGATATCGAACGCGCAATGCAAGCGGGATATTCCACTGCCACAGACACCATAAGAAACCTCGGTTTCGGTGCGGGTATGGGACTTCCCAATATGAAAAAGAACAGCGATATTATGGAAATCGATTCAAGGCTCGGTGAGGGCACTCGCATTACGATGAGAATTAACCTTTAAGGTTATCCCCCGACCGAAAATTCCGAAAGGAAGGCACGATATATGATTTTCTACGAACACTCGGTGCTTCTTGATGAGAAAAAATGTACGGGCTGCACTACCTGTCTCCGTCATTGTCCCACAGAAGCAATACGAATTAAAAACGGACACGCTGTAATCGACTCCGAGAGGTGTATCGACTGCGGCGAGTGCATAAGACACTGTCCCCATAAGGCAAAAAGAGCAGTATGCGACAAGATTTCCGATATGGAAAAGTATAAATGGAAAATTGCCCTGCCCGCTCCTACCCTTTACGGTCAGTTTGACGGGCTTGAAGACGTGGATTACGTTTTGAACGGTCTTCTCAAAATCGGCTTTGACGAGGTGTACGAGGTTGCTAAGGCGGCTGAAATCGTCTCGGCTTACACAAGGCTGTATCTGAAAACCGACGGTGTAACCAAGCCTGCTATCAGCTCGGCATGTCCTGCCATCTTGCGACTTATCAGTCTTCGTTTTCCGTCACTTGCCGACAACGTAATACATATGCTTCCACCAATGGAGGTTGCCGCAAAGGCGGCAAAAAAGAGGGCGCTTGAAGCTCACCCTGAGCTTACGGACACGGATATCGGCGTATGCTTTATATCCCCATGCCCTGCAAAAGCGAGCTACGTAAAAGGCGGATTCGGTGATTACGAAAGTGCGGTTGACGTCGTTATCTCGATAAGCGACATCTACTTCCTTTTAATCGACAAGATGAAAAAGGAGGAAAACGTCGACGTTCTCGCAGAGTCGGGTCGAATCGGTATCGGTTGGGCGCGCTCGGGCGGCGAGGCAACGGCAATATTCAACGAGGGCTATCTTGCGGCAGACGGAATTGAAAACGTTATCCGTGTGCTTGACCAGATAGAAACGGGCAACATTCCCCCTCTTGAATTCATCGAGCTTAACGCTTGCGTTGGCGGCTGTGTTGGCGGTGTTCTTACTATGCAAAACCCGTTTATAGCAAAGGCAAGGCTTCAAACTCTCAGAAGATACCTGCCGGTTTCTCAAAATACAATTACCGGTGACGAAAAGTACATAAACGCAGATTATCTCTTTGAAAATCTGCCAAGCTATCGCCCCATCTCCCGCCTTGGAAATACGCTTGCCGAATCAATGCGTATGATGGCGGATATTCAAAAAATCAAGGCTACCCTTCCCGGTATAGACTGCGGCGCATGCGGTGCTCCGACATGCAGAGCCTTTGCCGAGGACGTAGTTAAGAATAACGCTTCACTTGACGATTGCAAGATTAAAAATTGCACTCAAAAGAAAGAAGCTTCCGAATAAACTCGGAAAAGAGCTCGCTCGAAAGGAGTTCTATTATGACCGTTAAACTTTTTGCAGAAAAAACAGCCGTTGAGGTTTTATGTATGCCATCTCCCGAAAGAGAGATTTCCGGCGTTTACATTGGTGACCTTTTAAGCTGGGTTATGGGAAAAGCAAAATCCGATGATTTGTGGATTACGATAATGTCTAACGTAAACGTCGTTGCGGTTGCGACACTTGCGGACGTATCCTCTATATTTCTTGCAGAGGGCGTATCTCTCGACGACGAAATTATAAGGACGGCTACGGAAAAGGGCGTAAACATTTTGCGCACGAGCCTTTCCGCCTACGACGCAGCACTTCTTGCGTCGGGTGCTTTATCTTGAACAGGTTTTACTACGACCTGCATATCCACTCTTCCCTCTCCCCCTGCGGTGACGACGATAACACCCCGAATAACATTGCCGGTATGGCATCGCTTAATTCGCTCGATATCGTAGCATTGACAGACCACAACACCTGCAAAAACTGCCCCGCTTTTTTCGTGGCGGCAGAAAAATATGGCATAATTCCGATAGCCGGAATGGAGCTTACCACCTCTGAGGATATTCACGTCGTTTGTCTTTTTGAAAAATTAGACGACGCTATGAAATTCTCGTCTTACGTAGACGGACACAGAGTGCTGATTAAAAACCGCCCCGAATTTTTCGGTGAGCAATACATACTTGACGGTGAGGATAACGTTATCGGCAAGGAGGAGTATCTTCTTACGAACGCAACCGAGATTTCGGTTGACGACGTTTTTTCCTTGGTTTCTATGTACGGCGGAGTGGCCTACCCTGCTCACATAGACAGAGCCTCAAACAGTATTACTGCGGTTCTCGGTACTGTTCCGAATGATATCGGATTTAAGTTTTACGAGCTTCACGAGAATGAAAACGCATCGGGGGCTTCGGAAAAATACAATCTTGACAAAACGAGATTTATCATTTCCTCCGACGCACACTGTCTTACAGATATGAGAGATGCGGAAAACTTCTTTTTGCTCGAAGCCGATAAATCCGAGCCAAATTCGGTAAGACGCGAGCTATTTCATCATCTGCGAGGTGATACGTAATGAAGGAGCTATCGCTTAACGTGCTCGACATTGTCGAGAATTCTACGAAGGCTAAGGCTTCTCTGGTTGAAATTTCAATCACAGAGAACAACTCAGAGCTCAAAATTGAGATTACCGACGACGGCGTCGGTATGACGCGCGAAATTTTAGATTCCGTAACCAACCCTTTTTGCACAACGCGCAAGACAAGACGGGTGGGACTTGGTATCCCGCTTTTCAAGCTTGCTGCGGAGCAGACGGGTGGCGAATTCAAAATTATATCAAAGCATATTGACGAGTATCCAAGCGCTCACGGAACGGTCGTTTCTGCCACCTTTTCAAAGGAGCACATCGACTTTACTCCGCTCGGAGATATTATCTCTACTATCGTGACCTTAATTCAAGGACACCCGAACGTTGATTTTCTCTTCACCCACACAAGCGGTGATAAATCGGTTCGTCTTGATACGAGGGAGCTACGCGAGGTGCTCGGCGACACCCCGCTTGACAGCTTCGAAATCCTTATTTGGATTCGGGACTATCTTACGGAGCAATATAACTAAGGTTTTTATTAAAAATCAAATATAGCATTATAAGAAAGGAAGAAAAAATGAAATCTTTGGCTGAACTTCAAGCAATCAAAGAAAGAATGAAGAGCAAGGTCGTTCTTCGCGAGGGCACAAACGATATCCGTGTCGTCGTCGGAATGGCTACCTGCGGTATTGCAGCAGGTGCTCGTCCTGTTCTCAACACTCTCGTTGAGGAGGTAAACAACCAGAACCTTTACGATAAGGTAACGGTTACCCAGACAGGTTGTATCGGCTTCTGCCAGCTCGAACCCATCGTTGAGGTTTTTGAGCCCGGTAAGGAAAAGGTGACCTACATCAAAATGACTTCCGAAAAGGCAAAGGAAGTTGTTGAAAAACACTTGAAAGGCGGCAACGTTGTTACGGAGTACACCGTAGCAAATGCTGATTTATAAGGTGACACTATGATTCGTTCACACGTACTAATCTGCGGTGGTACAGGTTGTACCTCATCAGGCAGTATTACACTTCAGAAGGCATTCGATGAGAACATTGAAGCTTTTGGACTTAGCGAAGAGGTTAAGCTTGTTCAGACAGGATGCTTCGGTCTTTGCGCTCTCGGTCCTATCGTTATTATCTATCCCGAAGGAACATTTTACAGCCGCGTTAGCCTTGACGACGTAAAGAAAATCGTTGAGGAGCACCTTCTCAAGGGTAGAATCGTTGAGCGTCTTGTTTACAGAGTTAAGTAAGCTGCCGAAACCGTTAAGTAGGCTGCATCCGAGCTTTCCCTTTCCGCCACTAACTTCTACAAGTCCCAGGAGCGTATAGTTCTCCGTAACTGCGGTGTTATCGACCCCGACAACATCGA
>JAZNCB010000176.1:0-10611 GCA_046156285.1 Eubacteriales bacterium | reverse complement strand
CCCCAGTTGTCTTCCTAAGACCGCTTGGCCTCCGACTTAAGGCCATACCGGGATCCATTTTGATTATAACCTCACCGTCCCTTGCGGTGTAGTCCTCCCACGCGGGCACTATCGTGACCCGTCCGAGAGGGATAGGCTTGTAGTATTGCTTCCAGCTCTCCGCCCAGTCCTCCTCGTTCATTCCGTCAAAGCTCATTGCGGCTTCAATGCCAAGAGTTGCAAAGCGCTCGCTAAGGAATGAGGTGTATTCGGCAAGATTTTTCTCCTCGGGAACGAAAAGCGACACCTTGACGGTATCCTTGTCTGCATTGAGAATGGAGTCGTCGACAAGGTCGCCGTACATTCCGTTCAGTGTAAAATCACTGTAATCCTCAATCATAAGTCCGTTATCAAGCATACTCATAACCGCTACGATATCATCAAGCTGTTTTGTATTTCCCGTTACCGTTAATTTAGTCCAATTTCCTGCCATGATAGCTCTCCATTTTCTTTAATTGCTCTGTTTTTGTCAACATTTATTTGCAAAATCAGCTCTTTTGAGCTGTCAAACTGTTTTTCTTCCCGTAAAAATCCGAGAAAAAATATGCGAATATTTTCATCGTAAAGGTCGCCCGAAAAGTCGAGAATAAAGGTCTCGGCATGAATTTGGCGCTCCTTGAAGGTCGGACAGACACCAACGTTTGTAATAGCGGAAAAAAGTTTTCCTGAAATCTCGACCGCAGTTCTGTAAACACCTCTTTTAAGAAGAGTTTTACCGCTTTCAAGCTCTGTATTTACGGTAGGGAAGCCGAGCGAGTGTCCAACTCCGTTGCCGTGCTTTACCTTGCCCGTTATGAAGTAGGGAAGTCCGAGAAACTCTCTCGCTCCCTCGACGTCTCCCGCGGTGAGAAGCTCCTTTATTTTCGTGGTTGAAATTTTTTCGCCGTTGATTTTCTGCTCGCTTTCAATAACACAGTCCTTTTCGTTCTCCGCCATTACGCTTGAAAGAAGCGCCGCGTCTCCGAGTGCATAGCGGCCAAATCTGAAATCGTATCCTGCAACCGCAACCGCTGCGTTCATATCCGAAATCAAGGATTTTTCTATGAAATCCCTTGCCGAGCACTCCATAAGGTCGGAAAACTCGGATATAATCACCGCCTCTACTCCAAAGGCTTCGAGAAGAGATAATTTATCCTTTGTCGAATAGAGCCTTTCACTACTCTTAAAGGAATTTTCCGCCATAAAGGTAAATACGGCGAAAACAAGCCCTCTTTTGCGGGCAATAGCTCTCGTTGTGTCAAGAAGCTTTCTGTGACCTGCGTGCACACCGTCAAAAAAGCCGAGAGCGAGCGCACAGCTTGAAATTTCAAGCTTCATATTCGGTTTGTATTCGTATATTTTCAAAATTCGCTCTCCTTTCTGCTTTTCTGCCTCTTTCGGTCGGTTTAGTGTACGGACGCGAACGAATATATTATACAACCAAACGGAAAAAAAGTCAACAATATGATTTTTTCGTCGATTGACAAAAAAGTAAAAATATGTTAAAATTATACAGTAAAATATTTTGGGAGGCTTTTATGAAACTTAATTACAAAAAGACTATGCTCGTTGGATTTGCATTTTTCTTAATTATGGCATTCTGGCAGGCATACGACGTAATCGTTCCGCTTATTCTTACCAACCACTTCGGTCTTCCGCAGGTTGCGTCGGGTGCGGTTATGTCTATTGACAACGTTCTCGCAGTATTTCTTCTTCCTCTTTTCGGCTCGATTTCCGACAAGAGCAAAAGCAAGTACGGAAGAAGAACACCGTTTATCCTTATAGGAACTGTAATTTCGGCTATAACCTTCGTTTGCCTTACCTTTGTTGATAACTATCAGCTGGCAAGGATAAAAAATGCTAATATTCCCGAGCTTGAAGGCGCGGGTGCGTCGGAAGACACCTTGATAGAAGAGGCGTTGAAGCTCACTGTGGCTAACCCCTGGCCGCTCATCGTATTTATTGCGGTACTGCTTCTCGTTCTCGTTGCGATGGCTATATTCCGCTCTCCTGCGGTTGCTCTTATGCCCGACGTAACAATTAAGCCGCTTCGCTCCAAGGCTAATGCAATAATCAACCTTATGGGAACGGCGGGCGGAATTTCGGTGCTCGTTCTCGGTATGATTTTCAAAACCGATGACAATAAGTATATGAAATACACGGGATACGTTCTTATCGTCGCGGCGATAATGATTATTGCCCTTATAGTGTTTCTTCTTACCGTTAAGGAAAATAAATGGGCGGCTGAGATGGAGAGCGAGGAGACACGTCTCGGTCTTGGTGAGGTAAATATACCTGCAAGCGAGGGTGAGCGCTCCTCTCTTCGCGGTGCGGAACTCAAATCTCTCATACTCATTCTTGCATCGGTTGCACTTTGGTATATCGGCTACAACTCTATTACGAGTAAATACACGGTATACGCAGAAAACGTTCTTAAATTCGACTTCAACCTTACGCTCATAATCGCGCAGGTTGCGGCTATTATTTCCTATATACCCGTTGGAATTATCGCTTCCAAGGTTGGAAGAAAAAAGACAATTCTCGTTGGTATCGTCATTCTCTTCGGCGCGTTCTTTGCAGGCAACTTTATCGGTCCGTCAGCTCCGCAGATGCTTATGGTACCGCTCTTTGTCTTTGCGGGAATTGGCTGGGCTACGATAAACGTAAACTCATTCCCGATGGCAGTTGAGCTTGCGCGCGGCTCTGACGTAGGAAAATATACGGGCTACTACTATACCGCTTCGATGGCGGCGCAGATAGTTGCTCCTATCCTCTCAGGACTTCTTTACGACCTCGTTTCGATGAGAATTATGTTCTTTGCATTCGGGTCTCTTTTCGTTGGACTTTCGTTTATAACAATGTTCTTCGTAAAGCACGGAGACAGCAAGCCCACGGCGGCTGAGGTCCTTGATGCTATTGACGTTGATTAAGGCGGAAAATATATGAAGATATTTTTGGCAATAGCGATACCGGTTTTGGCATTTTTGCTTCTTCTGTTTTTCGTTTATCTTTTTCTTCTCAGAACAAAGAGCAGACGCGAAAAGATGAAAAAATACAAAAATCTCTCCTACGCACACAGAGGTCTTCATTCTGACGGGTGCGAGGAAAATTCCGTTTCCGCATTCAGACGAGCGGTTGAGGCAGGCTATGCAATAGAGCTCGACGTAAGGCTTTCGAAGGACGGTGAGCTTGTCGTTTTCCACGACGATACCCTTGACAGAGTGACGGCGGAGAGCGGCAGAGTTGATGCAAAAACCCGAGAGGAGCTTTCCAAGATAAAGCTTGGCAAAACCGAGGATACTGTCCCGACCTTTTCCGAGGTGCTCTCACTTGTTGACGGTAAGGTGCCGCTTCTCGTTGAGATAAAGGAGGACGCGGGCTCGTATGCCGTTACCGAAAAGTGCGTAGAGGTGCTTCGCTCCTATAAGGGCGACTTTATAATCGAGAGCTTTAATCCGCTTGCTCTTGCACGGGTACGGGAGCTTATGCCCGAGGCGCTTCGCGGCATTTTGTCACAGAGCTTTCTCAAAGAAAAGCAGTATAGAACTCCAACTCATTTTTTGCTTTCGATTATGGCGCTTAACTTCCTTTGCCGTCCTGATTTTATCGCGTTTAACCATAAGCACTCGGCAAATATGGCGTTGCGTCTTTCAAGATGGCTTTTCCGCGTTCCGACGCTTGCTTGGACTACTCGCTCAAAGGAAGAGGAGGAGCGCGCCTTGAAAAAGGGATTTGACGGAGTTATATTTGAAAACTATATCCCCAGAGGTTAACTATGAAATTTCAACTTGTTGCTACCTGCCTTTTCGGGCTTGAGCATCTTCTCGGTGAGGAAATCGACGAGCTCGGATATGAAAGAGTTTCCACCATTGACGGCAGAGTGACTTTTTGGGGCGACTCAGAGGCAGTTGCTCTCTCAAACATATTTTTGCGCTATGCGGAAAGGGTTTATATAAAGGTAGGCTCGTTTGGAGCCGAGAGCTTCGAGGAGCTTTTCGAGGGCACGCGTGCGCTTCCTTGGCCGGACTTTATCGGCCGTGACGACGCATTCCCCGTAAAGGGACACTCAATACGCTCAAAGCTTTTCTCAATACCCGACTGTCAGGCCATAATTAAAAAGGCGATAGTCCGCAAAATGAGCGAAAAATACGATATCAGACTTTTTTCCGAAACAGGTGTGAAATATCAGGTAGAGTTTTTCATTCTCAACGATGAGGCAACTCTTATGATAGACACTTCGGGCGTTTCGCTTCATAAAAGAGGCTACCGCAAGGAGTCAAACAGCGCTCCTATCCGAGAAACTCTTGCGGCGGCGATTGCCGCTATTTCAAGACCGCGTGAAGAGGTTCTTTTCTGGGACCCTATGTGCGGAAGCGGTACTATTGCAATAGAGGCGGCAATGAAAATGCGCGGTATTGCGCCGGGTGTTAACCGCTCGTTTGCCGCGGAGGCGTGTCCCTTTATAGAGAGGGGAATATGGAGGTCTGCGCGCGAGGAGGCGCGTGACGGCGAGGTGGATACGAAATTCGAGGTTTTTGCCTCGGACATATATCTTCCGTCGGTTGAGCTGACGAAAAGAAACGCAAAGGCGGCAGGCGTGTCAAATATTATCAAGGCTTTTGAGTGCGATTGCAGGAAAATATCCGCGCCCGGTCGCCGTGCGACAATAGTAACAAACCCGCCCTATGGTGAGAGAATGGGCACGGAGCGCTCGGTAGAGGAGCTTTACAAGACGATGGGAGCTCATTTCCGCTCTCTTGCGCCCTGGCAGGTTTATATTATCACCTCTCACCCGTATTTTGAGAAGCTTTACGGCAAGCCTGCCGATAAAGTCAGAAAGCTTTATAACGGAATGATAGAGTGCAGACTTTATCAGTTTTTCAAAAACAACTTGAAAAATCAGCCGAAAAATCGGTAGTTATTTACCTTTTTAACTCTTTTTATTAATACGCGTGTCATAAAATGGGTGTAAAATAGAGGCAACTATACTATGAGGTAAAAAATATGAAAAAGAAGCTTTTTCTTTTGATGCTTATAATAGCGGTGTCGGTCTCGTCGCTTTCTTCGTGTCTGCTTCTTAGCGATTTTGAGAATGCCGGCGGCAAGGACGACCCCAACAACGATTCGGTAGCAGATACTATAATCAACGTTGACGGCGGACCGAATTACGGTGATATAAACATAAATTCTACGGCAAATCAAAATCTTCTTGCGGCAAGCAAGGCTATGCTTTCTGCGGTTTCGATAATTGCGAAATTTGAGGTTGCCGAATATGACTGGCGAGGCAATTACACCGGAACGACAGAGGCTGCTTCATTAGCCTCAGGTGTAATTTACAAGCTTGATAAGGAAAAGGGCGACGCCTACGTAATAACAAACTATCACGTAGTTTATTCCGCAGATTCTGTAAATCAAAGCAAAATAAGCGACGATATAAGGCTCTATCTTTACGGAATGGAGTACGCAACAAGTGGTGGCGGAAGCTATGCTATTCCCGCAACCTACGTCGGCGGCTCTATGCAGTACGATATAGCGGTACTTAAAGTCAGCGCAAGCACGGTTTTAATGTCGAGCAACGCACGCGCGGCAGATATTGCGGACTCTGACGAGGTTTCTCTTCTCGAAACCGCGATAGCAATAGGAAACTCCGACGGAGAGGGCCTCTCCGCAACCGTTGGACACATAAACGTTGACAGTGAAGAAATCAGCATCGGCTTTGAAACCGAGGCGGGAACTGTTGCAGTAGAGGTTCGCGTTATGAGAACCGACGCCGCAGTTAACCACGGAAATTCGGGAGGCGGACTTTTCAACGACAAGGGTGAGCTTATCGGAGTAGTAAACGCAAGAACACCCGACAGCGACGTTGAAAACGTCGGTTTCGCAATTCCATCAAACGTGGCAAAGGCTATTGCCGACAACGCAATTTATTATTCGGACGGCTCGATTTACAGAGGACTTCTCGGTATCACCGTCGGCGTTTCGGAGTATTCGACAAAATATGACACTGCAACCGGCAAAATTCACAGAATTGAAAAGGTTGTTGTCTCCGAGCTTGCAGAGAATGCGGCGGTAGAGGGAATTATCGAGGTTGGCGACATTGTCAATTCTATAACCGTTGACGGCAAAAAGACCGAGGTAACGAGAATACACCACGTCGTTGACAGTATGCTCTATGCAAGAGAGGGAAGTGTTGTCGTAATGGAAATTACAAGAGGCAACGAAACCTTGACCAAAAACATTACGGTAACCGCAAGTATGATTAAAAAATATTGATAGCTTAACTATGATTGAAGCCCTGTTTTTCGGAACGGGGTTTTCTTTTTTTGCATAATATATCAGTAGAGCTTTTGCTCTATAAAAAAAGAACGGTTTGATTTAGAGATGAGTATAGAAACATACGGCACGGGAGAGAGGCTTGCGGTTGCCGCAAGGTACTTGCGACCTCTTTCGGTTTGCCGACATATAGTGCTTTTGCCCGTGCCCACGACACGTGACGGAAGCCATATTTGCGGAACGGAAATTCTGCTTTCGGAAACGCTTGTAAACGTTTCGGTGGGGAGTATCGTTTCGGGATATAATTTGTCACCCTTGTATAAGGAGAGTGTTTTGGAGAGGGGCGCGTATCTTCTTGATTTGTCGGAAAACGAGGATTTTCTTCTCAAAAATGCGCTCGTCACGGCTGACGGAGCGCTCGGTTATATTCTGACAACCGAGAAAAGAGCGCCGAGGGATATAAGGTTCGGCATTGTCGGATACGGAAGGATAGGAGCGCGAATTACGGAGCTCTTGTTATTCCTTGGCGCGTTCGTGAGGGTTTATTCTACACGGGAGGCGCTTTGCCTTGCGCTCTCGGAGAGCGGTGTTGACACCGCGCTTGTTGAACGGGGTGGGGGTATTTCGGATTTTTCGGATATAGACGTACTTATAAATACAGCGCCAACCGATATGAAAAAGAGCTTCCCCGGGGGCATACCTTTCGGGAAAAGAGTTATTGAGCTTGCATCGGGAGACAATTTTCACGGAATTGACGGAGTTGAAAAGCTGCCCGCTCTCCCCGAGCGAGTATATCCCGAGAGCGCAGGGCGGATATATTTTTCAGCCCTTGCGTATTTTATTAAAGAAATAGAGGCAACAAAATGATAGGATATGCTTTTACAGGCTCGTTTTGCACGCTTAGAAGGTCGCTTGCAGAGCTTAAAAAGCTCGTTACGTCGGGCTATGACGTTTTGCCGATTATGAGCGAAAACGTTTCTTCAACCGATACGAGATTTTTTGCGGCAAGGGATTTTATAGATGCCGTCGAAACCCTTTGTAACAGAGAAATTATAAACACCGTCAAGGACGCAGAGCCGCTTGGCCCTAAAACACCGCTTGAAAGCCTGATTATAGCGCCCTGCACGGGTAACACACTTGCGAAAATAGCTAACGGAATTACCGACACGTCGGTAACTATGGCGGCAAAGGCGCATCTTCGTACGGATAGACCTCTTCTTATAGCCTTGGCATCAAACGATGCAATGTCGCAAAACCTTGGCAATATCGCAAAGCTTATAGGAAGAAAATCGGTGTATTTCGTCCCGCTTTCCCAGGACGATCCAATAGGCAAGCCCCACTCGCTCGTTGCGGATTTTTCACGTCTTATCGAGGCGTTTTACGCAATGGGGGAAAACAGGCAGATAAGACCGCTTTTTATATAATTTATCGGTCGCAAAAAGAAAAAACGGAGCCGTCGGTAATTTCCGATAGCTCCGCTTTTATTATATAAGGTTAATTTTTAGTTGCTTTCTGGTCGCAATAGATGCAGGACTCGCCCTTGTAAAGACGTTTAATTCCGCGCTCCGTTCTTGTTATGCAGTGCGTGTTTTTGCATATAAGCTGGGAGTTTTCCTCACCGTCGGGACAAAGAATAACGCCGTCCTTTTCTTTAAGGAGCTTGAGAATGAGAGCCATTCTTATATATCTGCCGTTTTCTGCCTGCTCGAAATATGACGCGCGCTCGTCGTCATCAACGTCGATAGCGATTTCGTTGACACGGGGGAGGGGGTGCATAATAGAGAGGTCGGGCTTTGCATTCTTTAACTTTGCCTTTGTGAGAATGTAGACGTCTTTAAGTCTTTCGTATTCGTCCTTGTCGGCAAAGCGCTCGCCCTGAATTCTCGTCATATAGAGAATATCAAGCGCGGGTATAGCCTCTTCAAGATTTTCCACCTCGACGTATTCTGCGCCCTTTGCGAGAAGAAACTCCTCTTTTACGTAGTCGGGAAGTCTTAACTCCTTGGGAGCGATGAGAACAAATTTCACGTTTTCGTATCTTGCCATTGCGGCGATAAGCGAGTGCACCGTTCTTCCGTATTTGAGGTCGCCGCAGATACCTACGGTAAGGTTATCAAATCTGCCCTTTTTGCGCTGTATTGTCAAAAGGTCGGTAAGTGTCTGCGTCGGGTGGAAATGTCCGCCGTCGCCCGCATTTATGATAGGCACCTTTGACACCGACGAGGCAACTATCGGAGCGCCCTCTTTGGGGTGGCGCATCGTGATAATGTCGGTATAGGACGCAACCATTCTGATAGTGTCGGCAAGGGTTTCGCCCTTTGTAACAGAGGACGAGCCGGAATCGGAAAAGCCGAGAACGTTGCCGCCAAGGCTCATCATAGCCGAAACGAAGCTGAGCCTCGTTCTCGTCGACGGCTCGAAAAAGAGTGTGCCGAGAATTTTGCCCTTGCAGGATTCGGAATACATATCGGGGTGTGCTATAATATCGTTTGCCGTTGTGCAGAGCTTGTCTATCTCTTCTACGGAGAAATCGAGAATATCTATAAGATGTCTCATTTTAAGGTCCTTTCAGATTTTATGCTTTTGCGCCGTAAACTTCGAGATACTTCTTAATTCTCTCGACGTTCTCGCGGTTCTTTTCGTCCTCTTCGAGATACTCAATTATATCGTAAACGTCAACTACCGAGTAAACGGGGAAGCCAAACTCCTCGCCAACCTCAGCCATTGCAGACTTGTCGCCCTGTCCCTTTTCCTTGCGGTCTACCATAACGAAGGTTGCGATAACCTTTGTTCCGTCAAGATGAGAGAGGATTTCCATGCTCTCGCGGATAGCCGTTCCTGCTGTGATAACGTCCTCAACGATAACTACGTTCTCGCCTGCCTTGGGAGTATATCCTACGAAAACGCCACCCTCGCCGTGATCCTTTGCTTCCTTTCTGTTGAAGAAGTAGGGGAGGTCAAGTCCTTCCTTTGCAAGAGCAATAGAAGCCGAAACCGCTATTGAAATACCCTTGTAAGCAGGGCCGTACAAAACCGCGCTCTTGTTGCCGACCTTTTCAAGATAAGCCTTTGCGTAGAACTCACCGAGCTTTGAAATCTGTGCGCCGGTCTTTATGTCGCCCGCATTGATGAAGTAGGGAATTTTTCTTCCGCTTTTTGCCGTGAAGTCGCCGAATTTAAGAACTCCTGCGCCTTCAAGGAATTTTATAAATTCTCTCTTGTAGTTTTCCATTTTTGTACTTCCTTTATATTATAAATTTATTATTTTCTTTAAGTGAAAGCTCGTCAACCGCCTTATTGAATTTCGAAATTGCGGTTTTGAAGTGCTCCGGATTATGCGAGTCGCTTCCGAGATAGAATTTACAGCCCTCGGATTTCGCAATAAGGAGCGGACGGAGAACGAGCTCCGCCTCGTCGTTTTCGTAGCCGAAATCGTTTCGGTTAAGCTCAATTCCGATACCAAGCTCTGCCGCGCGTCTGAAAAGCGAGCGCATTTCGTCCTCGGGCAGAAGCCTTAAAACTTCAAGATATTCCTCGCGGCTCGGAGCTATAAGCTTACTCACGAGGTGCGCCGCGCCAACCTTGTGAAAGGGGAGCTTTGCCGAGAGGAGAGCCTCAAATCTTTCAATCCATACCTTTGCGCGAAGCTCGGGCAGGCTTGCGTCCTTTTCGGTAATCGTAAATCCCGTGATATGCATATGCGTTGTGGGCACTACGATAAATTCAAGCTCGGAGACAGCCACCTCGCTCAGTCCGATAACGAGCTTGTGCGTCATTTCGCACTCGCCGCCAAAAAGAAACCTTATCTTGTCGCTTTTCGGGAGAGGGAGGTCTTCTTTTATGTGGGAGTAGCTTTGTCTTGTATATGAGTTTATGCCCTTTGGCATTCTTCCGTCTTCAAGAGGCGGCAGGTCAAAAGGTATAGCTTCGTCCCAGAAGTGATTTGTGAGGGCTATTGTTTTAAGCCCGTTTTCTTCTGCGTATTTTAATATATTTTCGGGAGTTTGCTCGGGGTTTGACGAGCATATTGAAAGCTGTGAATGAATATGTAAATCGTGGTCGATTACGTATCTCATATAATTACCTTTATTTTCGTGGGATTATATATTTGTCGCTTTCCTTTAATGAAAGCGCGTCAACCGCCTTGTTGAAAATTCTGACGGCTTTCTCAAATGCCGCAGGAACGTGTGCGTCACTGCCAAGGTAGAACTTACAGCCCTCGGACTTTGCTATTAAGAATGGGCGAAGAACCGTATCGGCCTCACTACTTTGATAGGAGAAATCGGACATATTAAGCTCTATTCCAAGCCCAAGCTCTGC
>JAZNCB010000175.1:0-2365 GCA_046156285.1 Eubacteriales bacterium | reverse complement strand
GCTACGATCCGACTTCCTCAAAATTTGCATCGGAGAAGACAAAAGAAAACAACTCGCAGATGAAAATCAAAACGCCACAGCTGTTTGGAGCAAATTACCTCAACATACAAAAATTGAGTCGCGGTAAGCAAAGAAAACACTCATAGCGAAACGCTTTTAAAAGGTGTATTTTCTTCTCAATAACCTAAAATTCAAGTGGTCTGTCCATTTAGGTGGGCAGACCTCTTTTTGTGCTCAAAAATTTGCACAAACTTGAATTTTTAAGGGCGATTTTGACAGTTTTTATTTTTCGGCACTTGCTATAATGGCTCAAAAAGCTAGATAAATCAATGGTTTTGGGCTCTTTTATCATTTTTTGTGATTTAGGATAAATGGTAGAAAGGTAAAATTTGCGAAAAAAGCGTATATTTCCGCGTCCTTATCTTGAAAAAGAGTCGCTAATATGATAGAATGAATTATATAAGAAAGTCTGCGAAAGGAGGGGTTAACTGTGGCGGCAAGGAAAGAAAAGGTTTACGGAAATATGCGTGTTATGGCAATCGAGGGAAAAGACGTTTTCCTCGGTAAGTTTACCACTGCAAATAAGAACGGAAAGCTTAACCCGGATGCCTTTAACGGTTTGATGGACGAAAGCTTGGATACCGACGTGCTCGAGAGCATTTACGAAAAGCACGAAGACGGCATAGGTTATCCCTACCTTGAGGACAAAAGGTTCTGTCGCGCGCTTGTGAACCTATCATTTAACTATTCGGTGAAGCTATACGAAAGGCAAGGCAACAGATACGTAAGATACGGTTATACCGTTAACGATTCAGATATGAGCAACCATGTATATATAAAGACGGTTGACGGTGAACCTATACTTGTGGCAATAGAAATTGCCTTTGAAAAGGATAAAACGTATATTCCTGTAGAAAAGCCGATAGATAAAGATCTCCTCGGCAAATATTTTACCTTCGATGCTGAAAACAAGGCGTATAAGCGTACAAGTAGAGCAATTCCTTCCTCGGTAAAATGCGAGGAAATACGCGAGCACCTATATACGAACGGCTTTGATATCGACGGTATCCACTACGTTCGTTATAAGCGAAGCGCAGGTGCGAGCCGAAGCGGAAAATGCTTATTCATAGCCGAGCCATTATACGAGGATATGATGCGTTGGAGCTCCTGCGGACTTGCCGAGGAAAACGCATCCGATCAAGCCTCGTGGCAAGCCTATATAGCGCTTACGCTTAGTAGTATAGAAAGAGTAATCAGGCTCCCGAAAAAAGCAATCCTCATAATTCCCGACAAGGTCAGCAAATTCAAGACCAAAGCTGTATGCGTGAAGAAGGATAATGACGGAGGACTTACAGCAACCGAGGAAGAAACTGAGATTGAGAACGTTATCTGGGATGGTGAGGCTCTGCTTGACGTGAGTGAGTTTGAGCAAGCAGGTTATAAGAATAAAGGCATGATGCTCCTCCGTAACCGTTTCTTCAAGACCTGCGCTTTCAATACGAATCTGCAAAAGTGGTTTGCAGATAACGGCATAACCGAGATAAAGCAACTCGCAGGATATACCACGGCACGCAAGGTTTCGGATATAAAGCTTGTTATCACCGAGAGCAGCGTAAAGTATCTCAAGTTTATGCCGAGGGGCATGAAGCTCGGAAAAGCATTCAAGGCTTGGCTTGATGCGGTGTACGAGGGAAACAAAACTTCAGCCTTTGGTGTTGTTAAGACGGATAAGGACGCACACGCTATGTTTGGTAACATGGCGTATACTAACTATCAGCTTATAAACACGCTCAACATCAACCGTAAGCAGATGGAGCTAATGCTGTATGACAGCCTAGACTTCCTAAAGAAAATGCTTTCGGATTCTACATATCTGCGTTACTATATCAATATGACGAGCAGTAGCGCTGAGATTGGTGAAGATGAAGAGATCACCCTTGATGCGTACAGGCGAGAGGTCATACTTGATATGACGGTAAGAACACCACTCTTTGAGTACACAGATTTCTATAAGAACTTCCGAAGTGATACGCTGAAGCATTATAAGAGAAGACTCAAAAAAGGAAGAATTGCGGTTACGGGTAATTACCAAACAATATTCGGCAATCCTTATGAATTCCTAACGGCAACGATAACTAAGAAATACGAGCCGACAGAACCTCTACTCTTAAAAAACAACGAGGTACACTCGGAGAGATTTCCGCACAATCAGATTATGCTCGGAGCGAGAAGTCCGCATATAACTATGGGCAACCTCTTTGCTGTAAGAAATCTGCTTCAGCCGAAGCTCGTAGAATACTTCAATCTTACCGAGAATATCATCTGCGTAAACGCAATAGGAGATAATATTCAGCAAAGGCTTAAC
>JAZNCB010000174.1:0-2072 GCA_046156285.1 Eubacteriales bacterium | reverse complement strand
CAGGCGGCTCTCGGCGTTACTATAAGAGTTCCCCATCTTTCCTGGGTATCTATGAAGGGCGACGCAAAGCGCGACTACCCTGCCTCTATCAGCTATCAATCACCGTGGTATAAGGAATACAAATACGTCGAAGACCACTTTGCAAGAGTAAACACTGCTATGACAAGAGGTAAGCCGGACGTTAATATTGCCGTTATTCACCCAATTGAAAGCTATTGGATTAACTGGGGTCCCGGAGCTACAACCATAGAAAAAAGAAATCAGCTTGAGGATAATTTCCAAAACCTTATAAAATGGTTACTTCTTAGCCAGCTTGACTTCGATTATATAAGCGAATCAATGTTCCCCGATGCCTGCAAAAAGGTGGATAATCCTATAAAAGTAGGCAAAATGAAATATGACGTTATCGTTGTTCCCGCGCTTGAAACGGTAAGAGGTACTACGGTTGAAAGACTTGAAAAATTCCTTGATGTCGGCGGTCGTGTCATATTCATGGGTGACTGTCCCTCTTACGTTGACTGTGAAGAAAACGAAAGAATCAAAAAGCTTTACGAAAGAGCTGAAAAAGTATCGTTTGAGAAGAACGAAATCGTTTCTGCTCTTGAAGAAAACAGAAAGCTTGAGATAAGAGGTCAGAATGGCGGATACAAGAATAATTATCTCTATCAGATGCGTGATGACGGCGGTGTCAAGTGGCTCTTCGTTGCAAACGCATTGAAGCCACACGAAAGAAATCACAGCCACGGGGTTATATCAAAGGATACATATCCCGCAGAAAAGATATATTTCAAGATAAAAGGAAAATATACTCCTAAACTTTACGATACGATAAACGGAAAAATCGATGATATTTCCTTTAAAGTAGAAAACGGATATACAACGTTTACGTTAAACGCATATCTTTTCGATTCGTTCCTCTTGAAACTCGGAAAATACACGACCTCTTCTTATACAGCGCCCGCAAGTGACCGTACCGTTACCGTAAAGCGTTATGACAAATTCGGAAAGGTTAAATACGAAAGAAGCGAGCCTAACGTTCTTCTCTTCGACCTCGCGGAATGGAAATGCGACGATGACGCAGAATATCAGCCGCTTGAAGAAATGCGCCGCCTTGACCGACTTGCGAGAAGCAGAGCAGGTATCGAAAAAAAGAGTGGAAAGCAGCCCTGGTGCTTACCGGAAGAAGTCGCTGAACACACTATTTCCATGCGCTTTACCTTTGAATCGGAAATTCTTCTTTCAGGCGCGGAATTTGCTACCGAGGATATCGAAGTTACCGATATAGTTCTCGACGGTGTTCGCGTAGAAAAGAATATAACGGGATACTTCACCGACGAATCAATACAGAAGACGTTGCTCCCCGAAATAACAAAAGGCAAGCATACCATTGAAATAACAAGACCGCTTGCTCCGAGAACTTATAATGAAAACTGCTTCTTACTCGGAGATTTCAACGTAAGAATTGAGGGCCTACTCGGCACTCTAACTCCCCCGACAAGCGAGATTGGATTCGGCTCGGTTACCTCTTTCGGTCTTCCGTTCTATGGCGCAAATATCAAGTATTGCGTCGACGTTGACGTTCCCGAAGAAAACGCAGGTCTTGTGGTTCACGCGCATCTTTATCGCGGAGCACTTATTTCCGTCTCTGTTGACGGTGAGTACGTTGGAAAAATCGTTTACAATCCTTACACTGTTACAGTACCTAACGTGCCTCAAGGAAAACACACGGTTGAATTAACTATATTCGGAAACCGTCACAATTCATTCGGCGCACTTCACAACTGCGACAGAGAATATACATGGTTTGGTCCGAATGCCTGGGTTACCCGCGGTGATGAATTCACATACGAGCATCAGCTCAAAGAATTCGGAATACTCTCAAGCCCCGTAATAGAGGTGTTTAAAAAAGCATAAACGCACTTTTTGTAAACAATTATTTGCTTAAATGCTAAATTGTGCAATTTAAACTATAAGAACAACAACTAAAACAAGTATTTTAAAAGAGGCTGCCCAAATTAATCGGGGCAGCCTCTTTTTTTAGTATACAATTCGATACAAAAACTTCTATTAAT
>JAZNCB010000173.1:0-2949 GCA_046156285.1 Eubacteriales bacterium | reverse complement strand
TATATTTGCCTTTTTCGCTTCGCTTGATTATCAGCCGACGATTTCTCTCCTAAATCAAGCGAGCCCCGAAAGATGCTTCGCACTAAGAATTCAGATTTCCTTCGTAAAATTTCTAAAAACTGTCGATTTATCTGAATTCTTAATGACTCAGCCTCTTTTTGTTTTTATTCTTCTACAAGCTCGTCGAGTGTGCCGAAGCGATACCCCATGCAAATCCATTTATCTATAAGTGTCGGAAAAATTTTTGCATTAGTTTTCGAGGTGGGGTGGAAAAGGAAAACACCGCCGTTGTGCGTGTTTTCAAGAACCTTTCTTATTGCGTAATTTGAGTTTGGCTGTTTTTCGTTATCCCAGTCGGCATAGGCAAAGCTCCAAAAAATAGTTTTATAGCCGAGCTCGTTTATAACTTTCATCGTGCGCTCGTTATATCGTCCTTCGGGAAATCTGAAATATTTTGCCACATCGCATCCCGTCTCGTTTTTGCAAAGCTCGTCAAGCGCCAAAACGTTTTGCTTTATTTCTTCGTCGGAAAGCGAGCAAAGGTTTTTGTGATTTTTCGTATGATTACAGATAAGGTGTCCATCGTCGCTCATTCTTTTAACCAAATCGGGATTTTTTAATATGATATTATCAAGAATAAAAAATGCGGCGTGAACCTCTCTTTGCTTTAAGGCATCGAGAATTGCCTCGACGTTTTCGTTTGAATAGCCTAAATCAAAGGTAAGATATATAACTCTTTCTTCCGAATCGTCAGAAAGCTTTTTATCAATAAAATAGCCGTTGTAATCGTATATAAATTTCTGCTCCTCTTGTATATTCGGACGGCTTGTGCCGTTTCTTTTTATATACCAGAGAGCCTCAGTGTCGCTTGCAAGTGCGGTGTTTGAAATAAACGATATAAGCACAAGCAAAAACAAAAGAAAAGTACCGACAAATTTAGTTTTTTTCATAATTTACCCCCATTCTGTCGGTATTATTGTTTTCTAAGTGAAAAATAATAAACAGAGAAAAATATGAAAAAAATAAAGGATGTACCAAGGTACATCCTTTACTCAAAAATTACTTAAACTTGCGTTTTCTTGCTGCTTCAGCCTTCTTCTTGCGCTTAACGCTGGGCTTCTCGTAGCACTCTCTCTTACGGAGCTCGGTAAGAACACCGGACTTAACGCACTGTCTCTTAAAACGACGAAGCGCGCTGTCGAGAGTTTCGTTTTCTTTTACTCTGATCTCTGCCATCTTTATTTCCCCTCCCTTCGCTGTGCAAAGAGATAAAATCTCAAATTTATCACTCGTATATTATATAGTATATTTCCTGCTTTGTCAAGATGTTTTTGCTAATTTTTGCAAAATTTATTTTGAGAGAAGCTTTTTAGCCGCGGTGAGAGTATTGCCGAGCAACATTGTGATGGTCATAGGACCAACACCGCCGGGCACGGGAGTGATAAAGGATGCCTTTTCAGCCACCTCGTCAAACCTCACGTCACCGACAAGCTTTCCCTCAGCAGTTCTATTGATTCCAACGTCAATGACTACTGCACCGTCCTTAACCATATCTGCTGTAAGAAATTCCGGCTTACCGATCGCAACAACCAATATATCCGCCCTCCTTGTTACCTCGGAGAGATTCTGCGTTTTCGAGTGGCAAACGGTTACCGTGCCGTGCTTTTCAAGGAGTAAAAGCGACATCGGCTTGCCAACAATATTGCTGCGGCCGATAACTACGCACTCCTTGCCTGCGGGATCTATCTTGTAAAATTCAAGCAGCTTCATAATTCCTGCAGGCGTACACGGGAGAAAATCGTACTTACCGAGCATAATTTTGCCTACGTTTTCGGGATGGAAGGCGTCAACGTCCTTGTCCACAGAGATGCGGTCAATGACCTTGTTTTCGTCAATATGCTTCGGCAGAGGTAGCTGAACAAGAATGCCGTGGACGGTGGGATCGGCGTTAAGCTCGTCAATTTTAGCGAGCAAAGCTTCCTCGGGAGTGCTGGCGGGCATTCTTATCTCAAAAGACTCTATGCCAACCTCGAGGCAGCCCTTATGCTTGTTTCTTACATAAACCGCGGATGCAGGATCGTCGCCTACGAGTATAACGGCAAGTCCGGGAGTTACACCGTATTCTTCCTTGAGCGCCTTAACCTTATGTGCCGTTTCTGCTCTTGTGCTTGCTGACACAAGCTTGCCATCTATAATTTCTGCCATAGTTTAATTCTTCTTTTTTGTTGTTTTTTGTTTCTCGGGCCGTACGTATATAGGCTTCTCCGTCTTCTTTATGAAGAAGTATGTGAGCGCAACTGCGGCAGAGATGAATATGATAAAGGCAAGCAACTGACTTACGCGGACGGTATTTGCGAAGATCATAAGGCTGTCCGTTCTCAATCCCTCGATCCACATTCTGCCAAGTCCGTACCAACCGAAGACCATAATGAACACCTGACCGTCATACTTGCGGTGCTTGTAGAAAAGGTTTATAAGGACGAAGCCGACAAGATTCCAAAGCGACTCGTAGAGGAACGTGGGGTGAACAAATACCATCTCTGCCGTTTGGAAATCAAGCCTGGTATTAACATTTTGCAGGCCCATACGAATAAAGGAATCGGTCTGATAACCGTACGCCTCACCGTTCATAAAGTTGCCCCAGCGCCCTATAGACTGTGCGAGGATGATACCGGGGGTACAGCAGTCTGCAATCGTGAGGAAAGGTATTTTCTTAAAGCGTGCTACGAGAAATACCGCAAGCGCACCGGCAATAATACCTCCGTAAATGGCAAGTCCGCCTTCTCTGATATTTATTACGTCCTTGAAGGTTTTGTAATTTTCAAGTGTAGTCAGCACGTAATATAGTCTTGCTCCTATAATTCCCGACGGAACAACAAAAAGAAGGAAATCTATTATATCCTCGGTGCTGATATTTACTTGGTTAGCGCGCCAAATAGTGTACAGACC
>JAZNCB010000172.1:0-5084 GCA_046156285.1 Eubacteriales bacterium | reverse complement strand
AGCTTATATCCTGCTTGTAAACCGTACCGTCGAATACGAACTCACCCTCAGGCGCGTTAATGATCTGTGAGTTTACAAACTTCATAATAGCTCTCTCGCACATAACGTCGAAAGCGCACTCAATTACAAGCTGAGAGTTTTTGGTTGAAATCTTAAAGCTGTTATCGGAGTTATAAATCTTGTTTATCGTCTTGAATACGATAGACTCATCGTCAGCATCGTCGATATCCACCAACTTGAAGTAGTAGCCCGTTCTCGAATAGAATACACTCTGGAAATACGTAGCTGCCGCCACCATAGTGTCGTTATCCATATCGACAGCGAGTGTGTAGCCTCTCATATCGGTGTCGCCAACAAGAAGACCGGTTATTCTGTAATCGTCCTGAATCTCTTCAATCTCGTCGGCGCCTGTCATAGTAACGTCGTCAAGGTAGTCCTCGTCAAGATGAAGAATATCCTCAGCAAATTCTTCGACTGCATCAAGAAGCGTATCGTCAGAGCCTGCTGTGATAATTACCTTCGAGTCAACGATCTTGAAAGCATATCCTTTTTCACCGAGTGAATATCTGTCGTATTCATAATCCTCGCCTCTGTTTGAAACCTGACCGATAAGGATTTCAACGTCCTCTTCGTAGTCGTCCGCATCATCCTCGGTAACGAAAATAGCTTCAATGCCAAACTCGTCGAGAGGCTTCCAAAGAAGACTTCTGATTTCATTAACGGTAGTACGCGGAAGATCCTTATCAATAACTATCTGGAAAGTAATATCGCCGTCAAGAATGAGGTCGATTTCGTTTCCGCTTCCGCCGCTGCCACTACCGCCTTCGAGCTCTTCATCGCAAAAGTCGCAATAGCCGTCGTCATCGTCGTCCTCGTGCATATCCTCGTCGCAATAGTCGCAATAGCAGTCGCCATCGTCGTCCTCGTGCTCTTCGCAAGCCTCTTCATCTTCATCGTCGTCTTTTCCGCCGTCGCCCTTATTAAAGAGGGAGCAAGCAGAAAGAGAGAATGCAAGAGTGAATGCAAGAAGCATAAGGAGAAGCTTTCTCATATTCATAATAACTTACCTCCAAGTAAATATAATACACAATAATTATATATTTTAAGGAGGATTTTGTCAATTAAAAAAATGTAACAAAAATAAATCCGCCTTTTTTTCTCTTATTTGAATAAATAAATATAAAAAATATTGTGCAAAATAACGAAGCAAAAGCGAGAAAAATAAAGAAAAAGCGCTGTCAGCCTGATTCTGACAGCGCTCAAACGTTTTATTTCCTTTTTTTTGCGAAAAGGAGGGTAAGCCCGAGAATAATAGCTATCGGTGTGACAATAGAAATAGCGATCCACGGTGCTTGTGAAAGTCCTGCGAAGCTGAATTCACCTGTGTTTGCATCTTGGAGATGAGGTGAGATGAGCCACACATCTACGATAAAACCGATAAGGAAGGAAAGACCGCCAAGGAAGCTCAATATGCTTCTTTTTTCTCCTCTTGCGCTAACCGTCATTCTCGTCGGCGTGTCCTTCGAAAAATCAATGGCTTCCCCGAGGTAATAGGCAACCGCAATTAAAATTACGGTTTCCGGTATCATATAGGTTGCGTTGTAGCTTATCGAATAGATAAGTGCCGCCGAGCTTGGAATGGAAAGACCTGCCCAAACGGTAGCGCCCGATATTACGTGGCAGACGTAGCGAAGTGCCATAACGAGAAGTGCGCCGTAGATTAGCGAGGATTTCTGGCTTCCGAGCTTGCCCCTGAAAACACCGCCAAGGCCAACGACTGCAAAGGCGACTATGTAATCGAGCAAAATTACGGCAACCACCGACTGCCAGCCCGTAACGTACGAGAGTGTGGACAGACCGAGAAGCTGTTCAAGCACGGCGTATACCGCGCCTGCGCCTATACCGACTAAAACACCGTGTCGGTATGCGAATATAATCATAGGAAGCATCGAAGCAATCGTGACCGAGCCTCCATAGGGCATATCAACGAGCTTGAATATGCCAAGAACGGTTGCAAGGGAAATCATCATAGCGCCCTCAACTAAGGCGCGTGTTTTCCCAAGATAGTTAGAGTTTTTCATAAACCCTCCTAAAAAAATAAAATACCGCACAGGATTCTCATCCGTGCGGTAGATTATTAGAAAATAGCTATCAAATCTTCCTACGACGGCATTATCCGTATCAGGTTATAGGGTTCGACTTTCGTCATCTCAGCAATAAAGCACCCCTGATGATTATTCTGTTCGGTTCGGTAAGATTATAGCACAAAGAATTTTCCGTGTCAAGAGCAAAATTCAAATTTCTTCCATTATGAGCAGAGTTCCGTCAGCGACCGAAATCTCGCCACAGCCCTCGACGAAGTGGTTGGACACACCGAGGGGGTTCGATGGGTGGAGTGTTCCACCGTCAAGCTCGTAGTAAAGACCTTTGACAGAAACCCCCGAGGCAACACCGCCAAAGGCGAATACGGAGATTGATTTTCCACAAGTGCCCGATACCCGTGTAGAGTTATTGTATATTGCAAAAACCTTATATTTCTCGTCGTAAAGGGTTGCAAGGTGGCCGTTTTCGGCAATTTCAGCAAGCAAACAATAGTTAGCAAAGGTGTGATCAACTCTTCCGCCGACACCGCCGTATATTTCAAAGCGTGTATATCCCCGTTTTACCCCTTCAAGATATGCAAGGCGCGCGTCTGTCTCGTCCTTTTCTACCTTGAATTTTAAGGTTTCTATTCCACTTGGTGCGACGCTTAGCGAGTCCATATCGCCGATAAGTAAATCGCATCTTATATTCTTTGATAAAAGAGACAGGTATCCTCCGTCTGCCGCTATGACGAGGTCTCTTTTTGTGGGAGTGAATTCACCGTAAAACTCCCCTGCGCCGACAATGTAGCATACTCCCATATCACACTTCTTCGTGGCGGTCGAGCATCTCGTCAACGGCTCTCATTACGCCAAGCTTTCCGTATTCGTAGGTAAGTCCACCCTGCATATATGCGGTATATGGGGGGCAGAGAGGTCCGTCGCAGCTAAGCTCGTTAGTTGCGCCTGTTATAAAAGTGCCCGCCGCCATAATTTCGGGGTGGGGGTATCCCGGCATCTCGCCCGGCTCGGGAATGCAGTATGCCTCGACGGGTGAGCCCATCTGAATACCCTTGCAGAATTTTATGAGCTTCTCAGCAGAGTGAAGGTTCATTGTCTGAACTATATCGGTTCTCTTTTCGTCGTATTTCGGCGAAACCTCGGAAAAGCCTGCAAGCTCAAGCAGTCTTGCGGCAAACGCCATTGATTTGAGAGTTGAAGCAACCGCCGCAGGCGCCATAAAGAAGCCCTTATAGAATGAAGCAAGCTGGTTGAAGTTTGCACCGAGGTCCTTGCCTACGCAGGGGGCTGAAAGTCTTTCCGCAATATCGGCAATAACCTCCTTTTTACCAACACAGTATCCGCCGCTTACGGCAAATCCTGCACCGTGGTTTTTCATCATCGAGCCGACGAAAACGTCAGCGCCAACGTCGGTGGGCTCTCTATCCTCGGTGAATTCACCGTAGCAGTTGTCTACCATAACTATCGTATCGGGCGAGGCCTCCTTAACTGCCTTGATAGCCTCTGCGATTTTGTCTATTGTAAGGCTCTTTCTTTGCGAATATCCGCGGCTTCTCTGAATTGCTGCAACCTTGACGCCGCCTTTTTTCACTCTGTTTTTAATAGCTTCTATATCAAAATCGTCACCGATAAGGTCGATTTCCTCGTATTTTACACCGCACTTGATGAGTGAATTACGGCTGTCGCCTGCCGTTCCGATAACACTCTTCAAGGTGTCATAGGGCTCGCCCGAAATATAGAGGAGCGTTTCACCGTATTTAAGAAGACCGCCAAGGGTTACCGCAAGAGCGTGAGTGCCCGACATAAGCTGCGGACGCACGAGCGCGTCCTCCGCACCGAAAACCCTCGCGTAGATTTCTTCGAGCTTGTCTCTTCCCGTGTCGGTGTAGCCGTAACCGGTTATCTCGATGAAATCAGCGGTGGAAACTCTTGCCTCTTGAAAGGCACGAAGCACCTTTGCAGAGCAAAGAAGCGAATTTTCCTCTATTTTAGCAAAGACCTCGCGGCAGTCCGCTTCCGCCGCTCTTGCGAGATTTGCCGTATAGTCGCTTATATTGTAGCCGTAGTACATTTTAGTTTTCCTTATCTATCAAATCAAGTATTTTCACGAGCTCTTCGAGAGCTGTAATTTCATAATCGGGTATAATATCCTCGCGCCCCGCCTTTCTTTTTGGGTTGTAAAGGCAGGTTTTTACCCCAACGTTTATACCGCCGAGAATATCCGAGGTGAGACTGTCACCGACGATAATCGTTTCCTCTTTTTTGAAATTTTCTATCGACTTAAAGCAAATGTCGAAAAATTCGCGCGCCGGCTTGTTGTAGCCAACCCTCTGAGAGATGAAGATTTTTTTGACGTATTTTTCTATTCCCGAGATGGCAATGCGCCTATCCTGCACGACTGCCGTTCCGTTTGATGCGATATAAATATCGTATTTATCCGAGAGCTTAGAAAGAAGTGCCTCTGCGCCGTCAATATAGAAATAGGTCTCGGAAAGATTTTTTTCGTAAAGAGCTTGCGCCTCGGCGGGAAGTCGGTTCTTTATACCAAGCTCTGCAAAGAGAAGCTCAAATCTTTTTAAGAGGATTTCCTCTCTTTTTGCCTCGCCTCTTTCGAGCCTTTCCCATTGCCTTTGGTTTATTTCGCTGTAAAGGGCAATGTTTTCCTCGGTTGGAGTGATACCGAGAGCAATAAAGGTTTCGGAAAGAGCTTTTGCCTCGGACCTGTGAAAATCAAAAAGAGTGTCGTCAAGGTCTATAAACAGATTTTTTATCAAAATGTACCCCCGAAAATCAAACAAATAATTTACAGAGAATATTTTACCATATAATTTTAGCTAAATCAATACTTAATAAAAAGAAAATAAAAGAGAGGCGTACGGATTATGATATAATCCCCTTAGAGTAGACACTTGAAAAAACAAAAAGTTTTCAAGACTACTTTAAGGGGGTTATTTTTATGCCAAGAAGATCACGAAAGAACAA
>JAZNCB010000171.1:0-5699 GCA_046156285.1 Eubacteriales bacterium | reverse complement strand
TATTCCGTCCTCCTCAAACATACGGGTAAGCGGCGTATCGTAGCCCTTGGGCAATTTTCGAATAAATCCGTCTGCGTTGCCGTGCTCCGCTGCGGCTACGACATCTTCTCGTTCATGCTCTCGCTCTACGTCACCAAACTCTATATTCTCAGATACTGTTTCGGCGTATTTTCCAAAATCCTGGAATATTATTCCGAACATATCGTAAAGCGCTGCGGTATCGTACTCTCTTATATCTCTGCCGTCAAGGTATATCACACCCTCGGTGGGATCGTAAAGACGGGTGATAAGCTTTATAAGCGTTGTTTTACCAGCGCCGTTAAGACCGACGAGGACTACTCGCTCACCCGAATTCAAGGTAAGGTTGATATT
This sequence comes from Eubacteriales bacterium, assembly GCA_046156285.1. Taxonomy (GTDB): domain Bacteria; phylum Bacillota; class Clostridia; order Oscillospirales; family CAG-272; genus UBA1740. Next base: position 5,327 of record JAZNCB010000171.1, on the reverse strand, counting down.
GTCGAGTACCTTTTTCTTCGTTCCGGGATATGAGAACGAAACGCCGCGAAGCTCTATTGTATGAGGAACGTTTTTCTCGGGGATTATCGGCTCGTCAAGAGTGGATACGACCTTTGTTTCCTCTTTCATATACTCTATCATATTATCAATAAAGAGCGTACCCTCGTAAATGGTTGCCGTTGCGGTAACGAGGACGGTAACCGACGAGGCTACCGAGGAAAGAGCGCCCGTATAGAGCGAGTAGTCACCGATGCTTCCGCCGTGGAATATTGCATCGTATGCGACGTAGAAAATGAGCGCGGCACTCGCAAGGGTTGAAAGAAAGCTTACTATAACGCGCCAAACGTTTTCACGGAATATAAGTCTTTTAAGACCTGCAAAATATCTTTTGAAGGAGCTTTGGTACTTTTCTATAAAGGTCTCGCCAAGTCCCAAAATTTTGACCTCTTTGGCAAGGTCCTTATTGACCATAAGTCCCGAGAAATACTGCATTTCGCGTCTGTCCTTTGAGTGACGGCGCATGTATCTGAAATTTCTGTGTCTGTATACGTAGTTTACGATAGCACCGGGCAAGGCCGCCGCTATGATAATTATCGGAGCGAGCGGGCTGAGGGTTGCAAGCACTACGATAAAGGAGACGGCACTGATAATGGCACTGATAACGTCAAAGGTAGCGGAAAGTATGCCTATCGGTCGCATTCCCGCCTCTCTGTTTGCATTTTCGAGCCTCTCGTAGAAATCAGGATTATCAAATGAGCTCATATCGAGGGTTTTCGCTTTGTCGATAATCTTGACCTTTATATGATTTACAACGAGCTCACCGGCAATAGCGGCAACTCCGACGTTAAGTCTTTCTATAATCTTGCTGAAAAGAAGATAGATAAACTGCAAGATAAGCACGAAGAGTATCGGCTTCATTACCGTGAATATTTTATCCGAAAGCTCTCCTGCGGCACCCTTTGTGATAAGGTCCGCTATTCCATTGATAAGCTCACGCGATATGTATGCGCCAACAACCGGCAAAACACCGTGTAGCACGCAGAAAAACGCCATTAAAAACAAAATAATAGGCGATGATTCCCATACCAGTGAAACGATATAGAAGAGCCTTGAACAAAAGCCCTTTATCTGTCCTATAACGTGCTTTATAAGTCCGGAAAGACCAGGCTCTCTTTTGATGGGCGGTCTTTCGAATTTAGGGTTTGGTGGCGGAGGCGGCCCGAAATCTCTTGGCATTGCTTTTTCCTCTTTTTGTAAAATAGTTCAAAAATTTGTAAAATAGTTGACTTTTGGTTTATATGTATGCTAAAATATACTATATTGTTAATAGTATAACACAGTACGGATTTATTTTCAAGGCAAAATTTTTATAAAAGGAGTTTTTATGGTTTTCAAAAAGGCAGAGGAGCTTTTTAATCTTAACGAAACTATCGCGGGGGCTATTTTCGACGGTGTGGATTTACCGTTTGAGGTTTTGCCGAAAATCAAGGATTTTTGCATTTCTCTTTTTCCGTCACTCGGTGACGATTACGTAAAAATCAAAGAGGACGTCTACGTCGCTCACGATGCGATTGTTGCAGATAGCGCAACCATTATCGGTCCTGCAATTATAGGTCACAACACAGAGGTAAGACCGTCGGCTTATATAAGAGGCTCTGTAATTATCGGTGACAATGCGGTAATAGGAAACTCGACCGAAATTAAAAACGCGATAATTTTTAACGGGGCGCAGCTTCCACACTATAATTACGTCGGAGACAGTATTATAGGCTACAAGGCGCATCTTGGCGCAGGAGCTATCGTATCTAATTTCAGACTTGACCATGCGAGCATAAAAATTGCAGGAGACGGTGAAAAATTTGACACGGGGCTTCGTAAAATGGGTGTTTTGCTCGGCGACGGTGTGGAGGTAGGCTGCAACTCGGTTATCTGCCCTGGCAGTATTATCGGTCGCGGCTCGGTGATATACCCTCTCTCACGCGTTGTCGGAATTCTTGATTCCGAGACCTATTTTTACGGAGACGAGCGCGGTATTCAAAAGAAAAGACAGGGCTAAATTTTTCCGTGTGAAAACAGAACGTTGCCATTATCAAGGGTGAGTATTCCAAACTCGCCCTTTTTTATGCTTCCCGGGTTAAAGAGATAGTATGGCTTTGGCTCGCTTTCGTATTCCTCGCAAAATACGTGCGTATGCCCGAAAAGTATTATATCCGCACCGCGCGAGCTTACAAGGCTTTTTATTCTTTCAAATCCGTATTTAACCGAGTACAAATCTCCGTGGGTGGCGACTATTTTCTTATTTTCAACAATGATTTCTTCGGTTTTATCTACTCCTCTACCAAGAAAGAATGAGCGGAAATCACAGTTGCCCCCAACGGCAATCCAAGTATGAAGAGTATCGTTTTCCGCAAGGAGCTCCGCATCTGACAGTCCGTCACCGAGAAAGAATATAATATCAGCATCGCGGTTAAGCTTTATTGCTCTTCGCATATATTCTTCATTGCCGTGGGAGTCAGAAAAAACAAGGCATTTCATTTTTTATCCTTTCTTTAAGAAAATCTGTAACGAGTTTTCACCTTTTCGAATATCATAAGAGTAGAAAACGAAAAGGAGATTATTATGAGAGTAAACAAAGAAGAGCTTAAAAGGTTAGCAGAAAAATCAGACGCGGAGCTTTGGCAAAGCATATCCGAGATAGCAAGGGAGCACGGAATAAATCTTCCGAACAAATCTCCGGACAAAGCCGAGCTTGAAAAAATACGTCGCGCTATGCTCGGTATTGAGAAAATATCCTTCACCGAGGCAATGAAGATAGTAAACAAATACAAAAATCAAAGCAAGTGAGGGGTGAAACTATGGCAGAAGCTGATATTTCCAAAATCGTAGGCTTAATTATGCAAAACCCAACTCTTATAGAGCAGATTAAAAGCCTTGCCGATGAAAAAAGCGTCGAAAAAAACGAGGTCGAGACGGTAGCGGAAGAGCCCCGTGACACAGCACCTGAGGAAACGGCAGCACCCCGCATAGACGGTACAAACAAATCAAAGCGCCGTGAGCTTCTCTCGGCATTGAAGCCTTATCTTTCAAACGAAAGAAGCCACGCTATTGATGCTATGATGTCGATTTCCGACATACTCGATATGGTAAAGACGAGGTGAGATATGTACACTCGAAGCTATGATAACGAGGGGGGTATCCGTATTCCCGAAAGATATGACGGAAACGCGTTTTCAGCCCCCGAAGAGCAGACTGACGTAAAAAGCGAGATTCTCAAAAGTGAGCCCTTACGCGCACCGTGGGACACGCAAAAGGAAGAGGTGCACGAGGACACCGTGCCCACCGTAGCAGGTGCGGGTGTCGGAAATATATTCTCCCGCTACATAAAAAAATTGCCATTTGGGGCGCTTAACATTTTCGGTGGCGATGGATTTCATCTCGGCACGGAGGAGATACTCATAATAGGGGTTGCCCTATTTCTCTTCTTCTCGGGTGGCGGCGACAAGGAATGCGCTATTATGCTACTCCTTTTACTGCTTGTAAAATAAGATATGAGAGCGAAGCTCCGAGGTCGGTGCTTCGCTCTTTTTTAGTTAGAAGAATGAAAGCTGGTTTGTTTCCGTCAGTCCGTCGAGAACGTGGTTACGTCTTAAAATTTCGATAACCGTTTTGGAAATTCCCGTTATCTCTCGCAGCTCCTCTATCGAGTAGATTTCCTGCTTTTGTCTTGCCTCGATTATCTTCTCTGCGGCGGTGTCGCCAAGGCCTGAAAGCGAGTTAAAGGGCATTCTGATCTTGCCGTCCTCGGGCAAGAATGCGGTAGCATCGGACTTTTTGAGGTCAACGTTAAGGAACTTGACTCCTCTTGCGAGAGCCTCTCTTACAAGATAGAGTGTCTGGCAGGTTTCATTTTCCTTTGCGGAGGCCTCGTTGCCCTTTGCTTCGATTTCCTTGATAGCTGCGTTTACACCCGCATATCCTTTGCCGACGATTTCGGCATCAAAGCCTCCCGGCGCAACGGTTAAGAATGCGGCATAAAACTCCATTGGATAGTAGATTTTATACCAACCAAGCCGTATTGCCGACATATCGTATGCGGCGGCGTGAGCCTTCGGGAACATGTATTTAATTCGTTTGCACGACCAGATATACCACTCGGGAACACCGTGCTCAAGCATAGTTTTTTCGTACTCGGGTTTAAGTCCGCGTCCCTTACGTACGTCCTCCATTATCTTGAACGAAATCTCGTTTTCGACACCGTGCTGGATAAGATAGAGCATAATTCCGTCACGTGTTCCAACAACCTCGGAAATCGTGCAGACACCGTTTTTGATAAGCTCCTGCGCATTTCCGAGCCATACGTCAGTTCCGTGCGTAAGTCCTGATATCTGCAAAAGGTCAGCAAAGTTTTTCGGCTGGGCGTCAATCAAAACCTGCTGAATGAATCTCGTACCCATCTCGGGAATTCCGTACGTACCAAGCTGACAGCCACCGATATCCTCAGGAGTTATACCGAGAGGACGGGTTGATTCGAAGAGCTCGTAGACAGATCTGTCGTTCATCTTTACGTCGAGAACGCTCGTGTTCGTATACTTTTCGAGCATCTTATATTTGGTCGGAATATCGTGTCCAAGCTCGTCGAGCTTTAATATCGTATCGTGAAGATATGAGAACTGGAAGTGGGTTGTTATGGTATCCGAGGTAGGATCGTCATTCGTCGCAACGATGTCGGGTATCTCCGAGGTTAACCCTCTTCCTCCGCATTACAGATGTCCTAAGTGTCGCTACACAGAATTCTTTACCGATGGAAGTGTAGGTTCCGGATTTGACCTTGACGATAAGCTCTGTCCCGTATGCGGTGAGCCTCTTATAATGGACGGTCACGATATACCGTTTGAAACATTCCTCGGATTCTACGGTGATAAATCCCCCGATATCGACCTTAACTTCTCGGGAGACGTACAGGGTAAAGTACATAAATATACTGAAGAGCTCTTCGGTGAGGGACACGTTTTTCGCGCAGGTACTATCGGTACTCTTGCGGATAAAACCGCCTGGGGTTACGTAAATAAATATCTTGAAGAAAAGCGAATATCCATTCCAAAAGCTCAGGTAGATCATATGGTAACTCAGATGGTGGGAATAAAGAGAACTACTTCTCAGCATCCGGGAGGTATCATAGTTGTGCCTACGGAATATGAAATCTATGATTTCTCACCCGTTCAGCATCCTGCTGACGACCCTAATTCCGATATTATTACAACGCACTATCAGTTCTCATATCTTCACGATACGATATTAAAGCTCGACGAGCTTGGACACGATATTCC
>JAZNCB010000170.1:0-6873 GCA_046156285.1 Eubacteriales bacterium | reverse complement strand
GAATATACTGCCTACGAAAAGCGGTACGGCAAACTTAATTATATGACTTAATATATTTCCCTCTGTCATATTGACGTCTGTGCGGCGTCCTCTATTCAGCATCTTTACCGGCATTTATTTTTCCTCTTGATATTCACCGAGAATTGCCGCTCTCGCAACGTGTGCCGCTTCCCCGTCCATATTACATTCGAGGCTGATAAGCTTTACACTCTTTATTGTTTTATCGGCAAGAAGCATTGTTTTTACAAGTGCGCTACGCGTGGTTTTGGGTAGATAAATCTGCGAGACAAATCTCGTTGAAGCCTCGCTCTCTGAAATCTGCTGCGCCTTATTTTTCTCTGCTCGCGAAAGGAATATTATACCACCGATTTTAGCCGAGGCATTCTTTCCGTAGCATTCCTTTCCCTGCCACGGAGTGCCAAAGGCATACGGAACTCCGTCGATAATTCTGACGGTTGGCTTATCACCGTTTATAACCGACACCTCGCCTGCAAACTCCTTTTGCCAAAGGCGCATATGCGTAGTTTTTCCAACACCGCTTGACGCGGTAATAATATATGCAAGTCCGCCGTATTCAATAACGCACCCGTGAAAAAGAAAGGCGTCGTAATCGGGCAGCTTCTCCGCTATTTTACGGTAGGAAATTATACTTTCATAGTATCCGTCGTAATATTTCGTTTCCGAGCGGTCCATTTCTTCCTTGATTTCCTCGTCGGTTACGTTGACGGTGAAAATCGGCTTCTCGTCGGTAAAATAATCCTTTGCCTGAATAGCTATATGCTTAAACCTGTTCTCAATTCCTATCGGCAAGCCTGCAATATTTATTGTAATCATATTATAACCCTGCCTCCAAAATTATTTGAAAACTTCTTTCAGGTAGCTGTTTCCGTCACCGATAATCACGTTTTCCTTGGTTTGCTCTGTGCCGTAATAATCAACTCTTTCAAGCGACGCGCAACCGCCAAATGCATTGCTCTCAATTACCGCAATAGTCGCGGGCAGGCTTATTGCACGTAGTGCCGTACAACCCGAAAAGGCGCTTGGCGAGATTTTTCTCACAGGGCTTGGAATGCTCACAAAGGTGAGCGAGGTATTGTTGAGGAATGCTGAACTCGGAATTTCGGTAAGCGACGAGGAGAGAGTGACCTGACGAAGAGCGGTTGCTCCTGCGAATACCGAATTACCGAGTGTTTTTACACCGTTTTCCATTTTTACAGTACCGAGCGACGTGCACTCCATAAATGCACCGTCACCAATGCTCTCGACCGATTTCGGAAGAACTACCTCTTCAAGCGAGGTACAATAGTAAAATGCTTTTTCCGATATAGTCTGAACCTTGCCTGATAATTTTACACTTTCAAGCTTTGCGCAGCCTGCGAATGCGTTTTCACCAACGGTTACAAGCGACTTCGGAAGCTTTATTGATTTAAGAGATATACAGTTCATAAACGCAGACTCGTATATAACCTCGACCGATGAGTTAAGCTTTATCGAGGTTAAGGAGTCGCAGTTTTTGAAAAGACTCTCCGAGATATAATACTTAACCGAGCTTATATCTACGCTTTTTAATCTCGTACAGCCGAGAAGCGCATACGCACCGATTTTTTCAACGTTTGAAAGGTCGAGAGTACTCAGAGCCTCACAGCCCCAAAAAGCACTGTCGCCTATTTCCTTTACCGTACTCGGCATCGAAAATTTAGAAAGCTTTGTATTCGAATAGAATGCACCGTCCCCTATTTTCGTAAGCTTTTTAGGAAGTGTTATATTTTTAAGAGCGGTACAGCTTGCAAATGCTTCGTTTCCAATTACCTTTACGGAGCTTGGAATAGCTATGGCTTCAAGCGCTTCGCAATGCGAGAATGCGTCCTCCCCTATCCCTTGGTAGTCACCGGAAAGAGAAACCGAGGTAAGCGCTGATGCGCCAAGGCAGATGCCTATCGGGACGTTTTCGGTTTTTGCTTTATATACAAGGGTTTTTAGCGAGGTACATTCGAAGAAAAGATAGCTTCCGACCTCGGTAATATCCGCGGCAAGTGACACCTCGGTCAAGCCGGATTTTGCAAAGGCATAAGCGCCAAGGCGTTTTACACTCTTCGGCAAAGAAATTTCGGCAAGGCGGGGGGTATATGCAAAGGCGTAATCGCCTATTTCAACCACGCCCTCGGGAATAACAACCTCGACAAGCGAGGTGCACTCGGAAAACATAGAGTGACCGATAGCGACAAGAGAGCTTGGAATGGTTGCGCTCTTTAAGCCGTAGCAGTCAAGGAATGCTCCCTCTCCAACCGAAAGAAGCCCCTCGGGAAGCACGATGGATTTAAGAAGCTGACAGTTGGAAAAGGCGTTTTTGCCTATACGTTTAAGGTTGTTTCCAAAAAACTCAACCTCTTCAAGAAAGATTGCGTGATAAAAGGCGTTATCGCAAATTTCATCTACACTGTCGGGGATTTTAACCTCTATTATATCGTTACAATAAACGAATGCAGAGGAGATTTTCTTAATTCCCTCGGGAATTGAAAGTGATACACCGAGCACTCTGTTGTTTTGGCTTACAAGAGCCGCGTTTTGCGTTTCAACAAGAGCTCCCGTCGCGCTTGTCTTGGGCACGTATTTAATCAGAATACCGTCGCCGAGGACGTTGAATTCTTCATTGAGTGCGTTATAAAACTCGGTTTCAAAAAATGCCTGCGAGCCGATTTCGTCAATGCTCTTCGGAACGTATACGTTTGAGAGCTTGCTTGCGTTATAGAATGCGTATTCACCGATTTTTTCTATTCCCTCGTTCAAGATAACCGAGGTAAGATTTACTGCTCCGCGGAATGCATTGTTTTCGATTTTTTTAATATAGCTTGGCGAGGAGTATGCACTTATGCTTGATTTTTGAGGCAATTGAATTATTGCTTTTTCCGATTTATCGATAAGCGCTCCGCCTACCGCGCAATATCTCTCATTTTCCTCGTTGCAGGTGATTTCCAAAAGAGACGCACAGTCCCAGAATACACCCTCGCCGATTTTCAAAACCGCACCGCCGATATGAAAGGAGGTAAGCGACGAGCACTTATAAAATGCCATATCAAAAATTTCGGTAAGCGATGAGAAATTCGGGAGTGTCTTGATGCTCTCGCAACCGTAAAACGCCTTCTCTCCTATTGAGATTACGTTTTCCGAGACGGTAAGCTCGCTTAATGCACTATCTCCCGCAAAAAGCGATGCGGAGATGTTCGAAACAGAGCCAAGAGATGCTTTTTCTAACCTCTGACACTCGGAAAAAGCGCCCTTACCGATAGAGGTAACGGTATCGGGAACAGTAATCTCTGATATATCCGTTCCGAAAAAGGCATAGTCGCCTATCGAAACGAGACCGCGGTTAAGCTTAACCGCTTCAAGCTCTATACAGTTAAGAAAAGCGTTGTTTTTTATTTCCTTTGTAAACGAGCCAATCTCAACGCTTCGCAATACCGTAGACGAAGCGAAAGCACCCTCGCCTATCGAATAGACGGAGCGGCTCGCGATAGCATCGGGGAGGTCGACCTCCTCGTCACTGCCGTGGTAGGCGGTAATTTCAAGCTTGCCGTTATCGAGGATTATATATTCAAAATCGAGATAGGTATAAACCGTGCGCTCGTCTTCCTCCGCCTCCTCTTGATTAAAAATTACGAGAAAGAGAACAGAAAGAATGATAAAAACTATGGCAGAAATGGCGATTGCCACTTTTTTATTGTTGAGTTTTTTCAACGTATCTTCTCCTAAAAATAAATTAAAATATATTAAAATTATACACTATATTTTTTACTTTGTCAATCAAATTTGAGATTTTGAACCGATATATGTATAAATTGCCTTGCTCACGCAAAAAATAAAGTAAAAGAACGGAAAGGAATACAAAAAATGAAAAAAATTATTACACTCGCACTTCTTTCACTTACCTTGCTCACCTCTTTCATTTGCGTTGCCGCAGCCTCGGATTTCGGCGTTGGAGTTGAGACCGTCGCAGAAGACGTCAAGGTAATAAAAACAGGACTTCTCGGCAAAAAAATCATCTTTAACGACGCCGACGTAAAGCAAGGACTTTGCATCACGGATTTTGACAAGATTACTATCACCCGTCTTCCCAAAAGCACGGAGGGTACTCTTCTGCTTGCAGGAAGAAGAGTTGGCGAGGGAACGACGATAAAGAGGAAGAACCTCCCCTCCCTCGTATTTATTCCCGCAAGCCGCGAGGTAACCGAGGCAAGCTTTGGATTTACGGTTGACGGTCAGCTCGGAGGTGCTGAGGTCGAATTCGTATTGAAGTTTATCGACAAGGTAAACTACGAGCCGAATATAAGCGAGGAATACTCCGACGCACTCAAAGAGCAGACACAAAGAAACGTTAAAATTTACGGCAAAATGGTAGCGACAGACCCTGAAAACGACGAGCTTGAATATATTATTGTTTCCTATCCTAAGCACGGAGCACTTACGAGTATTGACGAAAAAAGCGGTGAGTATCTTTACACGCCTACCGCTGGTTACGTTGGTAACGATAGCTTCGTTTACGTTGTGCGAGACGCGTACGGCAATTTCTCAAAGACGGCAGAGGTTTATATTTCGGTATTTGAACGAATGAGCGAGGTTGAGTATACCGATATGGAAAACCGCCCCGAATACAACGCAGCGCTCACTCTTTCCGCCATGGGTGTTATGGGCGGAAGAGTTCTTGGCGACGACGTTTTCTTTGACCCTGACGAGACGGTAACACGCGCAGAATTCGTTGCCATCTCAATGAAAGCTCTCGGAATTAAGGCGGACAGTAAATACACCTCAACCTACTTTGACGACAACGGAGATATCCCCTCCTCTCTCGTAGGCTACGTGGCAACCGCGCAAAAGCGAGGAATTGTTCTTGGCGAGTTTAAGGACGGAAAGCTCCTTTTTAATCCTAACGAGCCCATCACAATGTGTGATGCGGCAGTGATTTTGGCAAACATTGTGGGAACGGGCACAGATGCGGAAATCGAAACTCTCGCAAATGAAAGTGAAATTCCGATTTGGGCGCGCTCCTCGGTTTACACTATGTGCGCTATCGGAGTTTTTGATACTGCAGAGGCCTTGGCAGAAATCAACTCCTCACTCACCGGCGCTGACGTCGCGGAGTGTATTTACAAAACTATAAAGCTTCGATAATTCAAGGGCATAAAAAATGGCAGAGACACGTTTGGTATCTCTGCCATTTTTAATTATTAGCTTTTGTGCTCGGTTTTTGCTATTTGTCTTGCAACCTCGCGAGGTAGGTCGGAGGGAGTGACACCGTAGGAGGAAAACTCTCTTGCAAGTGTGTCTCCTGCCATTGCGTGATAATAAACCGCAAGGGCAGTTGCATTTAGCGGTGAAATTTTATTTTGTGCAACGAAAGCGCCGATAAATCCGGCAAGCACGTCACCGCTACCCGCTTTTGCAAGGGCGGACGAGCCTCTTCCGTTGATATATACGACTTTTCCGTCGGTTATTACCGTTCCTGCTCCCTTTAAGGCTACGATGCAGGAATTTTCTCTTGCGAATTCCTCGGCGGAGTCAAGTCTTGTGTTTTGGACGCTTGCGACGTCCTTGCCTGAAAGTCTTGCAAATTCAAGAGGGTGAGGGGTGAGTATTACCAATCTTTTTGCATTTTTTATAGCTTCTCTTCCCTTATCACCTATTGAAGAAAGTGCGTTTATTGCATCGGCGTCGAGAATTAGCGGACCACCCTCGCTACCAAGGAGCGCGAGCGTTAATCCAAGAAGCCCCTCGGTGTTATCCGAGCCCGAGCCGATAAGGGTTGCGGTATGCTTCTTTGAAAGCTCGACTGCCTCCGAAATCTCACTCTCACCAAAGCTTGAAATTTCATTTATCTCTTTATATATTGCTTCGGGGTACTTTGCAGAAAGCTCACGCACAAGCTCACACTCGCCAAGGAAGCTGACGAGGCCTACTCCGCCACGGAGCGCCGCTTCAAGTCCAAGGTGAGCCGCACCTCTGTATTTTTTACTGCCCGTTATCATAAGAAGCTTTCCAAAGCTTCCCTTGTTTGAGTTTTCCTCGCGCTTCGGGATTGCAAACTCAATCCATCTTTCCTCTATCATACGATACTTAAATGAAAAGTTTTTCGCAATTTTATCAATAGGGAGACCGAGGTCGTCATATATTATCTTGCCGACGTAGGATCGAGCGGGATAGGAGGCTATTCCGGGCTTTATAAACGAAAGCTCGACCGTTGCATCCACAAAGGTGGCAAAATCGCTTACTGTGCCGTTATCGGCATTTATTCCAAGCGGCACGTCTACGGCAATTTTATATGCCTCAACCGACTCGGCAACCGCTATTGCAAGCGGACGGATATCCTCAGGCATCTCACCGTGAAAGCCCGTGCCGAAAACCGCATCGATAATACAGCCCGCACCCTTTATATGAGAAAGTATCTCGGGAGTTGGAGCAAAATTTATAATTTTTCCGCCGCGGGCTACAAATTCGTCGAGAAAGTGCTTTCCCTCCGCGTTCTTTTGTCCTGCCGAAAATATATCGTATACCGTTACAGGAAAGTCGCTCGCAAGCTTGGTCGCGGCGGCATAGCCGTCACCTCCGTTATTTCCCTTTCCTGCAAGGATTACGACCTCTCGGTTTTTTGTTACCTTTTCTCTCACGACGCGCGCGACCGCTTCGCCGCTTCTATCCATAAGAGTTATTGTAGGTATACCGAGCTCGTCACGTGCAAAAGCGTCGATTTTCGATATCATACCTGAGGTTGCAAGCTTCATACCGTCCCTCCCTTGTTTTCTTTAATTTAATTATACAGCATATTTATCCGCTTTTCAATATTTTTAACAAAACTCAAACAAAACTATTTACAAATTTTCT
>JAZNCB010000169.1:0-4091 GCA_046156285.1 Eubacteriales bacterium | reverse complement strand
CAAGCGAGTTTGCTTTGCAAACAGTCGCTGGTTCCGCTCCGCGCCGGTCACCGTCGTGAGTCGTGAGCCATCGCCTGCGCAAGTCTTCGGCTCGTCTCACTCGCACTTTGGGCGACACCGTTTGTAAAAACGATTATCAATTGTTTTTTCTGCACTAACCCAGCAGTGGGAGCCAAGCCTTGTTTTCGGACGAGGCTTTTTCTATTGTTATAGCACTGTTAGCGACATCAGCTTAACAGTCAGTGTTTGCTCCGCAAACTGACTGTGAATTTGGCGCTCGGGGAGAAATTAGTACAGAACGTTCCGCTTGTAATCTATGGGAAATATTATCTCCTCGCCGGCCAAGATACCGCATACGCGGTATGCACGAGTCGCTGGTTCCGCTACGCAAAACTGAATTTCGCAGGAGAACTCAACCAACGGTATGTAGACTTTTCTCGCCGCTATGCTATAATGATAGCGTAGCAAGAGTAGTTTTGGAGGAAAAATGGACCAGATTAAAATAGGTAAATTCATAGCCGAGCAAAGAAAGGCTGTCAGGCTTACGCAAATGCAGCTCGCAGAAAAGCTTGGAATAACCGACAGAGCCGTGTCAAAATGGGAAACGGGAAGGGCACTGCCGGACTCTTCAATTATGCTTGAGCTGTGCAAGCTTTTAGAAATCAGCGTAAACGATTTATTAAGCGGGGAGGTAGTTGCAATGGAAAATTACGATAATGAGCTTGAAAAAAATCTACTTGAAGTGGTAAAGCAAAAGGAAGAATCAGATAAAAAGCTTCTTATGCTGGAATGGGTTATCGGAATACTTTCGGTAATCGTTATGTTCGTTCCGATTATTATAGGGGCTACGTTACCTATGAAAGAATGGCAACGTTTAATAGTTGTTTTTTCGGGATTTATCCCCGCCATTTTCGGTTTTGCCGTTTCGCTTAAAATAGAGCAAATAGCCGGATATTACGAGTGCAAGGAATGCGGACATAAATACGTGCCCACCTACAAGGCTGTTAATCTCTCTCGTCATATAGGCAGAACAAGACATATGAAATGCCCGAATTGTGGCAAAAAGACCTGGCAGAAAAAGGTTTTAAGAAAATAACCTGAGAAGCGGCTCAAACGTAAATGAGCCGCTCTCTTTTTAGTGCCGGTGTTGACTTTGGAGTAGGTTTATGCTATAATGTTCTCATAAAAATACAAACAAGCTTCGCAAAGGGTTTTATAATGAAAGTTTGGGTAGTACGTCACGGCGAGAGTGAAACAAATAAGGATAAACTTTGGACAGGTTGGCTCGACGTCAGTCTCACAGAAAAGGGAAAAGAGGACGCACTTTTTGCAAGAGAGGTTCTTTCAAAGGTCAAGTTTGACAAGGTCTATACAAGCGACCTCAAAAAAGCGAAAAACACGGCAGAAATAGCTCTTCCGGGATATGAATACGAAGAAACCGCCCTCATTCGTGAAATCAACGTCGGCAATATCGCAGGCAAAGAATTCAGCGTAGTTTTTGATAGCAACAACCGTCCAATGAACGAGGACGGATATGGAGTTTTCGGCGGTGAGAGTAAGGATGAATTTTGCTCTCGTATCCAAAGATTTATGCAAAAGCTTGAAGCAGAAAGCGGTGAAAATATAGCCGTGTTTGCCCATATGGGCGTTGTCAGGAAGTTTCTTGATTTGGTGCTTGGCTTCGAGCACCCGAGAAAAAACATATATTGCAAAAATTGTGCCGTCGCAGTTTTCGACTGCGAGGATTCAAAATGGGCATTACACAGCTGGATAAATAAAATTTAATATAAAAGACCGCAATTAGCGGTCTTTTTTCCTTTTAGCCCGTGTTGACTTTGCAAAGTGTATATGATATAATTGCAATATAAATATATATGACTAAGATGCGTAAGTATAGGAGATCGGCATAATATGAAAAAATACATCGAGGAAAATAAGGAGTTACTATATAAGACACTAAAAGAGCTTTGCTTAATTCCTGCTCCCTCGCACAGTGAGGAAAAAAGAGCGGAATATTGCAAGGCGTGGCTTGAAAGATACGGTGCAAAGGGTGTATATATCGACGAGGCAAAAAACGTCGTATTCCCGTGGTGCTGTGAGGGTAGTAACGAAATTACTGTCGTTGTAGCTCACACCGACACGGTTTTCCCCGATACCGAGCCTATGCCGTATAGCGAGGATGAGGAGAAAATATATTCTCCCGGTGTCGGTGACGACACGGCGAGCCTTACAGTAATGCTTCTTACCGCAAAATATCTTATTGAGAATAATATATCGGTTGAGGGCGGTGTCCTTTTCGTTTGTAATTCTTGTGAGGAAGGACTCGGTAATCTCAAGGGAACGAGGCAGATATTCAAGGATTATTCGGGAAGAGTATCCCGGTTTCTCTCGCTTGACAGCAATATAGATGCTATTGCAGACAGATGCGTTGGTTCGCATAGATACGAGGTTGCGGTTAAAACAGTTGGCGGTCATTCTTACATTGCCTTTGGAAACCCCAATGCGATAGCCGAGCTTTCTAAAATCGTGGGTCAAATCTACGAAATAGAAATCCCCAAAATCGAAAACAGTAAAACCAGCTACAACGTTGGTATTATTGAGGGCGGAACTTCGGTTAACACAATAGCCGAGTGTGCAAAAATGCTTTGTGAATACCGCTCGGATAACGAAGTCTGCCTTGAAATTATGAAAAATAACTTCGAACGGATATTCAACGAGGCAAAGGCGCGTGGGGTTGATATATTGGTAGAGAGAATAGGTGAGCGCCCTTGTATGGGACCTGTCGATTTATCCAAGGTCGAGGCAATGGCAAACACCTGCGAGAAAATTATAAGCGGTGTGATAGGTGCTCCGGTTAGAAGATATCCAAGCTCAACCGATTGCAACATTCCGCTCTCTCTCGGCATTCCCGCAATCTGCATCGGAGTGTATAACGGCAGAGGCTCTCACACTCGCGGCGAGTGGGTAGAGAAAAAATCTCTTCCTTTTGGAATCGAGATATCAATAAATTGTATTTTAGCATTGACGGAGGAAATATAAATGAAGTTTACGGCAGTTGGCGATATAATAATATCACGTCGTATTCAGGAAGATTTTGCGGGCTATAAGGAGCTTTCTCCTATTATTAACCGGGGCGACGTTAGATTTTTCAACCTTGAAACAACACTCAATAAAGAGGGGGAGTGTTACGCTTCCGAGGCGAGCGGCGGTACGTGGCTTCGTACTAATCCCGAGGTGCTTGATGATGTCAAAAAATTCGGCTTCAATATGACCTCCTTTAATAACAATCACGCAATGGATTTCTCGTTTGAGGGACTTCTTGCAACGCTTGATGCGGTTGATGCGAGCGGACTTATTCACGCAGGTGTAGGCAGAAATTTAGCCGAAGCGGCAGCACCGAGATACCTTGAAACCGAAAAGGGAAGAGTTGCGCTTATCAGTGTGAATACAACCCTCATGGGACAGATGATAGCAGGCGCACAGACCGCAAGGCTCAAAGGCCGTCCGGGTGTAAACCCTCTTCGCGTAAATCAGCACGTAGAGCTTGAAGCCGCGGAGTTTTCAGCGCTTCAAAAAATCATACAGAAGACCGGCATCAACGTTCAAAGAGAAATTGAAAAGCGCGAGGGTTATCACGGCGGAGTTAATTCAAGCGTAGAAACCGTTGGCGGTATCAATTTCGTGTCGGGCGAGGTTACAAGAAGAGTGCGTCATCCCGATGCGCGCGACCTTGAACGTGTGAAAAAAGCAATATATGAAGCAAAGCTTCAAGCAGATTACATAATGATTTCGCTCCATTCTCACGATATGGGTGCTACCGAAAAGGAAGAGCCTGCCGACTTTGTCATTGAGTTTGCGAGATTTTGCATTGATAACGGCGCAAATGCAGTTGTCGGTCACGGCCCGCATCTTCTTCGTCCTATCGAAATATATAAGGGCTGCCCGATATTCTATTCTCTCGGCGATTTCGTTTTGCAGCTTTACAATATCGAATACGCGCCCGAGGATTTCTACGAGCAGTACGGACTTACAAGCCGTGAAACCGTGCACGAGCTTCTCAAAAAGCGCTCAAAGGACTTTTCAATAGGTCT
>JAZNCB010000168.1:0-3527 GCA_046156285.1 Eubacteriales bacterium | reverse complement strand
AATCGTCGAAGTTGACCTGTCCCATAAGGTTGAGAAGCCACTCACCCTCAACGATAAACTTATTGTTTTCACGTCTGACGGTAGTCGTTTTGTCACCTGAGGTATTGCGAAGCGCCTCGTCCTCGGTTGTAAACTCGGTTTCGTAAACTGTAATCGGGGGTAAGGTTGCAAGTGCACGCGAAGCTACGGTAACAAGCTCCGAAAGTCCTTCTCCCGTAACTGCTGAAACGTATACGAATTCCCTGCCAAGCTCACGGCACTTCTTCTCAAAGCGAAGAAAAACCTCGTCGTCCTCGAAAAGCGAGTCGATTTTATTGGCGACCATAATCTGCGGTCTTACTTTCAGCTCGTCGGAATACTTGATAAGCTCCTCGTCTATTTTATCGATATCGTCGATAGGGTCTCTTCCGTCCTCGCCCGAAAGGTCAACGACGTGAAGAAGAAGTCTGCAACGGTCGATATGGCGCAAAAATGCGTGACCGAGACCAAGCCCCTCCGACGCGCCCTCGATAAGCCCCGGGATATCTGCGGCAAGGAAGCCCTTGCCCTCGTTTACCGAAACTACGCCAAGGTTTGGCGAGAGAGTTGTGAAGTGATAATTTGCAATTTTCGGCTTCGCTGCGGTAATTCTCGAAAGAATTGAGGATTTACCTACGTTAGGAAATCCTATAAGTCCGACCTCGGCAAGCATTTTGAGTTCGAGGACAACCTCGCGCTCTTCTCCCTTTGTACCGCTCTTTGCAAATCTCGGTATCTGTCGTGTAGGCGTTGCGAAATGACGGTTACCAAATCCGCCTCTTCCGCCCTTGCAGAGTATATATTCGTCGGCATTTGCCATATCGAATATAATCTTTCCGCTCTCACTGTCCTTGATAAGTGTTCCACGGGGTACGGGGATTATAACGTCAGAGCCGTTCTTGCCGTGCATTTTGCCGGTTTTTCCGTCTCCGCCGGGCTCTGCAACGAATTTTCTCTTATATCTGAATGCGAGAAGTGTGTTGACACCCTCGTCAACCTTGAACACTACGTTGCCGCCTCTTCCGCCGTCACCGCCGTCAGGACCGCCCGCAGATACGTACTTCTCTCTATGAAAGGAAACCGCTCCGTTACCGCCGTTTCCCGCTTTTACGTAAATCTGTATTTTATCTATAAACATATTTTACACTCCGGTGTCGTCGTCACCCTTTTGTCTTATTATTATCTTAATCGGCGTTCCCTCAAAGCCAAAGGCATCACGAAGACAGTTTTCTATATAGCGCCTATACGAAAAATGGAAAAGCTCTATTGAGTTGCAGAATATAACGAAGGTGGGCGGATTTATCGCAACCTGCGTCATATAGTAAATTTTAAGTCTCTTTCCCTTATCCGACGGAGGCTGAACCCTCGTCATCGCATCGTTTAAGAGGTCGTTTAACATACCCGTTGTAATTCTGCGGCTTGCTTCCATATACGCCGCTTTTATCATATCGTAGATGTTAGCAACTCTTTGTCCCGTTTTTGCGGAAACGTATACTATCGGTGCGTAGGTCATATAAGAAAGCGCGGTTTTAATCTTCGTGTTGAAGTTATTTACCGTAGAATTTTCTTTTTCTATGCTGTCCCACTTATTTACTACGATTATCGACGCTTTACCTGCATCGTGCGCAATACCTGCGATTTTCTCGTCCTGCTCGGTAATACCGTCACCGGCATCTATCATAATAAGACAGACGTCTGCTCGCTCGACCGCCATATTTGCGCGAAGAACGCTATACTTTTCTATTCTGTCCTCTACCTTGGATTTGCGACGAATTCCTGCGGTATCTATAAAATTGAAGATGCCTGATGAGTTTTCAACTCTTGTATCAACGGCATCACGGGTTGTGCCCGCAACGTCGGAAACTATCATTCTCTCCTCACCGCACATACGGTTGATAATAGAGGATTTACCTGCGTTTGGCTTACCTATTACCGCAACGTTAATCGCTCCGTCGTCCTCGTTATCCGAGTCTGAAAAATCGCACTCCTCAATAACTGCGTCAAGAAGGTCGCCCGTGCCCGAGCCGTGAATAGAGGATATTGCTATCGGCTCACGGTCAAATCCGAGCTCGTAGAACTCGTAAAATTCGAACGGAACACTTCCGATGCTATCCACCTTATTAACCGCAACGATTATAGGCTTGCCCGATTTTTTAAGCATTATTGCGATATCTCTGTCATCTGCAAGAAGTCCTGCTCTGATATCGCACATAAAGATTATGACGTCGGCAGAGTCGATAGCGATTTCCGCCTGAAAACGCATTTGTTTAAGTATCGTATCGTCGGTTTTAGGCTCAATTCCACCCGTGTCTATAAGAATGAACTTATGCTCACACCACTCAGCCTCTGCGTATATTCTGTCGCGCGTTACACCGGGGGTATCCTCAACGATAGAACGGGGCTCGCCGATAAGCTTATTGAAAAGCGTGCTTTTTCCTACGTTGGGTCTGCCGACTATTGCTACTATCGGTTTTGACATTTTCTTTTCCTTTCTTATTTCCCGAGAACAGCATCCAAAAAATCAAAGCCGTCACCGTCACAAAGCGTGATTTTGACTCCAAGCTTCTCCGAAAGCTCGGAAAGCTTCATTCCGCAAAGGAAATCGAGCTCGGACGCACGAAGAGCGCACGAAGAGAGCAAAAGCTCGTCGCAAGATAGCTTTCCGTTCAGCTGTTCAAATATATCCACTCCCGTGAGAAGTCCCGAAACGGTTATACTCTCACCAAAGTAATTGTTTTTGATTTTGTAAACGTCGATTTTGACGTTTTTGTTTTTTTCTTCTATTTCCCGCGCCATAGAAGAAATCTGGGGATATGAGGCATAGCCCGTAGCAATAGCAACGTGACGGGGCTTGGTTGGCTCGTCCTCGGGTATATAATCCTCCATTGCGCTCGAAAACTCCTCGCGCATTGAGCGAAGCATTCCTACTCCGTTTTCTATTTGCTGGTAATCCTCGTAATATTCGTCGGGCGGGATAGGCAGACCTGCTTTGAGATAAAACTCGTCGGCAAGGTAGAAAAGACGCGAGCCCGTCTTTTCCTTATGCTTTTCTGAAAAAGCCTCGACCGTTTTGATTATTTCTCTTGCCTCGCCAGCGGAAAAATCTGCAAGCGGATAAAGTCCGTCTCTGAATTTCGTAAGTCCTGCGGGGACTATTGAAACACTCGAAAGATTAGGATAATACTCCGATAGGTCGGTCATAGAGCGGATAAGCTCGTCTCCGTCGTTAACCCCGCGGCAAAGAACTATCTGTCCGCACATAGAAAGCCCCGCTTCCTTGAAGGTGTCAAGATAACGAAGCACCTCGCCCGAGCGCTTATTTTTCATCATCTTTACACGCAGGTCGGGATTTGTTGTGTGGATAGATATATTGATAGGCGAAATGCGCATTTTTACGATACGGGCAATATCCTTATCGGTCATATTCGTAAGGGTTATATAATTGCCGTGGAAGTCGGATCGTAGCCATGTCGTTCTGTAGCCAAGGAGTTGATAGCCCCAGTTGTCTT
>JAZNCB010000167.1:0-2832 GCA_046156285.1 Eubacteriales bacterium | reverse complement strand
GTTACCGCTAATACAACGCTTATTATGGGTGTTTCACTCGTAGCAATATCGGGTGTTGTAAAAAGACGTGAGTTTGGCTTCAAGGGTGGTCTTTTGCTCGCCGCTATCGTAGGTCTTACTCTTCTTTCACTTGGAAAATCTCTTCCCGTTTGGTCCGCTTTTATCCTTTGGGCAATATTCCTCACCTTTATGATAAGCAACCTTCTCGAAGGCAAAAAGGGCGCAGCAACTGAAACGCTCGATACCTACGAAAGAAAAGAGGTTCCGGGAAAGATTCTCTTCTTCCTTGTCGGAACGGCTTCCATCGTTTTCGGTGCTGAGTTCCTCGTTTCCTCAGGTAAGACGATTGCATCGGGTATCGGTATCAGCGAAACGATTATCGGATTTACCGTAATCGCTCTCGGTACTTCTCTTCCCGAGCTTGTAACCACCATCACCGCTATTCGCAAAAAGGAAAACTCTCTTTCGGTCGGAAACATTATCGGTGCAAATATTATTGACGCAACCCTTATTCTTCCTCTTTGCTCGGTAATTAACGGAAAGCCTCTTCCCGTTGACAAGGTTAACCTCGTATTTGATTTTCCCGTATGTATCGGTGCTTGCGCTATCGCGATAATCCCCACTATTATTCAGGGTAGATTCAAAAAGTGGCAGGGATATGCTCTTCTTTCTGTATATGCCGTTTATATGCTTCTTTTGATACTCAATGAGACAAAAGTAATCGCTCTCGGCTAAATATTTTGGCATAACCGCCTCTATAAAAAGAACCAAGCTTTTTGGCTTGGTTCTTTTTCTTTTTTATTTGAGTTTTTTGGGCAAATCTGCAATTCCGGATGCGACGCTTGCGAAAATTCCAAGCACGGCACCGATAACGAGAGATGAGGAGAGCGTATCCTGACCGATAATTACTGCGAAGAGGCCTGTTATTACTGCGGAAAACGGCATAATTACCGCAACGACGGTTGGTGAAACGTATTTCATTGCGCTCGTGCGGATAGTCCAGCACACCGAGTTTGTGACTATTCCGACACCGACAACCGCAAGTATCAAAAGAATTTTCGGGGTGAAAATAATCGGGTCAACGACACTTCCGCCAATGCTTACGAAGTTTAATACTATCATTCCGACAAGCGAGAGTGCGCATTTTGTGAACATTTGTATCATAACGTAGAGGGTTGCGTTGAATTTCTTTGCAAAAATTCCTGTGAACGCTATGTTTATTCCATAAAAAACTCCTGCGAGGGCATTTAGTATATCTGCGGTTGAAAATGACACTCCGCCGTCAAACATACCCGTAAGGACGACTGACGAAAAGAGGCAAACGATACAGGCTACGACGGTCAAAAGATTTGGTCGCTTCTTTATGAATACGAGCAAAATAAGCGGAACGACGATACAGGAAAGATTTTCAAGAAACGCCTGATTTACCGGTGAGGCGGAAAAGTTATACGCAAGTGCCTGAACGATGGCGGCGACGCCCACTGAAAGTCCTGTCGGAATAGCCACCTTAAAATAGCTCCGGTTTATCTCTTTTATGTGCTTTGCCGAGATTATAAGTAAAACGAGTGCGGCAGAAAAGGTGGTTATAACCATATACACCGAGGCAGAAAACGCTCCGCCTATAAGTGCCTTTTTTACCGATGGAATAAGTCCCCAAATCATTATGACGGAAATTATACCGAGATAGGCAACAGCCACAGATTTGTTTTTGCTTTTCATTGTTACTCCTAATATTATATAAGGTCAGTTTGTATAAAATTTCCTTTTGAGATTGTCATAAGCTTTCTAAAACCGATATCGTAAAGATATTTTTTCGTTTCAGAAAAGCAACCGTCAAGAGTTGCTACCTCGTGGCTATCGGAGGAAAGAATTATTTTTGCATTCTCTTGTTTCAATAGATATAGCAGATTTTCGCTCGGGTATACGGTTGAACGTATTTTTCTTGTTATAGCTCCCGTATTTATTTCGAAAATGGGATCTGCTGTCATAGCTATGAGAAGATAACGCTCGGCGGTTTTTTCGTATTCGGTATTTTCAAAAAAAAGCGCGGTTTCTATTTCACTGTACTTGGTTATAAGGTCAAAGTGACCGATAACGTCAGGTCTGCGCTTTTTTATATATTCGCAAAATGCGCCGTAGTACACCTCGGCAATTTTATTTATATTGTGGTCAAATGCATCGAGACAACGGAGAAAATAGTCGTGGCTTGAGTCTATCGGAAGATATTTTCCGTCTTTGATAAGATAGTGTGACGAGCCTATGATATAGTCAAACCTCGCGCGGTCAACGGGGGCAAATGCGTCCTCCTCTATGCCAAGGTATACCTCTATTTCCGAGCGGTATTTTTCTTTTAGGCGCTCGATTTCGTTTATGTATCCGTCGGTATCCTTCATACAATAGCGCAAATCGTACGGTGTATAACCGTGTCCCGAAAAGCCTATTGCAGAAAAGCCCTTTTCAATGGCGGCAAGCACTATCTCTTCGGGTGTGTTTTTACCGTCGCAAAAGCTTGTATGTGTATGAAAATTTGAAAGCATTTGTAGCTGTCCTTTTTAGAGTGTTTAGTGGAATTATAGCACAAACAGAGGGGAATGTCAACAGTGGTGGGTTGGGGTAACGCTGGGTATTCGCTTCGCGAAGATACCCTCGCTTGCCGTCGGTCAGCAAGCTACCGCCGCTCTGCGCGGGGTATGTGAACCAACTCTCGCCAAAGGCGCGAGTTGGTCAAAAGTGGAGCTACCCCTGCCAGCAAAAAAGACTCCACGCCTTACGAGTGGGTTGGGGTAATGCTGGGTATTCGCTTCGCGAAGATACCCTCGCTTGCCGTCGGTC
>JAZNCB010000166.1:0-5457 GCA_046156285.1 Eubacteriales bacterium | reverse complement strand
TGAATTCTTAATGACTCAGCCTCTTTTTGCGCTTTGGTTATATTATTAAGTGTTTTTTTGTTGTTTGCTATTGAAATCTCGGAATTTTTGTGCTACAATGTATGTATGTTTTGGAGCAGAGTAGAAAGACACGCGTTTTAGTGTCGGGTGGACGGGGAGTTGTCACTCGAACGAAATGGCTTTGCCTTGCGGTGTGTTTTTCGCATCCCACTGTTACCCAAGGTAGCACGTTGTATAGACGCCCCCTTTGGTGCAAAAGATGTATTCTGTATCATAGGAGGCTATTTTTATGCAAAAAACAAAAAACAATGCAACCCGTGTCAAAATTCCCGTGTTCAAAAGTCTCACCGGACTTTGCTTTGCGGCTACTTTGACCGCTATGAGCTTTATACTCGGAAAGTTTTTGCAGATACCTAATCCCTTTCAGGATTTTATCAGAATAAGCTTTGAAAATCTACCGATTTTCATTTCCGCTTTTACGCTCGGTCCTATTGCGGCGGCGCTCGTCGGTGTTGCGGCAGACCTTATCGGCTGCGTTTTGTACGGATACTCAATTAACCCTTTGATTACTCTCGGCGCGGGCGTCCTTGGATTTGTTGCCGGATTTATTTGCACCTATATCATAAGAAAAAAGCTTATTTTAGGAGTTCCGATTGCCGTTTTTGCGGGACACATTTTGGGCTCGGTTTTGATTAAGAGCGCAGGTCTTGCGGCTTGGTATCTTTCAAAATACTCGCTTGGTTATTGGGAATTCGTCGCTTGGCGGCTTCTCAACTACACAATTATCGGACTTTGCGAATGCGTAATTCTCTACCTGCTCTTAAAAAACCGCGCGTTTGACAAGCAAATTCAGAAAATGATAGGTTAAGGACGTTATATGAACTACGAACAGACACTTGAATATATACACGGCGTCAGCTGGACCTTTTGCAAGCCCGGACTTGAAAGAATAGGCGAGCTTTGCGAAAAACTCGGAAATCCGCAGGACAAGCTGAAATTCATTCACGTTGCGGGAACTAACGGCAAGGGATCGTTCTGTGCAATGCTTGACTCGGTTTTGCGTGCGGCGGGATACAGAGTTGGACTTTATACCTCTCCTTACATTAAAGAATTTAATGAGAGAATGCGCGTTGACGGAAAGAACATTGAAAATGACGTGCTTGTTGACATTACCTCACGCGTTAAGCCTATTGCAGACGAAATGGCAGATAAGCCGACCGAATTTGAGCTTATTTGTGCCATTGCTTTTCAGTATTTTTATGAGGCGGGCTGCGACGTTGTCGTGCTTGAAGCGGGAATGGGCGGCAGGCTCGATTCCACTAATATAATAAGACGTCCCAGCCTTTCGGTAATTACGGGAATTGCGCTTGACCACACCGATTTTCTCGGTGATACTGTTGAGAAAATTGCTACCGAAAAGGCAGGCATAACAAAAGACGCAGCTCCCGTTCTTTACGGCGGAGAGGACGACGTAGCACGCGAGGTTATTCGCACGACAGCACGTGAGCGCGGCTCGGAGTTTTTTGACGTTGACTATGGAAAAATCAAAAATCTTCACTCAACCCTTGACGGAACGAGCTTTGACTTTGAAAATTACGAAAATATCAAAATCAATATGCTCGCACTTTATCAGTCAAGAAATGCCGCAGAGGTAATTTCAGCGGTTAAGATTTTGAGAGCCCAAGGCTTTCTGATTTCCGACGAGGCACTTTATCGCGGTCTTGCCTTGGCTACGTGGCCAGCGAGATTTGAGATAATTGAAAGAGACCCTCTCATAATCTTCGACGGAGCTCACAATCCGCAGGGTATCACCTCGGCAAAAGAAAGCATAGAACACTATTTTGCCGACGAAAAGGTTTACGTTCTGACGGGTGTGCTCGCAGACAAGGACTACAAGTTTATCGCAGGCGAGCTTTCAAAAATCTGTGAGCGCGCATTCACGATAACCCCCGACAACAAGAGAGCGCTGCCTGCTGAGGATTATGCAAGGGTTCTTTCAAGCCTCGGTGTCAGGGCGGACCACTTTCCAGATATAAAAACAGCCCTTGCTACCGCAAAGGCTGAGGCAAAAAAATGCGGCAAGGCGCTTATCTGCCTTGGCTCGCTTTATACTTACGTTGACATTATACGGGAAATTTAATTAAAAAGCACCTCGATTATTTTCGAGGTGCTTTTGTTATTCAAAATTATATATTGAAAATTGCGTCTTTGGTAACCACTTGGGCACAGCCCTTTATTGCGGAGAAGAGCGCTTGGTGCGGGAAATACTTTGAATAAATATTCTCGATTTTTCCGATTTCTATTCTTGCCTTCTCAAAGAGTGCGAGTGCTTTTTCATTTTCGCCGATAGCCTTGTTATAGAAGATATCGGCAAGGTAGGTTGCGTACTTTGCGTGAAGCTCGAGAAGTCTTATTGCAACCGTTCTGACACGGCGGTCGGAATTGTAGTGCGAGTTAATAAACTCTATTTCCTCTTCTATGACTGCGGGCATTTTCGAAATGCTTTCTGCGGCTTCCTTTGAAAGATAAGCTTCTGCTCTTCTTGCAGCGGAAACCGAGGACACGTAGTCAAACGGCATAAGGGTGTTTATCTTCTCAAAGATTTCGTAAATCTTTTTCCAGTCCTCGCCGTAGATACCGTAGAAGTACTCTTCCAAAATCTCACCGTAGGCGAGGTTTTTATCATACTGCGCTCTTGCATTTACGTAATACGCAAAGGCATTCGGGAAATAGGGACGGTATGCGGCGCACTGGATAATTCCTTGAAGTCCGAACTGCTCGTATGCGCGGATATCCTCGTAAATTCTTTTCGCAATCTGCGTGCCGGTGAGGTCGTATGCCTTATGACGCCAGAAGTGATATTCGAATGCGATTTTATCACCCGAGAAAGCCTTTTCCCACTCATTAAGATAACAAAGCGACTCGTAGAGAGTTTCGGAAAGATTTGATTTATTAAGAACGTAGGGTTCGGTTTTAACCTCCCGAAGAGGGGTATCAAAGGTTATAGAATACGAGCGTGAAATCGGTGCGAAAAGAAGCGAGAAGCGCTTCGGATTCTTGATTTTTTCTGTGGTGGGCGCCCAGAGTGTATCGACGTAGGCGATAAAGACGATTTTGCTTTCAAGTCCCTTTTTCGCAAGCGCCTCGTCGACCTCGTTCATAAGAATCATATACCAGTCGGACGGTGTCTTTTTGCGACACGCCTCGCACTCGCAATGGTTCTTTGAGTTGTCTGCGAGCCAAACGTGAAGATAGTTTATGTAGGTGTGCTCCTCGGCACAGGTAACGATATTATCAACGACGATTTTGCGCGCCTTTTCGTTTGACATACAGAAGTTCGTTCCATTCGGGCAGTCGGGAGTGTTATTAAGTCTGCGCTCGCCGCCAAGCATTGCAACGTACTGTCTTATATCGTCGGGGAGGTTTTCGTTCGTAAGCCCCTCGGAGCTTCCACCGGGGCAGAACGGCTCTAAGGTAAATCCGTGACCTATACCGTGCATATCGAGGCCTCTTTTTCTTACCTCGTTCTCGCTCATTCGCTTCCACTGCATAACCTTGTCATCCGAGATAGGCTCGGGGTTGCGGTTTTCCCTATTGTATTTATGAGTATAGGTCGAGAACTGCGGACGGGGGAAACGGAACTCTATCATATAAGAGTTCATACCTATTTTAGGAAGAAAGTCAATATAGTCCATATCGCTTGAAATAGAGCTATGCGACCTATGTCTTGTCGTAGGAACGAATCTGTATTCCACGTCCTTTAATGTTGAATAGTCCTTTACGTAGCTTGCGGGGATAAACTCACCGTCAACACCCGGGAAATACCACGCGCAGCCCTGCTTTTTAAGGTATTCGTACACCGCCATCAAAACCGAGCGGGGATTAGAGCCTGCGATTATTCCCTCTCTGCCCTTGCAGCTTACGTAGATTATATCGTCAAGGTCGGTGTCCTCGACGTCGGACGTATCAAGTCCGAAATCCTGCATAAGTCCAAGCCGAAATCCATCGGTTTTCTCGGAGTTGAAGGAAATTTTTACGTCGGCTCTGTCAGGAAACATCATAGTAAGATATTTTTTAAGCTCTGCCGCCGCAAAATCCACCGTTTCGCTGTCGGTTATTTTATAGATATGAAGCATATTGAAACTCCTACAAGTTATTTTAGGTATATTGTACCATAAAGCAACGTGTTTTTCAAGACTTTACAAGATTTTTATCTTTTAGATAAAACCGTTTTCTCGTATTCGGTTATGGGGGCGAGGTAATTTTCGGGAACTTTGGCGCGGGAGAGGAACTCGCTCCAAACGTCGCCAAACGGCATAGTTTTCATTTCTTCGGAAAGATACATAATTTCGGTGAAATTGTTTTCATCCTGCAAGGAGGCGAGCTTCTTATCGGGTTGAAGAAGAGCAAAAAGGAGTGCCTTCTGCACGCTTCTTACACCGGTAACCCACGCGGCGATGCGGTTTATCGAGGCATCGAAGTAATCGGTTGCGATAAATACACGGTCAAGTGCATCGCATCTTACGATTTCCTTTGCTATTTCCTTGGTTTCGTTGTCAAAGATTACTACGTGGTCGGAATCCCAGCGCACAGCGCGGGTAACGTGCAGGGCTATCTTTTCGTTGAAGAGGAGCAAGGAGGAGATTTTATCGCTTACAACCTCGGTTGGATGATAGTGTCCGTTATCCATAAGGGGAGTTATTTTCTTGTAGTCGGAATAAGAAAGGCAAAACTCCGAGCTTCCGACGGTATAGCTTTCGACACCGATACCGAATACCTTTGGTTCGAGGGTGACGTAAACCTTGCTTTTATCGTATGGAGTGTCGAGAATTTCGTCAAGCGAAGTCTTAAATCTCGCTCTCGGAGAAATTCTGTCAGCGGGGATATCCTTATATCCGTCGGGAATCCATATATTCATAACCGAGGGAATACCCGTTTCGTTTGCAAAGTATTCTGCGATACGAAGACACGCAATGCCGTGATTTATCCAGAATTTTCTCGTCTTTTCGTCGGGCGAGGAGAGAGTGAGCCCGTCCTTTACCATTTGGTGTGAGAAAAAGGTGGGGTTAAAGTCAATTCCCATTCCTCTTTCCTTGGCAAACTCTACCCATTTTTTGAAGTGCTTTGGTAAGAGCTTATCTCTGTCGGCAATCGCTCCGTCCTCGAAAATTGCATAGCAGGCGTGCAAATTAAGCTTCTTTTTTCCGCCTATCAAGGAAAATGCCTTGTCGTAATCCGCCATAAGCTCGCTTGGTGTTCTTGCTCTGCCGGGATAATTTCCCGTTGCCTGTATTCCGCCGGAAAGCGCTTCCTTACTGTCAAAGCCAACTACGTCGTCTCCCTGCCAGCAATGCACCGAGATAGCGGCGTTGCTCAAAGCTTCGATTGCACTATCGGTGTTTATACCGAGTGCGGCATATTTTTTCTTTGCTTCTATATAACTCATTTTCTTTCTCC
>JAZNCB010000165.1:0-13596 GCA_046156285.1 Eubacteriales bacterium | reverse complement strand
GTCACGAGCTTGCGGCAGGACTTTCGGTTAAGCGCTCCGAGCTCGATAATTTTAGAGAAAAAATCAACGAATACGCAAGACAAAATCTAAAAAGCGAGGATATGATACCCACTCTTGAAGCAGATGCTGAAATTAAGTTCTCGGATATAAATATACATCTTGCAGAGCAGCTCCAGCAGCTTGAGCCTTACGGTGTCGGAAACCCGATGCCCGCATTTATCGCAAGAGACCTTTGGGTAAACGAGATTTCCTCTGTAAGCGACGGAAAGCATACAAAGCTTGTCCTCAGCGACGGCTCGACCTCACACACGGCAATGTTCTTCTCGAATTCTCCCGATTCGCTCGGAATATATAACGGTGACAAAATCGACATTATGTTTAACCTCGATATAAACGAGTGGCTCGGCAGAAAGAACGTTCAGCTTATAATCAAGGATATAAAGCCCATATCGGGCGTTCTCGTCACAGAGAACACCTCTAAGGCTCGCTACGAGGAGATTATACGCGGCGCAAGCTTCGATATTGAAGAAAACGTACTTCCTTCGCGTGACGATTTCGCCGCGGTTTATAAGTACGTTCTTGCGTCCACACGCGCAGGTACTGACGTATTTACCCACAGAGAGCTTGCGATAAGCGTTTCAAAAGGCGCGGAAAACGTCAATATCGGTTATATCAAGCTCAAAGTTATAATTAGAGTTCTTCAAGAGCTCAACCTTATGGGTATTGACGAATTTGAGGAGGAGAAATACCGCTTCTCAATTCACTATACGCAAAAAACCAACCTTGATAAGTCGAATATTTTGCGTAAACTCAAAAATCAGCTAAAAAGAGCATAACCTATGTACACAGAATTAAAACCATTACTCGATATAATTGAAAAAAACGAGAGAAGCTACTCGCTCGACAAGATTAAAGAGGCTTTTACCTACGCAAACTCTCTTCACGAGGGACAGTTCCGTTTAAGCGGTGAGCCTTATATCAGCCACCCCGTTGCAGTAGCCTCTATCGTTGCTGAGCTTGGTCTCGATACCGATTCTATCTGCGCGGCGCTGCTGCACGATACGGTTGAGGATTGCGCCGAGAAAACCAATCTTGAAACCATTGCAAAAATGTTCGGCAAGGACGTTGCTATGCTCGTTGACGGACTTACTAAAATCATTCAGGTTCAGGTTGCTGACAAGGAAGAGGCGCATATTGAAAATATTCGTAAAATGCTCCTTGCAATGAATAAGGATATACGCGTTATTTTCATCAAGCTTTGTGACAGACTTCACAATATGAGAACCCTCGGCGTAAAAAAAGAGGATAGACAAAGAGCAATTGCACTTGAAACTATGTATATTTACGCCCCGCTTGCGCACAGACTCGGTATTCAAAAAATCAAGCAAGAGCTTGAAAACCTCAGTCTTTTCTATCTTGACAGAGTAGGCTATGACGAGGTTGCTGAGGCAATAGACAAAAAATACGGTATAAGCATCGGATTTATCGAGGAGGCAAAGCATATCCTCACAGAAAAGCTTACCGAAAACCACGTTTCTTTCAGAATCGAGGGAAGAATTAAGTCGGCTTACAGCCTTTACCGTAAAATGTACGCGCAAAACAAGGCTTTTGACGAAATTTACGACTTCTATGCGGTCAGAATTATCGTAGATACAGAGCTTGAATGCTACACCTCGCTTGGTCTCGTTCACGAGCTTTTCAAGTCAGTTCCCGGTAGATTTAAGGACTACATTTCAACCCCGAAGCCTAACCTTTACCGCTCACTTCACACAACGGTTATCGGCAGAAGCGGTATTCCGTTTGAGGTACAAATAAGAACCGTGCAAATGCACGAGGAAGCAGAATACGGTATCGCGGCGCACTGGAAATACAAGTCTGGCGAGGAATCAAGCAAGGATATGGACGAGAAGCTTCGCTGGATTGCAAAGATTCTCGAAACCGACGAAAACACCCGTGACCCCGACGAATTTATGCGTCTTTTCAAGACCGATATTATTCACGACGAAACCTTTGTTTTCACTCCGAAGGGCGACGTTATTTCATTGCCTCTCGGCTCGACAGTTATAGACTTTGCCTATGCCATTCACTCCGCTGTCGGTAACAAGATGACGGGTGCAAAGGTAAACGGTGTTATTGTTCCTATTGATAAAATCCCGCAAAACGGAGATATTATCGAAATTATTACCTCGGGCGGCTCAAAAGGACCAAGCCGTGACTGGCTCAAAATCGTTAAGACGGGTGAAGCGAGAAGCAAAATCCGTCAGTGGTTCAAAAAGGAGCGCAGAGCTGAAAATATCGTCGTCGGCAGAGCAGAAGTTGAAAAGGAAATTAAAAGATACGGCAAGCCCTGCACAGAGGCTCAGCAAAACGATATTATTGTTACGGTTGCAAAGAGAGTCGGCATAAGCAACGCAGACGATTTCTACAACACACTTGGATTTGGCGGTATTTCGCTTCAAAGATTTATGCCGAAAATCAAGGAAGAGCTTGACAAAATCAATGCCGAAACAAATAAACCCTTGACCGCCGAGGAGGAAATCCAAAACGTCAAGACGGTCATACCGAAGCGCACAGGTCACGGTGGAATTATTATCGACGGTGAGGCAGGATATCAGGTTAAATTTGCAAAATGCTGTAATCCGCTTCCGGGCGATAAAATTGTCGGCTTCGTTACACGCGGTTTTGGTGTTTCTATTCACAAAACCGACTGTCCACACGTAATAAGCTCACGCAGAATTGAAGAAAATCTTTCAAGATGGGTAAATGCCGAGTGGGAAGCACAAGACCCCGCATCGCAAACACAAAAGACCTACGAAGCTCTTCTTCAAATCAAAGCAGAGGACGGTATCGGCGTCATTGCGGCGATTTCGGTTGCCCTTGCAGATATGAAGGTATCTATCTCACAAATCAACACACAGAGCCTTAAAAACAGCGAGGTAGTGATAAATCTTCTCATCGCCTGCAAGAACACATCACATTATGCGGCGATCGTAAACAAAATCCGCTCTATTTCATCGGTAATATCGGTTACGAGAGGATTTACAAACTAAAATGATAGCTGTAATTCAAAGAGTAAATTCCGCCGTCGTTTATGCGGACGGCGAGTTTTCGGGCAGTATAGAAAAAGGTCTTTATATACTTCTCGGAGTTGACGGGGCAGACTGTGAAAAAGATGCAGAAATGCTTTCGGAAAAAATTTCAAAGCTTCGCATTTTCTGTGATACCGAGGGCAAAATGAACCTCTCGGTTATGGATATTTCGGGCGAGATTATGGTGGTTTCAAATTTCACTCTTCTCGCAAATTATCGCCACGGCAACAGGCCCGATTATTTTGGCGCAGCAGCGCCCGACACCGCTAACCGACTGTATGAATATTTCGTGTCGCTTATCTCAAAAAAGGTTAAAAAATGTGCTACCGGAAAATTTGGCAGCGATATGAGATGCGATATGACGACAGACGGTCCGGTTACAATAGTTATGGATTCTAACGTATTAAAGGAAAGGAAGGGTTAAGAGGTCGGTATGATTCTTCACGTACACGGAAATATCAATAGATATTACGTTCAGTCTCTCTGCATGATTTTCTTTCCCGGCTCTACCTTTGGTGAAAACGAGGTTGCGGGGGAGGATGTGCCTGAGGTACTTGTTCACGTTTATCCCGACGAGGAAAACTCGATTACCGCATATGCCTCAATAAAGCTCAACGACAGACTTTGCGAGGCTACCGCTACTGTCTCGCGCGAACTTGAAATTGCGGTTGCAACACACGAGACTATCGCAGTCGGACGAGCTGTTTTTGCCGCGGGTAAGGATATGCTCGGTCATATTCCTCCGTGGGGAATTCTCACGGGTATAAGACCTGCAAAGGTTGCGGGAAATCTCCTCCGCGCAGGCAAGGGAATTATAAAATCGAAAAAAATACTGCGTGACGAATATTTCGTTCATCCGCAAAAGGCCGCTCTTGCGGTATCAGTTGCTTCTAACGAAATGAAGCTTCTAAAAAAAGCTCCGAAGGATGCCGCATCCTTATATATTTCAATTCCTTTCTGTCCAACAAGATGCGCTTATTGCAGCTTCGTCTCCTATACGACAAAAAAGCTTCTTTCTCTTATTGACGAATACGTTGATGCGCTTATAGAGGAGCTTGACGAAACTCTTAACACAGTAAAAGAGCTTAACCGTGAAATTGCCACAATATATATCGGTGGCGGAACCCCGACAACCCTGACAACCGAGCAGCTCACAAGAATTTTCAGGAAAATTTCCGAGTATATAGACGTAAATACGCTTCGCGAATTCACTCTTGAAGCAGGCAGACCTGACACGATTACCAAGGAAAAGCTCGCTATTGCCAAGGAGTTTGGTGTAACGAGAGTGAGCGTAAACCCTCAGACCTTATCGGATAACGTTCTTCGAGAGATTGGCCGTCGTCACACAGTTGAGGACTTTTACCGCGCCTTTGAAATAGCTAAGGAAAGCGGCATAAGGGATATAAACGTTGACCTTATCGCAGGTCTTCCTAACGACGATTTTGAGAGCTTTTCCGAGACGGTTGACAAGATTATCGAGCTTCGCCCGACAAATATTACAGTGCACACCTTTACCGTTAAAAAAGCGGCTGACGTGCTTAAAAAAGGCTCTTCCGTTTATTCGATAAATGCAACCGATGCAACAAAGAGCGTTGCTTATTCGCAGGTAAAGACGAAATTTGCAGGCTACAAGCCTTACTATATGTATAAACAAAAAAATACGATAAGCAACCTTGAAAACGTCGGATACGCAATTGAGGGCCACGAGGGACTTTACAACGTCTTTATGATGGAGGAAACGCAGTCTATCTTCGGTGTCGGTGCAGGTGCGGTTACAAAGCTACTCAGACCCGACGATAAAAACGGCGGTATGCTTATAAAGCGTATATTCAACCCTAAATACCCCTACGAATATCTGCGCTACATACAGGATAAAAAAACGGGCGCAGATAAAAAGCTCGTCAAGGAACAGATATTCGAATATTTCAACAAAATATAATATTTCCAAAAGTCCGCTAATATATTGTGTTAGCGGATTTTTTATTTTGGTTGAATCAGAGGAAACGTGCGAATGAAAAGGTTAAAAACCCGTGAGGGTAGCGTTATCAGCGGAGCTCTTTCTCTTACATTTTCTGCCTTGATAGTAAAGGCGATAGGTCTTATATATAAAATACCTTTATCCTACATACTGACAGACGAGGGAATGGGTTATTTCAACTCAGCATATACGGTTTACACCTTTTTCTATATAATTTCAACGGCAGGTGTGCCAAAGGCTATTTCAATTATGACAGCAGAAGCGGAAAGCGCGGGGAATTTCGAGCGTGTTTTATCCATATACAAGACCGCAACTAAAATTTTTGTTACATTCGGCGCTATTGTGACACTGATATTCGCACTGTCTGCCGAATGGCTATCATCACTGATAGGGAACAGCGGTGCGTATATGACAATGCTATCTATCGCTCCATCAATATTTTTTATTTCCGCCTCGGGTGTTATACGAGGATACTTCGTTGGCAGACTTCGCTTTTTTCCAATAGCGGTATCCGAGCTTATAACCAGTGTTGGCAGACTTTTACTCGGTCTTTTACTTGCCTATTTTGCAAAGAGGGTTGGATACGGTCTTGGAGCTATTTCCGCCTTTACAATGCTCGGCACAACACTTGGTGCAGTACTTGGCTTTATTTATCTTGTGTTGTGTAGCAAAAGAGAT
This sequence comes from Eubacteriales bacterium, assembly GCA_046156285.1. Lineage (GTDB taxonomy): Bacteria > Bacillota > Clostridia > Oscillospirales > CAG-272 > UBA1740. The sequence continues at coordinate 7,851 of JAZNCB010000165.1, read as the reverse complement.
AATAAGAAAGATAAAACGGGGCAGAGCATAAAAAAAGGAAGGTTCAATTTAGACATTGCAAGGTCGCTCATCAAAATTTCGATACCCATTACCTTAACGGCGGCAGTTGGTACTGTGAGCTCACTTATCGACCTTTTGGTGATAATGCGAGGCTTGCGCGGTGGCGGATATTCGGAGCTTCAAACTTCTATCTTATACGGAAACTACACAACTCTTGCCGTACCTATGCTCAATCTTGTAGGAACTCTTATAGCACCGATTTCAATGGTCCTTTTACCGATAATTTCAAAAAACGGCAAGCATTATGACAGTAACGTACTTTCAGAAAAGCTGTCGCTATCTATGACGGTTGTTCTGTTTTTTGCTATACCTTTAACTTTGCTCTTTATTTTCCGACCGTACGAAATTCTTTCAATACTTTTTGAGGATTCAAGTGCAGCTCTCGCATCTCCGACACTAATAATTTTAGCTCCCGGCATTCTTGCAATGGCGCTTTTATCACTTATAAATACATCACTTGAAGGAATAGGGAAAACAAAAATACCGCTAATATCGCTTATATTCGGCTCGCTAATCAAGCTTGCAATAACCGCAGTATTGATTTCTGGGGGAGGACTTGGAATTCTCGGCGCACCGCTCGGAACGACGGTCTCATATTTTGCAAGTCTTGCCTTTTCCGCAATATACGTAACCGGAATTTGCAAGGTTAAATTTAAGCTGTTTAAGCCTCTTGGAACTATACTGTTTTCGTCGTTTTTTGCGCTTCTCATTTCTACGTTTATTAAAGAAAAAATGCCGATTAATAGCTTTTTTTACGTTTTTGAGCTTGGATTTTTCTCATTAATTTATCTTTTAATTTTTGCAATTATTAACTTTAAGAGTATAAAATGTAAAATTTATGTGTCAAATTGCACAAAAAAGCAAAAAAAGAATTATTAAAATGGACGAAATTGCATAAAGGGTTATAAAAAAATATAGAATATCTATTGCAATAGCGAAAAATACTTGCTATAATATAGTTATCAAATATTTTTTGAAAGGAATTTTAACACCAATGAACAAGACAAATCTCGTAGACGTTATCGCTGCTGAAACAGGTTTTACAAAGAAGGACGTAGATGAAGTAGTTGCTACTGCTATCAAGGCTATCACTGCAGCTCTTAAAAACGGTGAGAAGGTTCAGCTCGCCGGCTTTGGAACATTCGAAGTAAAGGAAATCGCTGCAAGAGCAGGCAGAAACCCTGCAACAGGCGCTGCTATCGAAATCCCCGCTTGCAAGAAGGCTGCTTTCTCCGCTGCTAAGGCACTTAAAGACGAGGTTAACGCATAATTGCGACTTGACAAGTTTCTAAAAGTATCACGCCTTATTAAGCGCAGAACCGTTGCTAACGACGCCTGTGACACCTCCCGAATATTCGTAAACGGAAAAGCGGCAAAAGCCTCTTACTCCGTAAAACTCGGCGACGAGATATCCATTAGCTTTGGACAAAAATCGGTTACCGTAAGAGTTTTAGATATTCGCGAGACCACAAAAAAGGCAGAGTCGGTCGGTATGTATGAAATAATTTCAGAAACCGAAGCATAAACGAAAAAACACCGCATATCCTTTTAGTAGGAATATGCGGTGTTTTTTTGGAGGAATAAATATGGAAGAAACAAAAAAGCAATCTCTTTCGCTCAAAAACAGAGAGCTTTTAACAATCGACGGAGTTTCTGACGTTCTCGGATTTAGCGACGAATATCTCGAAGTAAGCTCAGCGCTTGGAACAATTTTAGTTGAGGGAGCTGACTTGAAAATTGAAGAGCTTTCACGCGATACCGGTGTCCTCAACGTAAAAGGGCGTATAAACGGAGTATTTTACAAAGAGGGAAAGGCAGATAAGGGGATTTTCTCTAAATTCTTCAAATGATTTTCTTTACCGCACGTGAAATTCTTATATCGGTACTTTCTGCCGCTGCATTTGGCTTTGCGTTTGGTGTCTTCTATACGACCTCACACGCAGTGTTTTTCTCGTTATACGATGTCGTTATGCTCTTTTTAAGGGTTATACGTAATATCGGAAGCTTCAGGGCAAAAGATAAGCATACACCGCAAAAGAACAGAAAGGCTTCAAGGCTTTCTTGCGAGGTATTTGATTTTTTATCATTTTTCATCTTCGGTATTATTTATCTCATAATAAACTACCTTACGCTCGACGGAGTTTTCAGAATATATCCGCTTATTATAGCCGCAGCTTTCTTCTTTATGGCTAAGGCTACCGTAGGAAAGAGCACCTCTTATTTTTATCTTTATCTTTTCAACCGTATTTACGGCGTGCTTTACATAATACTCTCGCTTATATTTTTACCGATTTACAAGCTGATAAAGAAAATCAGACGCACAGTTCTCGTTTTGATTTCACCGATAAAAAATAAAATTGATAAGCGACGGGCTAAGCGCCTTGTGGGTAAAAAACTTGCCGAAATAGACCAATTTTTCCGCAAAGCAGGATTGACAAATTAAGTATATAGTGATAAAATATATGTATCGTAAAAACCGAAAGGAAGTCTTTTCTCTATGATGTTCACACTTATCGGTATGCCCGGCTCCGGAAAATCCTGTATGGCTCGCGCACTTGCTGGAAAACTTAATATAAAAACTCTCGATGCAGATAGAGTTATAGAAAACAAAATCGGCAAAAAGCTTCACGAAATTATACGTGATGAGGGTGTTGACGGATTTCGCAAGATAGAAGAGGAAGCGCTTCTTGAAATTTACGAGGATAATCTTCTGCTCGCGACCGGCGGAAGCGCGGTTTACTACGAGCGCGCTATGGAGCATTTTAAGGCGGTAGGCAAGGTTATTTATCTTTACGTAAGCTTTGATACTATGTTAAAGCGCCTTGGCGACTGGTCGAAGCGTGGCCTCGTTATGAGAGAGGACCAGACCATCCGCGATTTGTACGACGAGCGCTGTGCTCTTTATGAAAAATATGCGGACATTACAATAAACTGCGACGGTGAGGCATATCCCACCTATCGCTACAACCTTATACAAGCAATAAAAAAGAATATGAAATAACTAAATCAAAGAGGAACTTGCTAAATAAAGCAAAATTCCTCTTTTTTTATATTTTACTTAGCACTCGGTAAACCTTATCGCACTCTTTTATACTGTTAAGATAGGATAGGCTTATTCTTACCGTGCCTATATCGAGCGTGCCGAGCTTTTTGTGAGCAAGCGGTGCACAGTGAAGCCCCCCTCTGACAAAAATTCCTGCCTTGTCTAACTCGTGCGCAACCGCCTCGGCAGAAGCACCTAAAAGATTAAAGCTGAGTATTCCGTCATTTGCGGCATATAAGACACACTTTTTAATTCCGTAAAGAATTTCGGTATATCTTGCGGTTAGAGCTTCGAGCTTTTCGGTAATTTCTTCTATTCCTATCTTGTTTATATACTTAATTCCCGACAGAAGCGACACTATCGCAGGCGAGGGAAGTGTGCCTGCTTCAAATCTTTCGGGAAGATTTTCGGGCATATCAAGGCTTTTTGATTCGCTTCCGCTCCCACCCTCAAAAAAGCTATCACGCGATAAATCATCTAAAAACACCAAAAATCCGGCACCCTGAATACCAAAAAGTCCTTTGTGTGACGGCGCGGCGAGAATATCGCAGGGTGCATTTTCAAGATTTATTTTTTTATGTCCTATCATTTGCGAAGCATCAACTATAAGCTTTAACGAATGTTTTTTCGCAACAGCGGAAAGTCTGTCGAGCGGCACTTCAAATCCCGTTACGTTAGATTTCAAGGTAGATATTAAGCACGTGGTTTTTTCCGAAATCAGCTTTTCAATATTCTTTTCGATATTTCCGTTAGTATCAAAAACCGAGTAGCTGACTCCGTGAGTTTTAGTTAGCTTGTGAATCGGGCGTAAAACCGAATTGTGCTCAATATCCGATATAATAACGTGCGAATTTGCGGCTACCGTTGTTTTTATCGCTAAATTCAAGGCGGCAGTAGCTCCCGAGGTAAAAACAACTCTCTCAGGTGCAGAAATTCCGAGAAGCTCAGCCACCGCTATTCTCGTATCATATATTTTCTCGCTCGTTTTCATCGATAATTTGTGCGAGCTTCTGCCGGGGTTTCCGCAAAAGCTTCTTATACATTCGGTCGTTGCCCGAATTACCGACTCCGGCTTTGGAAAGCTCGTTGCGGCATTATCAAGATAAATCATATATCGTTATATATCGAATACGCGATATTATATTGCTTCAAAATATTTACCGCCTCGTATATATCCCTCGTATGAATTTTCACCCCGTAGGTGCAGCCGTTTTTCGTTTTTGACGAGTCAACCTTTACGACCTCGGAGTCTATATTTTTTCTCCGAAGCTGATTTTGCAGCTTCATAGCATAGGTTACGGAGCTTGTCGTTATAACCGTTTTATTCAAGTAGGGTCTCCTCCTTTTTATCAGCTACAATAATATTTTATGAAAAATTTTATCCGCAGTTACTATTTTCACCTATATTTTCAAATAAAGGTATAGACAATTATAAAAATATATGTTATACTATAAGATATGAAAATAGAAACATTTACACAAAGGCGCACTCCGGGGGCTAATACCTATATTCTCACCTCAGCTGATGAGTGTGTGGTTATCGACCCGTCAGTGCCATATCACGAAATAAAAAACTCACTCACGGCGAGAGTGAAGTATATTATCGTAACCCACGCGCATTTCGACCATATATACGCTATTGATTCCTGGGTTGATAACACCTCTGCCGAGGTTTTGGTAGGTGAGCTTGATGCTCCCGCACTTGCAGATGCAACCCTCAATTGCTACCTTGCATTTATGGGTATTGATAAGGGATATTACGGCCCATACAATACGGTCAAAAACGGTGATATAATAACCTTTGGAGAAGAGAAGCTCAAAATTATTGAAACTCCCGGTCACTCGCGCGGCTCGATTTCAATTCTTGCACCGTCGGCAGTTTTCGTCGGCGACGTCGTTTTTTCAGGTGGTGGATACGGAAGAGTTGACCTTCCGTTTTCGGATTTTACCGCACTCTACGCGTCGATTAAAAAGCTAAAAAAGCTCGACGGAAGCACAACCGTTTATTCCGGTCACGGCGCACCGTTTAACGTTTTTGAAATACAACAATACTTTATATAGAGAAGGCATAAATATGGAAGAAGTTAAAAGCAATTTCATACACGAAATTATCGACGAGGACCTCAAAATCAACCCCTCGCTCAAAATTCACACCCGTTTTCCTCCCGAGCCTAACGGTTATCTTCATATCGGCTCAGCAAAGGCTATATGGATTAACACTATGACCGCAAAGAAGTATGACGGACTTTTCAACCTCCGCTACGACGATACCAACCCTGCAAAAGAGGACAACGAATACGTTGAGAGCATCTACGAGGACCTTAAATGGCTCGGTTGCGAGCCTACGGGCGGTATCTATTACGGCTCCGATTACTTCGATAAGTGCTACGAATATGCGGTAAAGCTTATAAAAGAGGGCAAGGCTTACGTTTGTGACCTCAACGCAGATGAGATGCGCGAATATCGCGGAACGCTCACAGAGCCCGGAAAAAACAGCCCATACAGAGATAGAAGCGTAGAAGAAAACCTCGATCTCTTCGAGAGAATGAAAAACGGTGAGTTTCCCGACGGTTCTAAGACACTTCGCGCAAAAATCGATATGGCGTCCTCAAATATGAACCTGCGTGACCCTGCAATTTACAGAATTGTTCACACCGAGCATCACAGACAGGGAAATAAGTGGTGTATTTATCCTCTCTACGACTATGCACATCCCATTCAGGATGCGCTCGAAGGAATTACTCACTCCCTTTGCTCAATTGAGTTTGAAAACCACAGACCTCTTTACGAGTGGGTGGTTGACAATATTGGATTTGAAGCAAAGCCGAAGCAGCGCGAGTTTGCAAGACTTAACGTAACCTATACGGTTATGTCGAAGCGCTACCTCCGTCAGCTCGTTGAAAACGGACTTGTTGACGGCTGGGACGACCCGAGAATGCCAACAATTTGCGGTCTCAGACGTCGTGGCTACACACCCTCTGCTATCTTCGATTTTGTTGAAAGAGCAGGCGTTGCAAAGGCATACAGCGTCGTTGACTACGAGCTTCTCGAGCACTGCATAAGAGAAGAGCTTAACCGCACTGCCGAGCGCAGAATTGCAATTCTTCATCCTATAAAGGTTGTGGTTACCAACTACCCCGAGGATAAGGTTGAATATTTCGAGCTTTCAAACAACCCAAGCGACCCCGAATCCACAACGAGAAAGGTTGCATTTACCCGCGAGCTTTATATTGATAGCGACGACTTTGCAGAGGTTCCGCCTCCGAAGTTCTTCCGTATGAAGCCGGACGGCGAGGTAAGACTTATGGGAGCATATATCGTAAAATGCAACGAAATTATCAAGGACGGGGACGGTAATATTACCGAAATCCGTTGCACTGCCGACCTTGAAACCAGAAACGGCAACCCGGTTGACGGAAGAAAGGTAAAGGGAACTATCCATTGGCTTTCAAAGGACAACTCCCTTGATACGACGGTTATGCTTTACGAAAAGCTCTTCGACATTGCTAATACGGGTGATATTCCCGAGGGCAAGACCTTTGACGACTATCTTAACACCGCGTCGGTTACAAAGATTTGCGGTGCAAAAATCGAGCCCGCACTTGCCGAGGCAAAGCCCTCCGACAAGTTCCAGTTCGTAAGATGCGGTTATTTTGTAAAGGATACTAAAAACGAAAACACCTTTAACAGAATTGTCGGTCTTAAAGATAGCTTCCCAAAACAAAACTGATAAACAAAAAGGGCTGTTTCAGATTGAAGCAGTCCTTTATAGGTTAAAGATGAATATAAAAAGGATTATTGATAAGCTACTGTTTTATATTTCAGTGCCAAGGTGCGTCGGTTGCGGAGAAAGACTGCTCTATGCAGAAAAGGCGCTTTGTAAAGAGTGCCTTTCACTCTACCTTGAAAACAAGGAACGCGAATGCTCGCTTTGTGCAAAGAAGCTCTCACGTTGCACCTGCTCAAACGAGTATTTATCGTCGCACTACGTAAAGAAGCTCGTAAAGGTGTTTCGATACCGACAAGACGCAGATTTACCGTCAAACAAGCTGATTTACAGTCTTAAAGCGGATAACAGACGCGACGTATTGGATTTTCTTTCAAGCGAGCTTTGCGAGGCTATTGAAAGCTCGGTTGAAAATCCAAAGGAGTGCATATTCACAAACGTACCAAGGCGCAGACGCGAGGTTGCAAAATTTGGAATTGACCACGCGGAGCTCCTCGCAAAATCTGCTGCAAAACACTTTTCTGCCACATATTATCAACCGATTATATCAAAATCAAAAAGACCACAGAAGATGACAGAGGGAAGTGAGCGACTTAAAAACGCGAGGTTTCAAATTAAGCGCCGAGCTAAAAATTTAGATAAAAAGCGCATTATAATTATTGATGACGTCGTAACTACCGGCGCTTCAATGTCGGCTTGCGCCATGCTATATAGGGCGCTCGGAACGAAAAATATTATCGGCGCAACACTCTCGATAGCATATAAAGACAACAAAACCCCCTTTGAAACAAAAGATAGATTTCTTCCTAAATTTTAACTTTCCATAAAAAGAGGCTGAGTCATTAAGAATTCAGATAATTTAACAGTTTTTTTAGAAATTTTACGAAGGAAATCTGAATTCTTTGCGCGAAGCACCTTTCGTGGATCGCTTGATTTAGGAAAGAAATCAATTTCAGCCTTAAAAACACAAAATATAAAATAAAAATCTCCCCCTCAAACCCCGGGTATTTCATCTTCGGGT
>JAZNCB010000164.1:0-3904 GCA_046156285.1 Eubacteriales bacterium | reverse complement strand
TATATCCATTTCAGAAATAGTGGCGCTCGTTTATTTAGTAATAAGTTATAAACGTCACAAAAAAGCAAATCCGTTTGCTTTCGTTTTTAGCAGAAAGGATTTTTTTAATCAAGCCAAAACAATAATCAAGACCACCGTTCCAATTACTTTAATAGGGATTATGATACCGTTGTCGCAAGTAATAGACAGTTTTTTAATCATCAATTTGATAAAATTGTATCGTGAAGACGGAACTTTGCTTTACGGACTGTTTTCGGGGGTGGTTATGACGCTAATAAATTTACCCGTATCAATTTGTTATGGTGTTTCTACGTCAACGATTCCTGCCGTTTCGGGCGCAAAAGACGTTTCAGAACAAAACAAAAACGCCACAAAAGCATTGCTGCTTACAGCACTTGTATCAGTAGGGTTTTGGGTAGGATTAGCGTATTTTTCGGATACGGTTATAGGAATGCTGTTTGGAAAATTGAGCGTGATAGAAAGAGAAATTACTCGAAAATTATTGCTAATTTCTTGTCCGTGCATTTTGCTACTATCAATTTTGCAAACGAGTAATGCTGTATTGATAGGTAAAGGAAAACTTTACTCACCACTACTAAGTATGTTTTTAGGCGTAGTTGTTAAAACGATATTAAATATTTTACTTTTAAGCATACCTTCAATAAATATTTACGGTAGCGCAGTTGCTGTAATCGCTTGCTATTTTGTCGCTTGTTTGGTAAACTTAATAATGATACTAAAAACGAAGGTGGCAAATGAAAGTAAACGCACTTACCGTAGGGAATACGCAAGTTAAGAACAACGTATTTTTAGCGCCTATGGCAGGATATACCGATTATAGTATAAGAAACTTGCAGTTAAAACTTGGCATAGGCTTGTGCTTTACCGAATTGGTCAGCGCAAAAGGGCTTATTTACGGGAGCAACGGCTCTAAAGAACTACTGTTTTGCGGACAAGATTATATAGGTACGAGCGCTCAAATATTTGGAGAAGACGCTTTCTATATGCGCTCTGCGTGTGAAAGTGAACATTTGAGCAGGTTTAACATAATAGATATAAATATGGGCTGTCCCGTTCATAAGATTTATTCAAACGGAGAGGGCTCGGCTCTTATGAAAAACCCTGACCTTATTTACGAGATAGTCAGGGGCGTGTCACAAAATATCGATATTCCTTGTACTGTAAAAATCAGAGCGGGTGTTGACAGAGACACGGTAAACGCAGTGGAATGTGCCCTTGCCGCAGAGGCGGGCGGAGCTTCGCTCGTTGTCGTCCACGGCAGAACTAAAACCGAAATGTATTCGGGAAGCGTAGATTACGAGATTATCAAAAATGTAAAGAAAAGTTTGAAAATTCCCGTTGTTGCAAACGGTGATATAACAGATGCCAAAACGGCAATTTCAGCACTTTCGAAGACGGGCGCTGACGGTATTATGATAGGCAGAGGCGCTATCGGAAATCCGTTTGTATTTGCCGAGATAAAATCGGCACTTTCGGGCGAGGACTACTCCTTGCCGTCGCTTGACAAAAGAATTGAGACTGCGCTCTTGCAGCTTAAAACGGCAATTATCGAAAAGGGAGAGAGCGTTGCGGTACGTGAGGCAAGAAAGCAGATAGCTATGTATCTTCGCTCTTTCAGAGGGGCGGCGGCGCTTCGCGCGGAAATAAACAGAGCGGAGAGCTACTCCGAAATCGAACAAGCCTTTTGCAGTATCAGGGAGGAAAACGGTGATGAATAAACTTCGCGTTGTATTAGCTTCTAAGTCGCCAAGGCGCAAGGAGCTTTTAGGCAATATTTTCGACGAGTTCGAGATAATAACCAAGGATACCGACGAGAGCTTTCCCGAGGACACCCACCCGAGCCGCGCAGTTGAGATTTTAGCGGTCAGAAAAGGTGAGGCGGTAGCCGGGATTTTGCCTTGCGACACTCTTATTATTTCCTCGGACACCCTCGTTGAGCTTGACGGAATACCGCTTGGCAAGCCGTCTTCCAAGGAGGACGCTGTGCGAATGCTGATGACACTTTCCGGCAAGGCACATAACGTACATACCGGCGTTGCGGTGCATTACAAGGGGCAGGTTTTCAGCGGTGTTGATACCGCGAGGGTAATTTTCAGAGAGTTTTCAAGCGACGAGGCTTGGGATTACGTAAAAACCGGTGAGCCTATGGACAAGGCGGGCGCTTATGCAATTCAGGGAATAGGCGCAAGACTTGTCTCAAAATACGAGGGCGAGTTCAACACGATAGTCGGACTTTCCTTGAAGCTCACCAAAAAGCTTGTAGATATGGCGGAAAATTATGACAAAGCGTGAGAAAAAAGAAAGACTTGCGAGGACGGTCGAAATCTTAAAAGAGAAATACCCCGTCGCAGAGTGCGCCTTGAAATACGGCGGTGATCCGTGGAAGCTTCTCGTAATGGGCAGACTTTCGGCGCAGTGCACCGACGCAAGAGTTAATATAGTTTGCGAGGAGCTTTTTGAGAAATTCCCGACCGCTCGCGATATGGCAGAGGCGGACGTATTCGAGATAGAGAAAATTATAAAGCCCTGCGGACTTTTCAGAATGAAAGCGCAGAGCATAAAGGAAGCGTCGAGGCTTCTTATTGATAAATACGACGGCGAGCTCCCCGATACGATGGAAGAGCTTCTTGAGTTTTCGGGTGTAGGACGGAAAATAGCAAATCTTCTTCTCGGCGATATTTTCGCAAAGCCTGCGATAGTTTGCGACACGCATTGCATAAGAATTTGCGCAAGGCTCGGAATGTATCCGGAAAAGGAGAAAAATCCCGAGAAAATTGAAAAAATATTGCGCTCGCTTATCGACGAGCGCGAGGGCTCGGTTTTTTGCCACAGAATAGTAATTTTGGGCAGGGAAATCTGCTCGGCGCGCTCGCCCAAGTGCTGTGTGTGTCCGCTTTCTTCGATTTGTCTGCGTTATGAAAGAGAAAATGCGTAATGGAAAAGCTAAGAATTTCGCTCCCCATAATCGTTGAGGGAAGATACGATAAAAGCACGCTTTCTTCTTTCGTTTCCGCCAAGATAATAACTACCGACGGGTTTTCGGTATTCAATTCGAAAGAAAAGCGAGCCCTTATTAAAAAGCTTGCGGAAAAAGAGGGAATTATCATTATTACCGACTCTGACGCGGGCGGCAGGCAAATTAGGAGCTTTCTTTCGGGCTTTGTTCCAAATGACAAAATTCATCATCTTTACATACCGCAAATTCTCGGCAAGGAGAAGAGAAAAAAGAGCGCCTCAAAGGAGGGATACCTCGGAGTTGAGGGAATGGAGAGAGAAACTCTTGAAAAACTCTTAAAGCCCTTTACTACATCCACCCCGTGTGAAGAAAACGAGATAAATTCTAACAAAAGAATGTTAACTAAACTTGACCTTTTTGCCGACGGACTTTCGGGCGGCGAGGGGGCTTCTTATCTCAGAGCCGAGCTTGCCGCAAGGCTTGGTCTGCCAAGGGATATGAGCGCAAAGGCGCTCGTCGATGCTATTAATCTGCTTTACAGCTACGAGGAGTATAAATCTACCCTTTCAAATATAAAGAACGCCGCTAAATAATTTTAGCGGCAATTTTTCGCTAACCCCTTTACTTTTTATATATTTTGTGCTATAATACTACATTGGTAATAAAGCTATTATCATTTATGAAATAATTTTTATTATTAATATATTTTTACGGAGGAAAAACCATGATAGAAAGAAAGAAAATTTCTATGGACGGTAACACCGCTGCTGCGCACGTTTCGTATGCGTTCACCGAGGTTGCCGGAATCTATCCCATCACGCCCTCATCCAACATGGCTGAGGTTACAGACACCTGGTCTGCTTCCAACAAAAACATTTTTGGCGAACCCGCGAAGAACGTGTTCGGCACTAACGTAAAGGTTGTTGA
>JAZNCB010000163.1:0-5122 GCA_046156285.1 Eubacteriales bacterium | reverse complement strand
TTTCGCTTCGCTTGATTATCAGCCGACGATTTCTCTCCTAAATCAAGCGAGCCCCGAAAGATGCTTCGCACTAAGAATTCAGATTTCCTTCGTAAAATTTCTAAAAAACTGTTGATTTATCTGAATTCTTAATGACTCAGCTTCTTTATATAAACGAGCAAATCAGAATTAGTATTCCAAGAAAAGCGAAATTGAAAAGCGAGAATTTAAGGATATATCGCAGTGCGTGTCCGGGGGCTTCCTTTGAATATTCTCTGAAAGTGATAAGACTTGCAAGCGAGGCTATCATAGTACCCGCGCCGCCGATATTTACACCGAGGAGAAGCTCTCTGTAATTTGCCGTAAACTGCGAGAGCAAAATCGCCGACGGAACGTTGCTTATAAACTGGCAGGAGAGCGCTGAAAATACGAGAGTATTCCTTTCAAGAAGATAGGAGAAAAAGTCGCGCACAGGCTCTATTCTCGCCATATTTCCGGAGAAAATAAAGAAGAATACAAAGGTGAAAAGAAGACCGTAATCCACGTCAAGAAGCGCTTTTCTGTCAAGGAAAATAAGCGAGACGGGAATTACTATCAAAGCAATATAATAAGGAATAAATCTGAAAACTATGAGAATTGAAAACGCGAACAGAATAAGATAGACGCCCGTTCTTGCAAGCGGAAGTGCCGCCGCCCGCTCTTCAATTATAAGCGGCTCGGTTTTTACAAAAACGAGGCAGCAAAGCGTGATCAAAACGATAGAAACGATAAAGGGGATAAACATTATCGATACAAACTCTGCGTCGGGAATATTGAATTTTGAATAAAGATAAAGGTTTTGCGGATTTCCAAACGGGGTGAGCATACCGCCAAGGTTAGCCGCAATATTCTGCATAATAAAGGTAAATGCAAGATATTTTTGTTTGCCCGTCGTATGCAAAACGAAATATCCAAGAGGCAAAAACGTGAGGAGTGCCATATCGTTTGCAATAAGCATCGAGCCAATAAAGGTTATGTAAACAAGCGCTAAAATGCATATTTTCGTGTTCTTGAACCTTCTTATAATCGCCTTTGCAAGAGTGTAAAAAAACCTTATATTGCGGAGCGCGCAAACAACCGCCAAAACAGAGAAAAGGCAGGTCAACGTCTTAAAATCGAAGTAGCCTATATATTTTCTGTCGGGAGGTACGATTATTGAAGTGACTATTGCAAAAAGAAGCGCAATGAGCATAACAACGTTCTTTTTCGCGAAAGAAAGAGCTTTTTCCATAAAAAACCTCAATATTAAATCAATCTCTATAATTGTATCACTTGGACGAGTGAAATACAATAGATTTTGAAAAAATATTGAGGTCTTTTTTATTGTTTTTTCCAGGTTGAAGGGGCAAACAGAATAAGCATTGGGAAAAGCTCAAGTCTGCCCGCAAGCATATCGAATATGAGTATAAGCTTTGAAAACGGAGTAAAGCCGGCAAAGCTTGCCATAGGTCCGACACCTTCAAGACCGGGGCCGATATTATTCATTGCCGCGGTAACCGCCGTGAAGTTTGTTACAAGGTCGGTTTCCTCAAAGGAAAGACAAAGCGAGGAAATTGCAAAAACCGCAACGAAGCAAACGATATATGCGTTTACCGAGCGCACTACCTCGTGGTCAACCTTGCGCTTGTCTATTGAGATTTTCTTAACTTGACGGGGGTGAATGCAGGTAGTAAGCTCGCGGAACATACCCTTTACGAGAATGATAATACGCGAAACCTTGATACCGCCGCCCGTGCTTCCCGCACACGCACCGACAAACATAATCATAACGATAACAGTCTTTGAAAGGTTGTTCCAAAGATTAAAGTCATACGAGGCAAATCCCGTTGTTGAAATAATCGACGCAACCGTAAACGACGAGTGTTTGAGAGCCTCTCCGAAGCTGTCAAACACGTCGGAGAAAAGAGTGTCTGCGGTAATAAGCGAGATAGCAACGATAACTATCGTAAAGAACACCTTGATTTCGGAGTTGTTAAAGGCTTCCTTAAATTTTCCTCTCATAGCGAGGTAGTACGAGCCGAAGTTTACCGAGAAAACAAGCATAAATACGGTGGTCACTATCTGCACGTAGCTTGAAGTTGAGGCAAGGCTGTCCGCCCTTGTTCCAAATCCGCCCGTTCCCGCAGTGGAGAAAGCGATATTCAGCGCCTCAAAAACACTTATATCTCCGAAGAGAAGAAGTATGAACTGTACAAGCGTCATACCAAAATATATGACGTACAGAATAAGGGCTGTCGTTTTGATATGAGGAGCAAGCTTTGATACCGAGGGTCCTGTGCTCTCCGCTCTCATAATATTTATGTTGTGAGCGCCGCCGAGTGGCAAAAATGCCATAACGAAAACAAGAACACCCATACCGCCAACCCAGTGGGAAAAGCTTCGCCACATAATAATGGATTTCGGAAGCAAATCAACGTTAAAAACACTTGCGCCCGTTGTGGTAAATCCCGATGCCGACTCAAAAAAGGCATCAACGAATGAGGTTGTAACGCCCGAGAACATAAAAGGGAGCGAGCCGAAAATACTGAGGCAAATCCAGCTGAGCGCAACTATGAGAAATCCCTCTTTTGCATAAAGCAGAGAGTTTTTCGGTTTTTTGAAAACAAATAACGCTCCGACAGCACCCGTAATCAGCATGGACCAAAGAAAAGAGAATACCGCACCCTCACCGTAAATTGCGGCGGTTAAAAGAGGGATAAGAAAGAAAGCGGTCTCAAAAAGCAATAGCCATCCGAGCGTGTATCTTATCATTTTGTAATTCATTTTTTTAACCTATAATATCAGAAATATCGTTTATACCGAGAAGCTTAGAAACTATAACCACCGAATCGCCCGGCAGAATTGTATCCTGACCGTGAGGTATAATAACCTTATTGTCACGCAAAATTGCGGCAACAAGGACGTCAGACTTTAACTTCGGACCAAGCTCTGCAAGGGGAATATTCGTAATCTCCGAGCTTTCGCCGATTATGAATTCGGTTGCCTCAACCTCGTCCTTAATAAAGGTGTACATTGTTTCAACGTTGCTTCCGATAGTGTTTTTCAAGCTTCTTACGTAGCGGACGATAATGTCTGCCGCAATGCTCTTCGGATAAATCGTTGTATCAGCGTCGAGGTGACGGATAATGTTATCGTATTCAGGTCTGTCGATTTTGAGAATAGTCTTTGAGTTTCCGTAATTTTTAGCTGTAATTGAGAGGAAAATATTCTCCTCGTCAAAGCTTGTGAGAGCGAGGAACGCATCAGTGTTTTCAATACCCTCTTCAATAAGGAGGTCCTGGTCGCGCTCGTCGCCGCAAATAACGGTTACCTCGTCGTGAAGAGCGGAAAGCTCCTCGCATTTTGCCGCGTCCTTTTCAAGCACCTTGACCGACATGCCGGAGCGTCTTAGCATATCGCAAAGATATTCGGTAATCGTGCCTATTCCGACTATGAATACGTCCTTGACCGACGAGCCCTTATAGCCGATTTTCTTGAAAAAGCTTGCCGCATTCTTTGGGGTGGCTATGACCGAAATCAAATCGTTTTCACGGAATATGAAATCACCGTTGATAATATATGCGTCGTCTCCGCGCTCTGCCGTACAAAGAAGAACGTCACAGTTAAGCTCTCTTGCGATATTCTTTACCGAGTTGTCGATAAGAATTGAGCCCTCGGGTATTCTGAACTTCAAAAGCTCAACTCTGCCCTTTGAAAACGTGTCTATTCTGTTTGCCGCAGGGAAACGCAAAATTCGTGCAATTTCTGCCGCCGCTGCATAATCCGGGTTTATAACCATAGCAAGACCAAGCTCGTCTTTAAGGTATGAGAGCTCGGAGTTATAAACGGGGTTTTGCACCTTTGCAATAACCTTGCACCTCTCGTATTTTTTTGCAATCATACAGCAAAGCAGGTTAAGCTCGTCGGAGGCAGTTACCGCGATAAGCAGGTCGGTGCTCTCAATACCCGCCTCTACGAGTGTAGAGTGGGTTGCGCCGTTTCCTACGACACCCTTAACGTCAAGCTTTGATGCAAGCGCATTCACTTTTTGGGAGGACAGGTCGATAACCGTAACGTTGTTACCCTCCGAGCCAAGCTCGGTTGCAAGCGTTTCGCCTACCTGACCGCATCCAACAATAATAATATTCATAAAATAAAGCCTTCTTGCGAATAGATTTGTAATTATTATATATCTATTAGTTATTTTTGTCAAGTTTTTGCATAAAAAACACAAAAAAAGAGCTTCCGCGATAGATTTTCGAGGAAGCTCACGTAAACGTATTTTACTTTAATCTAAACCGAATTTCCGCCGCCGCTTTCAATAAAGAAATGCGAGCCGCGAAGCTTAAAATATACCTTGTCAGCAAGGTATTTCAGTCTGTCCTTTGAAAACGGGGAGGTAATGCCTGACTCTTCAAGATGCTCTATAAATGTCAGCTCATCCTCGTCGCGTTTTATGAGGCTTTTGTAGATTTCAAATCCCGCTCCCGCACTGTCAAGCTCCGCAAAATAAATTTCGAGCGCCGCCACCATCGACGTACAGTATGACTGAACGTAGAAGGGATAGAGAGCAATATGGGGTATGAGTACGTACTCCAAATCATTTATATAGCCCGTATTAAGTCCGATTTTGTTTGCCGCTTTGACTACCGCAAGGTTAAGGCTCTCCTCACTTATATCCTCAAATTCAATATCGTACGCAATATGCTCAAATAAAGCGTAGAAGCCTTGGAAAATAAGCGTTGTGAGAACGTCTTCCATCTGGTTCAACAAAAGAAACTCCACGTCGTCATCCGAGAGAACTCCTTTGAACTTTGAAATCATAAGAAATTCAAGCGCCTGGCTCGAAACCTCCGACAAATCGAGGGAGGTCGATGAGTTGAAGTTGTAATAAGCATCTGCAAAGTGACCGAACTCGTGAGTTAGTGTTTCGTAATCGACAAGGTTTGACTTCGCGCTTACGAAAATAAAGGGAGAATTATAGTTGTTGATATAGGTTGTAAACGAACCGGGATATCGGCTCTGGTTATACACATCAATATCGTATAGCGAGTGTTGAAGCATATATGAGAAAATCGAGCCGAGAGAGTCGTCAGCTCCCTTGATTGCAAGGTAGGTGTTGTTT
>JAZNCB010000162.1:0-20162 GCA_046156285.1 Eubacteriales bacterium | reverse complement strand
GTTGATAGCCCCAGTTGTCTTCCTAAGACCGCTTGGCCTCCGACTTCTGTGACGACCTACGGCATCGATTTCATCAATAAATATAATGCTTGCAGGAGTTTTTCTTGCATTGTCGAACAAATCACGAACACGGGAAGCACCGACACCGACGTACATTTCAACAAAATCAGAGCCTGAAATCGAGAAGAACGGAACACCGGCTTCGCCTGCAACCGCCTTAGCAAGAAGTGTTTTACCCGTACCGGGAGGGCCTACAAGAAGCACACCTCTCGGAATACGCGCGCCGAGCTTGACAAACTTTGCGGGGTCTTTTAAGAATTCAACAACCTCTTCGAGCTCTGCCTTTTCCTCGTCTGCGCCTGCAACGTCGGCAAATTTAACAGCATCCTTATCATTTTGACTGAGCTTAGCCTTGGATTTAGCGAAGGAGTTGATTTTTCCGCCGCCACCGGGAGCTTGACGCATAATGAATATCCAAAGACCGATAAAGAGAGCTCCTACGATAATATAAGGCAGGTATGAAACGTACCACGGAGTTCCCTCAGGCGGAGTTATGTTGTAGGATTCAAGATTTTTAAGCTCTCCGCTTACCGCATACTCGTGTATTTGTTCGAGCTGCTTATTTATAGTGAGCTGGTATTCTACCTTTCTTATGGCATCACCGTCGATTATATCGAGCTTGATTACCATATCGCCGTTTATGACGAAGGATTTTACCGCATCCCTTTCAAAGTATTCAATGACGTCGGAATATTCGGTTTTGTCCTCGTCCGAAAGATTGTCGGAGATGGTCGTTACCGCAATGAGAACGACGCCGATGATTAAAGCGAGCATTAGTATGCTCTTGAAATTCATCTTCATTTGAAATTGCCTTTCTAATACACTATCAAATATTATTTGTAGGAAAAATGTGTCTTATTCTTTGTAACCGACGAGAATATAGAGCTTTTTATCTGATTTTCGTCCGTCTCGTACGGGAAACGTTGGAACGAATAGAATTCCCTCCCCGTCGCAGAAGATGGGAAGTCTTTCTCTATCGCTTTTTGAAATATTCTTGTCGTTGAAGAGCTTTTTGACTTTTCTTGTCATTTTACCGAATACGTAAGAGTCACCGTCCTGTTTTTCTCTTACGTAAAGCTCGGAATTAATTATATCAAAGTAAATTATCTGTTGTATTGCGCTTTTGTAAATTTTTACCGAATTATTTTCGATTTCCTCGTTTGAAAGAATAATTTCGGCATTGATTTCGGGTATTTCGTTAACTCCAAGCGTAAGTTTTTTGAAAAACCGGAGCTTTTCCTTATCAACGTCGGGCAAAATATCACAGTATCCACCCTCGGAAACAAATTTCATATTTTTCGGCAAGCTGACAGAAAAATCCTGCTTTTTTGAGCCGATAAGTTCGTAAATTTCGGTTATGTGAACGCTTTCCGGCGCACCGCCCGTGCGTTGCTTGAAAAGTTGCGAAATAACGCGGGAAAATGGTGAAAAATGAAGCGATGAAAGCTCGTTTTTTGGTATTTTGCCACCAACAAATCTATTCAAAAACTCGTTCGCAACACCAAGAATATAGTCATCATCAGTACGTAAATTTGCGCTCATTCTCGTTGCCATGGCCTCAGGATTATCCGAAAGTGTCGAGAGCTTTGGTAAAATCTCGTGACGAATGTAGTTGCGCTTATAATCGTTTTTTAGGTTAGTGGAATCCGTAACGAATTCAACGCCCGCATCTGTAAGCGCCTTAACTATATCGAACTTTGCACACGCCATAAGCGGTCTTACGATATTATCTCTTGTAGGCGCAATTCCAGCCATACCGCGAGCACCTGTGCCACGCATCATATTAAAGATTACAGTTTCGAGATTGTCGGTGGAATTGTGGGCTGTTGCAATGGCAAAAATATCATTTCTGCCTTGAATTATCTCGCGAAATGCGGAATATCTTATCTCTCTCGCTGCTTCCTCGATGCCCATTGAGAGCTCGTTTGCCATCTTCGGTACGTCGAATGATTTTGCGATAAATTCAATGCCGAGGGCCTCTGCAAAACGACGTGAAAACTCCTCGTCGAAATCTGCTTCTTTGCCTCTTATTTTGTGATTTATATGCACCGCAAGAATTTTGAATCCGCCTATCTCGTCACTGTATTTTTTGAGAAACGAGAGAAGCATCACCGAGTCTGCCCCGCCCGAAAAGCCGACGAGAACACCGCCTGATATTGCTTTTTCCATACCGTGCTTTTTCAAAAACGCAAGCGTGGTGCTATAAATCCTTTTTCCGATTTCACTCTCAAAAAGAGTGTTAAGATTTACCGTCATTGTCCGTCGTACTTCTGCTCGTGGGTTGTGAACTTGGTATATCTGCCTATCCAGCCCATTTTAACGTTGCCGACTTCACCGTGTCTGTTTTTGGCGATAATTACTTCGGCGGTGTTGACACTCTCGCCTGCAATATCCTCTTTGCCGCTTATATCCTTATAATACTCGTCACGGTAAAGGAAAAGAACTATATCTGCGTCCTGCTCAATAGAACCTGAGTCACGAAGGTCAGAAAGAGTAGGCTTTTTACCGCCCTCGCCCGTTCTTGTCTCGGTTGCACGGTTGAGCTGAGCGCAACAAACGATAGGAATGCCAAAATCCTTTGCCATAATTTTGAGGTTACGTGAGATTTCTCCGACCTGCTGTGCTCTGTTATCGGTTTTTGCGGTGGTTTGCATAAGACCGATATAGTCGATTACGACAAGTCCGAGATTTTTGATACGGCGAAGCTTTGATTTCATCTCCGCTGATGTGATAGCCGAGGTATCGTCGATATAAATATCACAGCCGGAAAGTGTGGAAACGATACCTGCAAGGTTATTCCAATCATCGCCCTCAAGCTGACCTGTACGAAGCTTCATAGAGTCTATCATAGCTTCGCTTGACAAAATTCTCGTAACGAGCTGCTCACCCGACATTTCGAGCGAGAAAATAGCGACCGCCTTCTTCTGCTTTGCAACGTTTACCGCAATATTCATAGCAAAAGAGGTTTTACCCATACCGGGACGCGCACCGACGATAATGAAATCGCCCTTACCCATCTGAACGAGCTTTTCGTCAATATCCTTATAGCCAGTTTTTGCACCCGTGATTTCTCCGTTGCTTACTGCAAGAGCCTCAATATCACCGTATACGTTATGAAGAATTTCGCGGATATGTCTTAAATCCTTTGTATCCTTATCGCGAACGAGATTAAATATTTTCTCTTCTGCACTGTCAATTATAGTTTTTACGGGAGCGCCCTCGTCGTACGCCTCGCCGCTTATATCCTCGCATACTGTAATAAGGGTACGAAGAGTAGACTTATCCTTGACTATCCTTGCATAGTCCTTAATATTTGAGACCGCAGGAACCGAGTTAGCAAGAAGTGAAATGTATTGGATACCGCCCGAGGTATCTCTGTCACCCTCTTCAACGAGAGTATTAACGAGAGTTACCGTATCGATAACCTTGCTCTGATTAAACATTTTAACGAGAGCAGAATAAATATGTTTATGCTCGTCAAGATAGAAATCTGCCTCGCTGATGAATCCCGCGACCTTGTCAAAGGAATCGGGATTTACGATAAGCGAGCCGAGAAGAGCCTGCTCAGCCTCAATGCTGACGGGTACTTGTTTGATAATTCCGTTGTTATCCATTTTGAACTCCAAGCCTTTTTGTAAATTAAAATCAGCCGTGAACCTTTACGATGAATTTTGCGCTTATATCTTGAAGAAGCTTGATTTCGACCTCGTAGTTGCCGTAAGCCTTAATAGCCTCTTTCATATTGATTTTTCTTTTGTCAATATCAACCGAGAGCTTCTCTGCAAGCTTTTCAGCAATATCCTTTGATGTAACCGAGCCGTAGAGTCTGCCATCCTGACCGTGACCCATAACTATCTCAACCTCGGTAGCTTTAATTCTTTCTGCAAGAGCGGAAGCAGCCTTTCTGTCCTCGCTTATGCGGAACTGCTTAGCCTCTTCCTTGTTTTTAAGCTCGTTTGTCGCCTTAGCATCAGCAGGTATAGCCTTTTTTTGAGGAAAAAGGAAATTTCTTGCGTATCCGTCGGATACGTTAACTATCTGGTCCTTTTTTCCCTGCCCCTTAACGTCGCAAAGCAAAATTACTTTCATTGTATGTCTCCTTAACTATTGATCAAAATAATCGTCAATTCCCGCCTTTAAGGTGAGAAGAACGTCGGTTACGGTATCTGCAACTACCTGCGCCCCCGCAACGTCGAAGTGTCCGCCACCGTTGAGCTTTTCAAGAATAAGCTGTACGTTGACAGTGCCGTTTGAACGGCCGGATATATGAATCTGGTCGCCGATTTTTACAAGTGTAAATGCGGCGTCTATACCACGGAGAGTGAGCATTTTATCAGCCGCCTTTGAAGCGATTACGCGATAGCTTTCGTCGGTATCCCCCTCGCAAGCGGAAATGGCAATATTTCCACCGTAGGTTGTAATTGCGGTATGGAAGCGAGCTTCTTTGGAGAGGTCCTCTGTTGTGGTTTTGAAGAGGTTATAAACGTCTGTCGGACTTGCACCTGCACCTCTTAAATACTGAGCCGCGCCAAAGGTTCTTGTGCCCGTATTTCTCGTAAACTGCTTCGTATCGAGAAGAATGCCGGCAAGAAGCATATCCGCAACCTCTTTCATGAGAGCTTGTGAGCTTATTGCATTTTCGAGCATTTCCGCAACCAGCTCGCAGGCACTTGAAGCCGACGGCTCAATATAGGAAAGCCTTGCCGTTTCGGGAAGCTTGTCTATTTTTCTGTGGTGGTCTATTATCGCAAGAGTATTTACCTTAGAAGCGATTTCCGAGAACTGAGCCCTCGACGGTGTGTTGTGGTCTACTAAAACGATAAGAGTATCAGGGCCAACAACGTCGAGCGCCTCTGCATTATCAAGGAACATTTTTGAATATTCCGCATTTTCTTGCATCATTTTTATGCAGGGTTCAAGGTTTTTGTCACGCATATCGATAGCGATATTTGTTTTAACTCCGCAAAGCATACAAAGTCTGGCTACACCGACAGAAGCTCCGAACGAGTCGAAATCACCGTATCTATGTCCCATAATAAGAACGTTGTCGGCTCTTGCCATAAGGGCTGTAAGCTGGTTTGTAAAGGTTCTTGATTTAACGTTTGCGCGTTTATATACCGATTTCGTTCTACCACCGAAATATTCGGTAGTGGTCTCGGTCTTATAAACCGCCTGGTCTCCGCCACGTTGAAGAGCCATATCGATAGCCTCGCGTGCTGAAAGTTCTCTGTCACGGAGCGAGCCTTTAATTCGCGAAACACCTATCGAAACAGTGAGGGATACGCTGTCACCAACTCTCGTCTCACGAATTGCATCGAGAATCGAAAATCTTGATTTGATGCATTCGTCAAGATACTTTGAATCAAAGAACATAATGTACTTATCGTTGTCGTAGGACTTGATAACACCGCCGACCTCCTTAGCCCACTCTTTGAGCTTATCGTCAACGACCGAGACCGCACTGCGAGACTCCTCTTGAACGTATTGCAAAACGTCCTCGACGTTATCTATCGTGATATAGGCAACGGCAACGCGCTCGTCAGAATACTTCTTCTCTGCCTCGGCGAGTGTTGTGATATCGGTGAGCATAGCAAGGAAAAGTCCATCGCCCTCCTCGGTCACCTTAAAGCCCTCGACCTTATAAAGTCTACCGTCGATTTCGGTAGTCATATCGGTAAAGGAATCTGAATCGAAATGAGAGTTAAACACCGTTTCTATATTCTCGCCAACGAGAGTATCCGCCTTTTGAATAATCGCACGCATTGAATCGTTATACCAGAGTATTGTACCGTAAACGTCGAGTGCAATTATGGGATAAAGCGAGTTTTTGATTACTATACTGCCGTCCTCTTCAAGAAGCTTATGAATGCTTTTGGTCGGCATTGCCTTTATGCTTGCTTTATGCTTTTTGCCGATTACGGCAATTTCCGCAAGATATAGAAGTGTAAAGAGAGGTGCGGCAAACACAGCTCTCAGCGAGGTGAATTCAACTATTGCGGAAAGGGCCGCAATGTTCACACAGGCAAGAGCAACCGTAAGCGCAATTTCAAATCTTGACGCATAAGGAATATTGTTCTTTTTTATTTTCAACCCCTTTTCCTCCATTTCTGAATTTTGTCGGGTAATTTATTTTTTGTCAAATTTACTTAGAATCTTGTTCATCGAATTGTTAACGTACACACCGAGAAGCGAAAGCGCGCAAACGACAAACGAAGAGAAAACAACGAAAATTGCTATTATGATGAGCACCGTAATTATCGGACTCTTTCCACGGGCTATAAAAAACGCAAAAAGGAATTTCACACCAAGATAGAGATAAACGACGGAAAATACCGAATAAAGCGAGGTTAACAGATAGTAAAAAGTACTTCCGTCAGCCGGCACGATAAACGAAAGAATGACAACGATGAGGTAGAAATATGCGATAAAGTTCGTCGTCTTGAAGCTGAAAGTGAGGAGTGCCGGATTTTTCTCGGAATAGCGAAACGCAAGTCTTGTAAAAAATTTGAGCGTAAAGCCCGAGATGATAAACGCAACTACCATAACGATAGGAACGATGCTAAGAATGAGCTCGTTATAAAGCATTATTGCATCTTCCCTTGTGAAAGCAAACGCAAGACCGGTCTCGTCCTTTAAGGAAACGAGGATATCAACAAATTTCGTCTCGAGAAAGACGATAAGCTCCTTGTAAAGCAGAAAGGCCTTTGTAATCGATGCGGACTCGTTATATGCCATTGCAAGAAGCAATGCCGAAATAAACATCATCACAACTGTCGCAAAGGAAATCCAAAAGGCTATCTCTCCCTTTGTTTTACCGCGCTTTACGAGAAGGAAAATGATTACACCGACAATAGCGTATGCAATACCTTCGAGCGAATAAAAACCCATAAAAAGAAGATTTATGAGATAGGTCACGATAGGAATTAGAAAGCTGAAAACACGACGCCCTCTGTTTTCAAAAGTCAAAAGCAAGGCGTAGGTTGCCGCCGCGAGCGGCATAAGCAAATATCCGAAAAACGTACAGAGAATTGAAAAAGCAACCGTCAAAACAGAAAGCTTTGCGAGAGTGCCTTTGTAATTTTCTCCGTCTCTTATATTAAGTTGCATAAACAAACTCCAAAAACTACCATATATAATAATTCATTATATTATAGCACATTAAAAATATTTTGTAAAGCGAATTTACAAAAAAACTCAAAATTTATTACCAAAATCAAGAAAACGTATTGAAAAATAGTGTTTTTTGTAGTAGAATATATACGGAAAAGTCTATCATACGAAAGGAGCGCTTATGGAAAGATACGTAAAAGAAACCCCTGTTTCTGCACTCTCCGGTGTTGGAAAAGCGAGGGTTGATAAGCTTGCAAAGCTTGGTGTAAATACACTTGGCGACCTCATATATCTCTTTCCCCGCGCCTATGAGCGACGCGGCAACGTAAAGCTTCTCTCGCAGATTTTGCCCGACGTTGACGAGGCGGTAATACTCACCGTAAAAACTCAGGTCAAAACGGCAGAAATCAGACGAGGACTTAAAATTTCGAAATTCACAGCCTTTGACGATAGCGGAAGCTGCGAAATCACCTTTTTCAATTCCCCGTTCGTTAAAGACGTCTTTCACGTTGGCGACACTTTCCGCTTTTTTGGAAAAGCTAAATTCTCACGCACAAAAATTCAGTTTGCAAATCCGAAATACGAGCCCTACATTGAGGGGCGAGAGCTTCCCTCGCTCGTGCCGATTTATCCGTTAACTGAGGGAATAAACTCGAAATTTCTTGCGAAAACCGTAAAATCCGCGCTCGATCTTGCACTTTATTCAATAGAGGATTTTCTTCCCGACGAAATCAGACTGAAAAATTCTCTTCCGGTGCTTTCCTACGCACTTAAAAATATTCATTTCCCCGAAAGCGAGGAGGCTCTTTCTCTTGCGCTTCGCAGACTTGTCTTTGACGAGCTTTTGCTTTTCGGTGTTGGCATCTCGCTTTCCTCACAGTTTAAGAAGCTCTCGCTCGGCGCTGAGTTTTCAAAGTGTGATTTTAAGGAGATAACCGACAAACTCCCCTACGAGCTTACCCGCTCGCAAAAAGAAGCGGTAAATGACGTCTATCGTGACACCGTTTTCAAGGACGATACGGGTGTTGTTCGTCCGATGGCGCGTATTGTCGTCGGTGACGTTGGCTCCGGAAAAACAATTTGTGCCGTCCTTTCTATTTACCTTGCTATAAAGAGCGGTTATCAGGCGGCGCTTATGGCACCCACCGAAATTCTCGCAAGACAGCACTACAAGGATATTTCGGCGCTCTACTCGGAGCTTGGCATAAAATGTGAGCTTCTTCTCGGCTCAACCACACCGAAGGAAAAGCGGCGCATTTACGAAGAGATAAAGGAAGAAAAAACGGGCCTTGTCATAGGTACTCACGCACTGCTTTCAGACAAGGTAGAATTTGCAAATCTCGGTCTTGTCGTAACCGATGAGCAGCACCGTTTTGGAGTTATGCAAAGAGCAAGCTTAAAGGACAAGGCAAAGCACGCACACCTGCTCGTTATGAGTGCAACTCCGATACCGAGAACACTCGCTCTGACAATGTACGGAGACCTCGACGTTTCACGCATTACAGAGATGCCAAAGGGACGAATGAGAGTTGATACGTTTGTAGTTGACGAGGGGTATAGAAGCCGTCTTAACGACTTCATAAATAAACAGGTGCAAAACGGCGGACAGTGCTATATAGTATGTCCGGCAATTGAGAAAAACGAGGAGTGCGAAGGCGAGACCATCACCCTGGGAACGCTCTCCTTTTACGAAAACAATGCACATTCTCAAAATATCAAAAATGTTACGGAACACGCAGATAATTTAAGGCAGAGTTTGCCAAATCTCGCTATCGAAGCCTTGCACGGCAAGATGAAAACGAAAGAAAAAGACGAGATTATGGCGCGCTTTTTGGCAGGTGAAATTGACGTTTTGGTATCGACCACGGTTATTGAGGTTGGTATCAACGTCCCCAACGCAAGCCTTATGATTATTGAGAATGCCGACCGCTTTGGACTTGCTCAATTACACCAGCTGAGAGGCCGTGTCGGACGCGGCACAAGAAAGTCATATTGCGTTCTCGTATCCGACCTTAACACCGAAAAATCACGTGCGAGACTTGACGTTATGAGAACCACCTACGACGGCTACGAGATAGCCGAAAAGGACCTGCTTTTAAGAGGTCCCGGCGACTTCTTTGCCTCATCAAAAGAGGCTGGTATGCGACAGAGCGGAGGCTTTGATTTCAAGCTTGCAAGTCTTTGTGACGACAGCGAGCTTTTGCTCTCGGCATTCAGAATAGCAAAGGAGCTTGTCCGTGACGACCCTAAGCTTATCAAGCCCGAAAACGAGGGGTTAAGACGCGCTC
Source organism: Eubacteriales bacterium (assembly GCA_046156285.1). GTDB lineage: Bacteria > Bacillota > Clostridia > Oscillospirales > CAG-272 > UBA1740. Next base: position 10,704 of record JAZNCB010000162.1, on the reverse strand, counting down.
TGCGCGACTATATTGACCCAAAAACTTCAACTATTTCATAAAGGAATTAAGATATGTCAAACCAACCGTTAGCAGACAGAATACGCCCAAAAAGCTTTGACGAGATAGCAGGCCAGACAAAGCTCGTCGGCAAGGGCGGTATAATAAGACGACTTACCGAGTGCAAAAGAATACCGAATATGATTTTTTACGGACCTCCCGGCACAGGTAAAACTACCGTTGCGAATATAATTGCCGAAATGTCGGGAATGCAGCTTTATAAGCTCAACGCAACCACGGCAAGCATTGCGGATATCAAAGAGGTAATTTCAAATACCGACAATATGTTTTCCGAAAACGGCACTCTTCTCTACCTCGATGAAATTCAGTACTTTAATAAAAAGCAGCAGCAGTCGCTTCTTGAATTTATGGAAAACGGTAAGCTGACACTCATTGCATCAACTACCGAAAACCCATTTTACTACGTATATAACGCGCTTCTTTCTCGCTCCTCGGTCTTTGAGTTTACCTCGGTTACACCGAGTGAGTGCGTGCCCTCGTTAAAACGTGCGCTTGACGTATTGAACTCTGACTTTGGAGATAAAAAGAGCGCAAGCGACAAAACTCTTCTTTCGCTTGCTACGGCAACCGGCGGAGACGTGCGAATGGCTATCGGAGTGCTCGAAAACGCCTTTTACGTCTCGGATGCCGAAATCACGGACGAAACCTTAAAATCTCTTTTGCCAAATGCGGTCGGTCACTTTGACAGAGACGGAGATACTCATTATAATCTTCTCTCCTGCCTGCAAAAATCGATAAGAGGCTCAGACCCAGATGCCGCTATCTTCTATCTTGCGAGAATACTCGCATCAGGCGATATAATTTCCGCTTCAAGAAGACTTCTTGTAATTGCGAGCGAGGATATAGGACAAGCTTATCCCCTTGCGGCATCTATTACCTATGCGTGTGTTGAGAGTGCAAAGGCTGTTGGACTTCCCGAGGCGGTAATTCCCCTTGCTAACGCCACCTGTATGCTTGCAACTGCGCCAAAATCGAACTCCTCATATATGGCATACCATCTTGCAAAGGAGGACCTTGATAAAGGTCTTGGCACGGAAATCCCCGAGCATCTGCAAAGCCCCGATTTCAAGGGTTATCTCTATCCGCACGACTACGAAAACAACTACGTAAAGCAGGACTATCTTCCGAGCGACCTTGTCGGCAAGAAATATTTTACCTTTGGCACAAGCAAGACCGAGCAGGCTGCAAAGGCATATTACGATATGATACGAGCCTCCTCTGCAAAGCGAAAGTAAATACATATTTACATTAGGCTTGACAACCGGTATATATTCTGTTATAATATATCTATAAATCCCACGGAGGAAGTTATCTTGATTTATCACTTTATACTTAACCCCAAATCAGGCAGGTCAAGAAAACAGAAAAATTTAGAAGATATAATCAAAGCCGCTTGTCAGAAAAGATGCTTAGATTACCATATATACTACACAACCTGTGCGGGCGATGCTACCGAGTACGTCCGTTCAATGCTCAGAATTTCACCCGAAAAGCAGAGATTTATCTCAATTGGCGGCGACGGAACTCTTAACGAGGTTGCAAACAGCGCTCCAATGTCGGAAAATGCCGAATTCGGTGTTATTCCCTACGGTTCAGGCAACGATTTTGTCAGAAACTTTACTAACAAGGAGCTTTTCTACGACGTTGAGGCTCAGCTCGACGGTGAAGCTGTAAAGCTTGACCTTATCAAGTATAACGATGCATACGCAGTTAATATGATAAATATCGGCTTTGACTGTACCGCGGCACGCGTTGCGGCAAAGCTCAGACGTCATAAATTCGTCGGAAAGACCTTTTCTTATACTCTCGGAGTTGTTAAGGCATTTTTCAGCAAAATCGGCACAGATATTAAGATTATCTTTGACGACGGTGAGATTATTAGTGACAAATTCACTCTTTTTGCTTTCGGTAACGGTTGCTTCTATGGCGGTGGATACTGCGCTCTCCCCACAGCAAAGCTTAACGACAGTATAATCAATATGTGCGCTGTCAGAAAGCTTTCGAGATTTAAGCTTCTTCGCTTCGTCGGCTCATATAAAAAGGGCACACATCTTGAAAAGGAAAATATCAGAAAATATTTCACCGTTAAGGACGTTTCCCATTTCAAGCTTGAATTTCCCTCCCCTGTTCCTATTTGCGTTGACGGAGAAATCAAGGGAGCGAAGTCTGTTGACGTTGAAATTCTTCCCAAGGCATTTAACTTCGTAATTCCAAAAGGCTCTACATATAGGTGACCTACTATGAACATATTTGACAAAAGACCATTATCGCTTATACTTTCGGTTGTGATTTTGGCTTTTGTCATTTTTTCTTTTACTGAGGCTTATTTCGGTAAGCTTCTTATCCTTGTGGCAGTTGTCCTTTTAACCGTTCTTTCCTTCATTTTTCTAAAAAACAAGCGAGTTGTCAAAATTGCGCTTGTTTTTTCTCTTGTTTCTTTTGTTCTTTCTTTTCTCTACTTCGAGTTTTATTTCAAAGCATACAACCGCTACACAGACGAGGCATGCGTTGAATGCGAGATCATAAGAATGACAAACGAGGGCAATACCACCGAGCTTTTGGTATCAGCCGAGAGTATAAACGGTGATTTTCTCTCGGATTATGAGCTAATCGTTTATCTTGACAGAAGTGAGCACTACGGCTTTTCAATAGGCTCGAAGATTAAAATCTACGGTGATATCGAGAGCTTTGGCGAAAGTCAAGACTTCAACTTTGAAAGCTATTATTTTGCAAGAGGAATTTCGGGCGTTATAAGCTATCCCGAAGAGGTATACGTGACCGATATTGGCGATAGCTACCCCTTTGAATACAAAATTTACGATTACCGACAAACAATTTCACGAAAGATTATTCAAAACTCGAAAAATGCCGACGTTGGCGGTCTAATGTGTGCTCTTTTGCTTGGTGACCGAGATTATCTGCCGGAGGGCTCAAACCTCGACTTTACACGTATTGGGATAACCCATATATTAGCTCTCAGCGGCTCTCATCTTGTAATTTTGTCTATCGGCTTTATGAAGCTGCTTATGCGGCTCGGAGTTAAAAAGAAGTCGGCTATTGTCGCTATGATAATCTTTACCCTCTTTTATATGACTATTACCGGACTTTCTGCCTCGGTTGTCAGAGCGAGCCTTATGCTTATTATCTCCTCGTCAATGTTTTTACTGTCAAGAACAAAGGACAGTATGACCTCGCTTATTCTATCGGTTTTGATAATCATTATTGCATCACCCTACGCAATATATGACGTCGCTCTATGGCTTTCAGCCTTTGCAACACTCGGTATTGTCGTTATGTGTGAGCGCTATACTGTGCGCGGTGAGAAAATAAGCCTGCGCCGCTTTATATTCATATCCTTTGCTTCCTCGTTTTTCGCAATAGGCGCAACTCTCTTTATAAGCACCTTTACATTTGACGGTACGTCTGCACTCGCCGCTCTTGCAACCTTTATATTTAATTTCCTTACCGAAGCATTTATTTACCTCGGAATACTTCTCTTGCTTTTCGGCTCGTTTTTGCCGATTTGTTATCTCACATTGCCGCTTGGAAAGCTGATAATTTTTCTTGTTAAGTGGCTCGCTTCATTTGAAGCGGTATACGTTTCAACCACCTTTGTTCCGGTTTATATTACAGCGCTCGTATTTTCGTTTTTGTTCTTTCTCTTCTTTGTTCTCAAAATTCAGCATAAACGAGCATTCTTATCCCTGCTCTTAACGATTTTTGTACTTTATTATGCGCTTGCAGGCGCATTAAGCTATAACTCAGAAAACCGCGACCAAATAGTCTATTCAATTCACAAAAATGAAGAGATTATCCTTACAAGCTCGGGCGAAGTGATGCTTATCGACATAGGAAATTATAACGTCAAAACGACAAATTCGGTTTATTCCGCGCTCATTGACGAAAATCTCACCCATATAGACAAATACGTTATAACGAACTATTCCTATAAGCTTCGCGAAGCCTTTTCCAAGCTTTCTGATAAGGTGCTTATAGACGAAATTTATATCCCCGCGCCAAAGACCCCAGATGAAGAAAACATTTATTTCGACCTTGAAGACTTTGCAAATAGACACGGGTATAAGCTCACCTATTACACAACCGATGGCTTCATAACTATTGGCGATGCAACGCTCGCATTTCATCTTAATTACACTCTCGGTAAATCTGAAAAGCTACTCTTTTCTATCCACCTTGACGAAAAGCTTTATTCCTACGTAAACGTCGGTGCTCTTTCAGGAAAAGAAAAAAACATGGCAAACGAAGTGCTCAGCGGAAGCCACGGAGTAATCTTCGGTTGCCATGATAACAAATGTAAAGATTTTGATTTTAATACTAAATTCGAGCTTGCCGAAAAAATCGTATTTTCATCAGACAAGCTTGAGTTTTCCTCGGATATGTTAGAATATTACGAAAACAAAGGCTCAAAATTCTTTGTAGACAGGTACGTTTTATACGTTAAATAAGAACTCAACGACGTCGCCGTCCTTCATAACGTATTCCTTACCCTCGCTACGCAAAAGTCCTTTTTCCTTTACCTTGTTTCTGTCGCCCTCGCGTACAAGGTCATCAAAGGCTACAACCTCGGCACGAATAAATCCGCGCTCAAAGTCGGTATGAATTTTACCTGCTGCGCCGGGAGCTTTCGTGCCTTTTTTAATTGTCCAGGCGCGAACCTCTTTCGGTCCTGCGGTAAGGAAGCTTATAAGGCCGAGAAGCGAATATCCGGACTTGATGAGCTTGTCAAGACCGCTCTCGTCAATTCCAAGGTCGGAAAGGAATGCAAGCTTCTCTTCACCAACGAGCTCCACAAGCTCTGCCTCAATCTGCGCGCTGACCGCGATAATTTCGCTTCCCTCGCTCTTTGCGTGCTCTGCAAGAGCCAAATAGCCTGCATTGCTTTGATATTCACCTGAAACCTCATCCTCGGCGATATTTGCAACGTAGATAATAGGCTTCAAGGTAAGAAGTCTTGACTCCTCGATATATGAAAGCTCCTCTTCTTCAAGCGCGAGTGTTCTTGCACACTTGCCCTCTTCAAGCGTTGCCTTTACCTTTTCAAGAACTGCGAGCTTTTCAAGAAGCTTTTTGTCTGCCTTAGCCGCCTTAGTCGTTCTCTCGATAGCTCTCTCAACGATTTCAAGGTCGGAGAGGATAAGCTCAACGTCAATGGTTTCAACGTCACGAAGGGGGTTAATATTGCCCTCTACGTGGATTATATCATCGTTTTCAAAGCAACGAACAACGTGAACTATCGCATCAACCTCACGAATATTTGCAAGGAATTTATTACCAAGTCCCTCGCCCTTAGACGCACCGCGCACAAGACCTGCAATATCAACAAACTCAATTACGGCCGGGGTGTATTTGTCGGGGTTGTACATTTCGGCAAGCTTGTCAAGTCTTTTGTCAGGCACTGCAACGACACCAACGTTGGGGTCTATCGTGCAAAAGGGGTAGTTAGCGGACTCAGCCCCTGCGTTAGTTATTGCATTGAAAAGGGTGCTTTTTCCAACGTTCGGAAGTCCGACGATACCAAGTTTCATTATAATTACCTCTATTAGTCAAATTTACTTTATATATTGTATCATAGATTTTCGATATTTGCAAGTAGAAATAACTATTTTTGTCATTCGGTGTTCCCTTTTTTGTTTTTTGAAAAATTTTTCTAAAATTCCTTGACTTTGGTAATAATATTTAGTATAATGTAATTGTTAAGATTTCATATTTTTTAACAATGTTAACAAATTGAGAAAAGAGGATGAATAAATGGACACAAAACTTCTTATTGTAGATGATGACCTTAATATTTGTGATATGTTGAAGCTTTATTTTGAAAACGAGGGCTATAAGGTTAAGACCGCAGACGACGGTGTTGAGGGCGTACAGGCCTTCAAAGTTTATGAGCCTGACCTCGTGCTGCTCGACATTATGATGCCTAAAAAGGACGGCTGGCAGGTTTGCCGCGAGATCCGCGAAATGTCCGGTAAGCCGGTTATTATGATTACGGCAAAGGGTGACGTTTTTGACAAGGTTTTAGGACTTGAGCTTGGCGCTGACGACTTTATCGTTAAGCCCTTTGATATGAAGGAGCTTTCTGCAAGAATTAAGGCGGTGCTCCGCCGTTACAACGCTCACTCAAAGACGAGCGACGACGAGGTTGTAAAGTTTGAGAATATTGAGATCAGCCTTCAAAAATACGAGCTTAAGCTCTCAGGTAAGGCTATTGATATTCCCCCGAAGGAGCTTGAGCTTCTCTACTTCCTTGCTTCTAACTGCAACAGAGTTTTCACCCGTGATCAGCTTCTTGATAAGGTGTGGGGATTTGATTATCTCGGTGATTCAAGAACGGTTGACGTGCACGTAAAAAGACTTCGTGAGAAGCTTGAAGGCGCGTCTGATAAATGGGGACTTAAAACCGTTTGGGGTGTAGGATACAAGTTTGAAACCTTTATCTAAGGGCTTTCGTATTTTGGTAGAAACGAAAAAGAGCTGAGGATATATTGTTGAGCAATTCATCAACTTATAGTCCTGCTCTTCTAAATCATAGCGTATTTAAGGTTGGAGCTCTTCGGAGCTCCTTCTTTATTCCTCTTTTTCTATCCTCGTTTCCTCGCTCGGCGTACGCTCGTACGCCTCTCACTCGTCATCCAAGTATTTCTCCTCAAAATCCGTTCGCCCTGGCTTTCGTATTTTGGTATAACTTAATAAAATTTAAGCACGGCAGATTTACCAAGCTTGGTTTCTGCCGTGCTTTTTCATTTGTATTTAGAACTTAAAGGTTAATTGTGAGAGTGCGACACCCATTGATGGAAGAGCTAACTTTCTGCACTTTTGTGCGTCCTCGCCAACATCCTCAATTCTGTCTGTTGCAAGCTCAATTTTGCCTTTCTTTCTCGGGAACTGCATTATCTGAACGCCGCCGGCCGTTCTCGTTGCCTTTTCGGGAATGAGGCTTGACTTTATGAGCATTCCCTTTCCGCCGTCGCTACGCAGGAATATCTGCTTTGGCTTTTCGTCCTCGTAGAATGCGCCGACAAGTACTGATTCAGCCGAGAAAGCACCCGTAATCTTCTTACGTCTTGATTTAGCCTCGTAGGCTTTCATAGGTATTCTTACACCCTTACCGTTTTCGAAGATATAAATCATATGATGCTCCGGGATAAGCTCGTAGACCATTTTGCAGGCGATAGCGTGCTCGTCGTCCTCCATACCGAGCTTTGTCGGCACGTATTCTCCCATATTGGAAGCCTTGGTAAGCTCAAAATCCGCCACTCTTGCTCTGTAAATCTGTCCCTTGTCGGTGAAGAAAAGAACGTCGCCACGGTTGTCGGTGTCTTCCTCGTAAATTACGAAGTCGCCCTCCTTTACCTTATGCTCCTCGGCGGCACGCGCCGCTTGGACTGAGAGCTTCTTGAAGTAACCGCCCCTTGTAAATACAAGACGGCAATTATAGTTTTCGAAGAAGAGGTCTTCTTTCTTCTCCTGAGTTTCGGTAACAACCTTTTCGATAAGCGCGGTTTTTCTCGGTTTGCCGTAGGTCTTCTTTATTTGTTGAAGAGAGCTTATAATAAACTGTTTAAGCTTAAGCTCGTCACGGAGAGTTTCCTTAATTTCGGCAATTTCCGCTTTAAGCCCCTCAATTTCCTCAACTCTTTTGAGAATGTACTCTCGGTTGATATTACGAAGCTTTATTTCAGCAACGTATTCTGCCTGCGCTGTCGTAAGGTGGAATGCTTTTGCAAGATTAGGAACAACGTCCTCTTCCTTTTCTGTGTTGCGGATAATCTTAATTGCCGCGTCAATATCAAGCAAAATTGCCGCAAGACCAAGCAAAAGCTCAAGCTTATGCTCCTTTTTACCAAGGTCGTAGGTAAACTCACGTCTTACGCACTTGATACGGAATTTAATCCATTCAAGCAAAATCTCCTTAACACCGAGGAGCATCGGAGTGCCCTCGACAAGAATATTGAAATTACAGTCAAAGTTGTTTTCAAGCTCGGTTGATGCAAAGAGCTTTTTCATAACGAGCTCGGGATCGGCATCTTTTCTTAAATCAAAGGTGAGCTTAAAGCCGTTTAAGTCAATAGCATCACGGACGTCGGTAACCTCGCGGAGCTTGCCCGATTTTATCATTTCGGTAGTCTTTTTCTGTATTCCCTCAATAGATGAGGAATACGGAATTTCAAGAACGTCGATACAGTTTTCTTTTTTGACGTACTCGTACTTTGAGCGCATCTTGAAGCTTCCCGTACCGGTCTCGAAAATCTTTTTCATCTGTTCTCTGTCATAGATTATTTCTGCGCCGCCCGGGAAATCGGGTGCTTTTATTATGTCAAGAAGTCTATCCACAGAGGCATTTGGATTTTTAAGAAGCGCTATCGTGCCATCGCATATCTCGGCAAGGTTAAACGAGCATATCGAGCAAGCCATACCGACAGCGATACCAAGGTTCGGTGAAACGAGGATATTCGGGAAAGTCGTCGGCAAAAGCGTCGGCTCTGTCGTCGTGTTATCGTAGTTAGGAACGAAGTCTACGGCATCCTTGTCAATACCTGAAAAGAGCTCGTTACAAAATGCGTCAAGCTTCGCCTCAGTGTATCTTGAAGCGGCATAAGCCATATCACGCGAATACTGCTTTCCAAATGAACCCTTTGAGTCGATAAAGGGGTGTAAAAGAGCCTCGTGACCTCTTGTAAGTCTGACCATAGTTTCATAAATCGATGCGTCACCGTGAGGGTTTAATTGCATCGTCTGACCTACGATATTTGCACTTTTTATCTTCTGACCGCGTAAAAGTCCCATTTTATACATAGTATAAAGGAGCTTTCTATGCGAGGGCTTGAAGCCGTCGATTTCGGGAATAGCTCTCGAAACTATAACGCTCATAGCATAAGGCATATAGTTCTTTTCAAGCGTTTCCGTAATAGGTTGTACGGTGGGGAGCGCTTCGTTTTCTTTGAGCCCTACCTCAGCTACCTGTTTTTTCTTTTTAGCCATTTATACGACCTGTCCTTTATCTGAAATTAAAGCTTAAGTATGTTGTGCGCCGCTGCGCGAATCATACGGTTGTAGAGTGCAAGACCTACACCGCTCATCTTCGGCATTGGTGCGTAAATTATATCGTAATTTTCTTTGTCAATATCTCTGAGTATTGAAAAAAGCAAATGCGCCTGCCCCGCCTCATCATCACGCCTTGCAAACTCGTAGGTGAAAGCCTTTGGAAGCTCCGATCTATAAAAATCGCAGTCGTCAATATAGGAAAGGAGCGCAATTTTCTTATTACCAAGGCTCTTTATATAAGCCGCTACTGCCTCTTTTGTGCCGTCGAGCAAAACGAGCTCGGATTTCGGCGCGTAGTGCCTATATTTCATACCGGGTGAGAGAGCAACCTCGCCCTCTTTGAGCTTATCGGTAACGGCATCGGCAATTTTCACGGTAGTTGATACTGTCCTAAGATCTTCAACCGTGATTTTGCCCGGTCGAAGCAAGGTAAGCGAGCCGTCATTCTCAATTTTTACGATAGTTGATTCAAGACCGAAATCGGCATCACCGCCGTCGATTATAACATCAACCCTGCCGCTCATGTCGTCGATAACGTGCGACGCCCTTGTCGGTGACGGAGTGCCCGAAAGGTTAGCCGAGGGAGCGGCTATCGGCACACCCGACTCTTTGATAAGTGCTCTTGCTATCTCGTTTTCGGGGCATCTTACCGCAACTGTCGGCAAGGATGCGCGTGTTTCCTTCGGTATATTCTCACGCGAGGGCAAAACCACAGTTAACGGTCCCGGCATAAATTTTTCTGCAAGCTTATAATATACCTCACTCGTGTAGGTGTATTTTTCAGCCTCAGAGGGATTTGCAATATGTATTATAAGCGGATTATCCGAGGGTCTGCCCTTTGCGGAAAAAATCGCCTTAGCGCCCTCGGGATTTGTTGCATCTGCGCCAAGTCCGTAAACCGTTTCTGTCGGAAAAACGACAAGTCCGCCGCGACGGATAACCTCGGCACACCTTGAAATTTTTTCAAAAAAGTGCTCTTCGCCAAGCGAAATCTTAACTATTTCAGTATTCATCGTTTCTCTGCCTCGCCACGTAGCTTTTCTGCCGTGTCAACGGCTATAAGGTCGGTGATAAGTCCGTCAATATCACCGTTTAAGAACGAATCAAGCGAAAAGAGCGTTTTATTTATTCTGTGGTCGGTAATTCTCGACTGTGGGAAGTTGTAGGTTCTGATCTTCTCACTTCTCTCACCCGTACCAACCTGATTTTTTCTTGTAGAGGCGATAAGCTCGTCCTGCTCTCTTTGCTTTATGTCATAGAGCTTAGCATAAAGCATACGGAGCGCCTTTTCCTTGTTTTGAAGCTGGCTTCTCTCCTGGTCGCACTCAATAACAATGCCCGACGGCTTATGAGTAAGTCTTACAGCAGACTCGGTCTTGTTAATATGCTGACCGCCTGCACCACTTGACTTGCAGGACTCAATTTTAATATCTGCGGGGTTTACCTCAACCTCAACGTCGTCTACCTCGGGCAAAACCGCAACGGTAACCGTTGAGGTCTGTATTCTTCCGTTAGACTCGGTGACAGGTATTCTCTGCACTCTATGCACACCGCTCTCAAACTTAAAGCGTGAGTAGGCAC
>JAZNCB010000161.1:0-2469 GCA_046156285.1 Eubacteriales bacterium | reverse complement strand
CCGCTTGGCCTCCGACTTCACAACTTTGGCTCGGGATTTGCAGAAGCATTTGGCATTCAGTTCCTTGACAGCGACAACACTCTTAAAAATCCTCACCAAACCTCTTGGGGTGTTTCAACCCGTATTATCGGCGGTATCATTATGACACACGGCGACGATTCAGGTCTTGTTCTTCCTCCGTCGGTTGCTCCTATTCAGGTCGTAGTAGTTCCTGTTCAGCAGCACAAGGAGGGTGTCCTTGATGCAGCCGAAAAGCTTGCCGACACTCTTAAAGCGGCAGGCATAAGAGTTAAGCTTGACGACTCTGAGCAGTCGCCCGGCTGGAAATTTGCCGAGTATGAAATGAAGGGTGTTCCCCTCCGTATCGAAATCGGTCCTCGTGATATTGAAAGCGGCAAATGCGTTATCGTACGCCGTGACAACAGAGAAAAATCCTTCGTTGCTATCGAGAGCGTAGTTGACGAGGTTAAGCTTGGTCTTAAAAATCTTACCGAGGCGCTTTACGAAAAGGCTCTCCGTCACAGAGAGGAAAGAACCTACACTGCAACCTCGCTCGAAGAGCTTATCAAGATTGCCGACGAGAAGCCCGGTTACATTAAGGCTATGTGGTGCGGAGAGCTTGACTGCGAGCTTGCACTCAAAGAAAAAGCAGACGTTTCCTCACGTTGTATGCCCTTTGATGCCGAGCCCGTCGGTGACACGTGCGTTTGCTGCGGAAGAGCGGCAAAGAAGCTCGTTTATTGGGGTAAAGCATACTAATACACCGTCACAAATTCACTGAAAGGAGCGAGGAATGAATTACAACCTTACTACGATGCGTGCCTCTGACGGCAGTATCGTTAAAATTGAATGTCACGATGCGCTCCCGTCAACAGCAAGAATTGCAAGAGAGCGCGCAAAGCTCGGCTACCCCGACAGATACGTAGTTTTTGCCGAGGGTAAGAAAAAAATTGAGGCAGACGGAAAATACCGCGGAAATATTGAGCGCGGAGTTTATATGTCCTGCATTCTCAGGCCGTCTATTTTCCCCTCCCAAGCCTCGCTTATAAGCTCGCTTTCTGCCGTTGCTACCGCAACCGCGCTCGAAGAGCACACAACGCACAAGCTCGGTATCGGCTGGGTAAGTAAGATATACTGCGACGGCAAATTTATCGGAGACGTAACCATTGAGGGAAAGCTCGATAACTTCACCTCTTACGAGTATATTATCGTTAATTTCTCGGTGGCTCTTTCACCAGATGAATTCCCTCCGCGTCTTACCGATATTATCAAAAAGGTTTTTGAGAGCGAAAACTCTTCTATTTACATCATTATCGCAAAGAATATTCTGAATAAATTTTTCCCCCTCTATTCGAATTTGCGTAACCACGCGAAATTTATGGATGTTTACAGAGAAAAATTCATTCTCCGCGGTCACAAAATCAAGTACATAGAAAACGGAAAGAAATCTTCCTGTAAGGTGCTTGGCGTTGACAAGGACAGCTGTGCTCTCATAGTTGAAAAGTCCGACAAAAGCGTCGTTAATATCGACACTCCGAATAAGGTTATCATACCGAGAAAAATACATTTGAAATAAATTCAAATGGCCGGCGTATTCCGGTGAAAACGAAAATGACCGAAAAGAAACAAAAAAAGCTCACTTTTTTAATAAACAAGCTAAAAGCATTCGGTATTAGATTGAAATTCTTCGAATTTCTTCATTCGATTTAAGTTATTTTCTATTTGCGTTTCGACGTACACTTGTACGCCTTTCGGTCGCGAGAACCCGAATTTTCCCTCAAAATACCCATATCCCTGAACAATCAAAATGGTAGCTCAAATTTTGCATTTGAGCTACCATTTTTCATGTCATATAACGAACGGTGCTTGCATAATGTATTATGAAACGATTTTGTAAGGTGCTTTAATATGACAGATAACTCCATATACAAGGATATTGCGAAAAGGACGGGCGGTGACATTTATATTGGTGTCGTTGGCCCTGTCAGAACGGGAAAATCTACGTTTATTCAAAAATTTCTTGACACCCTTGTAATTCCGAACATAACTAACGAATACGACAGAGCGAGGGCCATTGATGAGGCTCCGCAGAGCGCTTCCGGCAAGACAATAATGACTACCGAGCCGAAATTCATTCCTGACGAGGCGGTAAAAATCGACGTTGGTGAGGACACAACCTTAAACGTAAAGATGATTGACTGTGTCGGATATATCGTTGACGGTGCGCTTGGAAGCGAGGAAAACGGTGAAATCCGCATGGTAACAACTCCTTGGTCGGATAAGCAAATTCCATTTAAGCGCGCCGCAGAGATAGGAACGGAAAGAGTTATCGGAGAGCATTCTACAATAGGTGTGCTCGTAACGACAGACGGCACGATTTGCGACATTCCAAGAGAAAGCTACATAGAAGCCGAGGAACGCGTAGTAGCGGAAATCAAGGCAAAGAACAAGCCCTTTGCAATAGTTCTA
>JAZNCB010000160.1:0-5282 GCA_046156285.1 Eubacteriales bacterium | reverse complement strand
AAGAGCCTTGAAAAATAGTATTTATTATATCCAAAGGCGCTTGCAACCGTTTCAAGGGTAAGCGGCTCTTTGTGGTGATCGTCGATATACCGCAGTATTTTCACTATGAATTCGATATTTCCCGGTATTTCCACCGGAATTTGCGAGTAGTGTTCGAGGGCGAAGCCAAAGAGGACGTCAAGGTAGCCTTTCTTAACAAGAGGGGGCATCGTATCCTTTTCTTTATACATTTTATCGCATATCGGGCGCAATACCCTTTTATTAAACTCTCGGTCGGATAGCTTTTGCGGCAGGGTTTCTTTTGCGAGGTTTTTATCTATATCTGTTGAGTAGTTTGCCGGAATTATAAAGACGTATTTCGTATAATCCGAAAGCGGCTTATACGTGTGGGCATAGTAGTTATGAACGAATACTATCTCGTCCTCACCCGCCGTAAAGGTTTTATCTCCTACGGTAGCTAAAAGCTCTCCGCTAAGCACGTAGAGCATTTCAAAGCTTCTGTGAAAATGAAGCGTTATTTTGGGATTTTCGCTTTTGAAAACCGAGACCGTCGTTCTTTTATCGGGGGCGTGCTCGTAGAGTATATTTTTCAGTTCTTTTTTCATAATTTCCTCATTAAGTCAATATTTGAAACAAAAATATATAGATATAGGCTTGAAAAAATCAATATTTGATGATATTATAACATTAGATAGCTATTTTGTCAACATATTTCGAAAGGACTCTAATTATGAAAAAGGTAAGAATTGGTGTTATTGGCTGTGGTGGAATTGCTAACGGCAAGCATCTGCCAAATTACTCAACCAACCCTGATTGCGAAATCGCGGCATACTGCGATATTATTCTCGAAAAGGCAGAGGAGGCAAAGGCAAAATTCGGTCCTGAGACTGCCGCCGTATATGCAGACTATAACGATATTCTCAAAGACGAGAGCATTGATGCGGTGCTCGTTCTCACTCACAATGCAGAGCACTCTCGAATTTCGGTTGATGCTCTCAATGCGGGCAAGCACGTTCTTTGCGAGAAGCCTATGGCAATGAACTACGAAGAGGCAAAGCGAATGATAGAGGCGCGCGACAAGTCGGGCAAGCTTCTCACTATCGGATACCAGAACCGCTTCCGTCAGGATTCGCTCTATCTTAAAAGACTTGCCGACGAGGGTGAGTTTGGCGATATTTACTATGCTGAGGCTACTGCAATAAGACGTCGCGGCGTTCCTACCTGGGGTGTTTTCATTGACGAGGAAAAGCAGGGCGGCGGTCCGCTTATAGATATTGGAACTCACGCACTCTTCCTTACTCTTTTCATTATGAATAACTACGAGCCCGCCTATTGCGTAGGTCAGACCTTTCACAAGCTTAACAAGCAGACAAACACGGGCAACCCGTGGGGCGACTGGGATACCGAGAAATTCACGGCTGAGGACTCAGCATTTGGCTTTATCGTTATGAAAAACGGTGCGGTCATCAACCTCCGTTCAAGCTGGGCGCTCAACTACGTTGATGCTAAGGATTCCGTAACTCTTATTTGCGGTACTGAGGGCGGTGCTGATATGCCGAAGAGCGGTGAGCTTCGTATAAACGGTGTTAAGAACGGCAGACAGTACGTTATGACACCCGACCTTTCCGCAGGCGGTGTTGTATTCTATGACGGCAAGAAAGGCCCGTCGGTTACTGCCGCTGAATGTCAGTGCTTCCTCGATGCTATTCTCGGTCGCGGCGAGCTTGCGGTAACGGCAGAGGCTGCCGCCTGCGTTACGAGAATTCTCGAGGGTATATACGTTTCCGCAAAGACAGGAACGGCTTACCATTTTTAATGCATCGCAAGCGATGCAATGAAATGCGCCATTGGCGCTTGAAATGACGGCGCGCCGTCTTGAAATGGTCGCTATGCGACCGTGAAATACGCGCAGCGCATGAATATAAAACGGCAGGTACACTCTTAAAGCAGTGCCCCTGTCGTTTCTTTATATTTTTGATATTAAGGACGTCGAGGTAGCGAAGCGGCACGAGGGTGTAAAAAAACGATTGATAATCGTTTTTCCCCGAGTGGACCGAGCCGCAGCGAGAACGACTGTCCCTACGAACGCCGTTTTATCTTTTATATTTCAAGCTTTGATTTTATGGTATTTATATATTCTGTCGGAGATTTATTTTCATAAAGCTTAAATACCTTCGAAAAATAGTGGATCGAAGAAAATCCGACCTTTCCCGATATTTCCGATATATTCATTCCGCCCTCTCGCATAAGGCGCTTTGCTTTTCTTATTCGAAGCTTGTTTATATAGTGGACGAGGGTGTCGCCGTACATTGCCTTGAAATCTCGGCAAATCGTGGTTTTATTCGTTCCAAAAACAAAGCAAAGGTCATCAAGAGTGATTTTCTCCATATAGTTATTATCAATATAGCGGTGAATTTCGTCAATTCTGCGTTCGGTTTCCTCGCTTGGCAGTGATGCCATCGGATTTTTAACGCTTCGGATAAGTGCTATCAAAAACATTTCAAATTGAAGCTTTATCATCTGGTCTGCGCCAAAGGGATAATCCTCCCTTTTTTTCATATCGGTAATGTTCGGTATATCGTAGGGCGGCAGGAATACCGAGCGCCCCTCTTTTATTACCTCTGTCAGAATTTTTATATGCTCGGTTGACAGGGTGAACGGCTTTTCAGAAAAGACGTCGAGCTCGGGATTTTTGCAGGCAAAGCCTATTATAATTACGTTTGGTGCGTTACTTTTTGAACAGTATAGCGAATGAATCTCTCCGCTTTTATGTATCAGAATTTGTCTATCGGTAAGAGGGCCTGAATATCCGTCCGCTTCAACCATTATCTCACCGCTGTCGACGTATATAAGCTCACGGAATTCGTGGCTGTCCTTGAACGTATGATACTCCTTTGCAAACTCGAAGTAATGAATGTTTGCAATTTCGGTAACGACTATATCCAGCTTGAATTTTTTTAGCTTGAATTCCATTAAAGCACCCCCTTTTTTCTATTATTATACCACCGTAATTTTATTTTGTCAATATTAAAACAATTTACTATTTTGCAAAAAAAGTTAAATATTTTCTAAATACAAACAGTATATATTTTGATATAATTAGAATGTAAAGTTATAGAAATATATAATGAAAGGAAAGTTTTAGCAAAATGAAAACAAGAATCAATTTGTTTTATGAGCTTTTTGAAAACAAGGAAAAGGTACTTGTTTCTAACGAAAACTTCACCGTTACCTCGTTCAAGTATTCGACCGGCGTTGAAGCTGTAAGACTTAGAAATAAGCACGGCTTTGTCGTTCTTTTACCCTATATGGGACAGATGATCTGGGAGATGGAATTCCTCGGTCACAATATGGTTATGAAGTCGATTTACGACGAGCCCGAGGTTTGCCGCGACACCTACGGAGAAAGCTACGGCTGCTTCCTTATGCACTGCGGACTTACCGCTATGGGTAACCCCACCGCAGAGGACACTCACAAGCCTCACGGCGAGCTTCCTATCGCAAAATACAGAGAGGCATACATAATTCTCGGTGAGGACGAGCGCGGCGCTTACGTTTCTCTTTCCGGTCTTTACAGCCACAAGAGATGCTTTGAGCTTAACTACGATTTCACACCCGAGTGCCGTCTTTATGCAGATGCTTCAACTATCGACGTAAACGTTACGATAGCGAATAACAAGGATCTTCCCCTTGAATATTTCTATCTTTGCCACATTAACTACCGTCCTGTTGACGGCGCGAAGCTTCTCTACACCGCAAAGCACGAGAACATTATCGCTCACCACGAGGTTCCCGCGGGATACCATGCCGCTGACAAGACAAACGAGTATCTTGAAAGACTTGACAAGGACGCATCTATTATGGACACGGTGGATTCAAAGACACAGTCCTATGCGCCTGAAATCGTATTCACCTGCAAGTACGAGGCTGACGAAAACGGTGATGCTCACACTCTTGAAATTTTGCCCGACGGTTACTCCTGCTACGTAAAACACCGTCCCGAAGAGCTTCCCTTTGGTATCAGATGGATAGCAAGAACCGAGGACGAGGACGCTATGGGTATGGTTCTTCCTGCAACCGCAGAGCACAAGGGCTATATCTACTGCAAGAAAAAGGGACTTGAAAAGTACGTTGCTCCCGGCAAGACAATCACGTTCCATATGACTACGGGTATTCTCTCACCCGAAGAAACAAACGCAAAAGCAAATATCATTAAAAATATAAAATAATTTATAAAACGGAGGATTTTATTATGGCAAACAGAATTTGTATTCCAGATTACGAATACAAGGAAAGAATCGCAAGAGCTGCAAAGCTCGTAAGAGAAAAGGGTCTTGACGTTATGGTCGTATCCAGCACAGAGTCCGACTACGCTAACGCAAGATATTTCAGCGGCTTCTGGCCTCTTTTCGAGAGAGCAGGCGTTGCTATCTCTGCAACAGGTGATGCTGCACTTCTCGTTGGTCCTGAGTGCATTATCTTCGCACAGGACGTTGCTAAAATCGACAAGATTTTCTGTCTTCGTGAGTTCAGAGAGTCTGCTGACCCTGCATACCCCGAGCTTCAGGCAAGCACATTCCGCGAGGTGTTCAAGGCTATCGGCGTAACAGGCGAGAACATTAAGATCGGTCTTGGTAGCTACGTTGAGTGCACACTTCCTATCTTTGAGGGTCTCAAAGAGTCTTTCCCCAAGGCTGAAATCGTAAAGTGCAACGACATCATGGTTACACTTCGCCAGATCAAGAGCGAGAACGAGCTTGCTTGTATCCAGGAAGGCTTCAGAATCGTTGACCTTGCAACAGACGAGGTTATCAGAAACCTTAAACCCGGCGTTACCGAGCTTCAGATGGTTGGTATCGCTCAGAAGGTTATTTACGAAGAGGGCGCAGAGTACGAGGGTCTTCCTATGTACGTATTCAGCGAGAAGTCTACAAGACACGCTATCAGCCGTTCAAGCTACAGAACAATTGAAAAGGGCGATATCGTTCAGCTTAACCTTTCCGCTAAAATCGACGGTTACTCACCCGCTATCGGTCTTCCCGTTGTAATGGGCAAGCTTGAAGGCGAGAGAAGAAGAATCGTTGAGTTCTGTCTCGAAGCTCACAACTGGACTGTTAACCAACTCAAAGCAGGTGTTATGGCCAGCGACGTTGCTAAGGGATTCTACAACCTCTACTGCGAGAACGGAATGAAGGACAACTTCGTTTACGGTCCTTGCCACGGTACAGGTATGATCGAGGTTGAAGCTCCTTGGATGGAGACAAGCTCCGATTACATTCTTC
>JAZNCB010000159.1:0-10307 GCA_046156285.1 Eubacteriales bacterium | reverse complement strand
CTATCAACTCCTTGGCTCACAGAACGACATGGCTACGATCCGACTTGGCGAGAGCCGTACCGTCGCTGAGATGACTGATGACGAGAAAAACGCAATAAGTCACAGAGCAAAGGCTCTTGAAGCTATTCTTCAACAAATTGAGACAAATTAACTGCAAGAAAGCAGGGAAAGAGGTGCAGGCGTGGTTAGCACTGGCGAAACATTAAGAAGCCGAATAGAAGCGGCAAAGGCTAACGTAAGAGATAAATACGCGGTGTCAAAGGTTGCCGCAAGAAGACTTTCGGAGGCGCACACAGCGCTTATCGAGGCAGAGGAAATGAGAGAAATTAAAAACACTCAGAAGGCGGTTGCAAAATGCGCCGTTGCTGAGAATAATCTCGTTTTTGCAAAAAAAGAATTTGTTTCGTTCGTTTCGCTTTATACCTCGCTCGTTGCGGATGTAATCGCGCTCTACGATGAGCTTGCGCTTACAGAAAACGCAAAGGGACTAAAAAAAGTACGTGCTGAGGCAGAGAAATTTGAAGCACGTGAAAGTAATCTTAAAGACGCTTTGTACGATATCGTAAAGGATGTGGAGGGAGTTTCAGAGATGAATTTTGAAGCAAAAAGAACCCCGAGTTACGAGAGGGAGCTTGAAGAAGAGCGCGTGGATAGCTACGCAAGAGAGGACGAGCGCAGAGAAAGCGGTTATTATAGACAAGTTCCGCCTCGCGAGTATCCTCCCCGTGACTATTATCAGCCATATCACGAGCCGTATAGACCTTATCCTCACCAGCCGGTGAATATTGCGCCGACTACTATCGATATTTCCCGTATCGTTGAGGATGCGGTAGCATCGGCAATGGAAAAATTCAAGGCAGTGTTTGCAAAGCGCGCCGACGAATTTATAAAGGAAAACGGTTTGCCCGTATCCGCTGACAGTGCACCGAGAGCATCGGGTGCGATAGTTGAGATGGAAACCGAAATTGCGGAAAACGAGGCTGAAATCGCAGAAAAGCTTAAAGCTATCGTGGAAAATCTTAAAACTGTATCAACATCTATGACTGAGCTTGGCGCTTCGTATATGGCACTTGCCAACGCAGAGGGAGATGCGGTCGAGGCTCAGCGCAAAATCAACGATATGCAAAGAGCACTCACAAGAGAAATTCAGGGTGTTCAGGCAAATCAAAAGGTTATTATGGGTGAGCAGGCGGCGGTTGCCGAGGAGCAGGCTGCCGTTATCGCAGAGGGTAAGGCTAATATAGAAAACCAGAAGCTCGTTATCCAAGAGCAGACGGAAGCTATCGAAATGCAGAAGGCTATTATCGTTGCGCAGAATGCGCTCGATGCCTCAATCAAGGAGGTTATCGCCTCGCAAAAGAGCATTATCGCAAATCAGCAGAGCATCATTTCAGCAAATGCAAAGACTATGGAGCTTCAACGCGAGCTTTCCGAAAGACAGGCTGAGCTTCACACAGCGCAGAAGTCAATAATGAGCGAGCACAAGCAGCTTGCCCGCAAGGTCAAGGCAAAAACCGAGGTCAAAAAGCCGATAGGTGAAATGACCGACGCGGCAGAGGAAATTATCAAGAAAACCGAAACCGCTAATTCTTAAAGATATTTTGAGAGCTTCGCGCTAAAATCGGCGCGAAGCTTTTTTACAGCATACAGAAAATCCGACGGGGTAGCACCCGTCCTTTTTATTTCCGTTTCTTCGGAATAAGGAATAAAAATCCCGCGCGGAAGATCGCACCTTTCCATTTCGAGAAGAAATGAGCGAGTGTTATCCGAGGATACCGGAAGATAGCAGGGAGTGCACGAAAAAAACGAGGCGAAAGCTCCCAAAAGGCTTTCCGAAAGCGAAAAGGAAAGCTCGGAAAACAGTCTTTCCGTATCGGCAAAGCGCCTCAAAAAGACAAGCCCGCCGTCAAGATGCCTCGCATATCTACGCGAAATATCAAGGCAAAAGCCCCTACCCGTGATAAAAAACAGGGGAGAAAGCGAGGTTTTTCTTTTGATTTTCTCAACACCCTCGATACTGATTTTCGAGCCGTCCTCCAAAATCACACCGAAGCCTCGCGCCTCGCCCTTTTTCTTAAAACCGCTTACAGCTGGGATAAGCACCTCCGGCAGTATTTTTGAATAAATCATAATAAAAAAGGCTATTTCCAAAACCGAAATAGCCTGCCCCTTTGTAAATGTATTTTAAGGTTATTTTTTCTGCAAGTTATATAATAACTGCGTTGTCGTCTGTTTCCTCATCGTGCTGTGAGGCGACGAGCTGCACGTGATAGGCATCGATAACCGCCTCTTCAAGAGTAGCTCTGAAATCCGAGTTGATGGGGTGTACTATGTCGCGGTATGTGCCGTCGGGATTCTTTCTTGACGGCATAACGATAAAGTATCTTTCTCTCGCGCAGATAACCTTTACGTCATGAACTGCAAGGCAGTCGTCAAACGTAACGGAGGCAATAGCCTTCATCGGTCCTTCCTCAAAAAACTTTCTGATTTTGATATCGGTGATTTGCATAATCGTATTCCTTTCAGTGTATAGTCAAATTTTTACGTTGCTGAATATATTATACTGTATGAATGTTAAAAATATACATAGAGAAATTCGCTATTTTTTTAACTTATTGTAGATTTTTTGATACCTAAAAATGTCTAAATTATATACTTGGGTAAAAGGAGATAATAAATTGTCGAAATTTCATTCAGGAGCGCAAAAAAGTGAGCTTGTAAAAATACTGAATAAGGAAAATCCAAAAATACATTTCGTAGGTGCGCTTGGAGTAGGAATGAGAGCTTTAATGGAGCTTTCGCAATGCCTTTCGTACATCGTTTCGGGAAGCGACAGACAGAAAAATGAGACGTACGAAAGGCTTGCATCGAAGGGGTACGATATAAGAGTTCCGCACAGTGAGGAAAACGCAAAGGAGAAGGACCTGCTCGTTTACAGCCTCGCAATAGACGATGATAACCCGGAGATAAGGTATGCCAAAGAGCACGGAATTGTCGCAGTCTCGCGAGCTGAATATCTCGGTGTGATTATGGAAAAATACAGGGTGAGAATAGGCGTTTCCGGCAGTCACGGAAAGAGCACTACGAGTGCAATGATAGATAAAATCTTTTGCGAGTGCGACCTTTTGCCGACAACACTTGTCGGAGCGAATTTGCGAGACACAGACTCCCCCCTGCGCGTTGGCAAGGAGGATTATTTTATATACGAGGCTTGCGAGTATAAGGACTCCTTTCTCCGCTTTTTTCCGACACTTTCGGTGTTTACAAATCTTGAACTTGAACACGTAGACTATTTCGAAAGCTTGGAGAAAATAAAGTCGTCATTTCTTTCGGCGATAAATATGGCAAAGGTCGCGTTTATAAATATAGATGATGAAAACTTAGCCTCACTTTTACCTGACGTGACTGCAAAGACGGTGACGTTTGGCGAGAGCAGCGCGGCAGATTACACAGGGGAGATATACGAGCGTGAGGGTGGCAGATATAACCTCAAAATTCGACACGGGGATGGTTTTCTCCTCAAAATCGAGCTTAATTCTATCGGTAGGCACAACGCGCGCAACGCTCTTGCCGCTGCGGCTGTTGCCTTACACCTTGGCTTGCCAACAGAAAAAATCAAAGCCGCCCTGTCCTCATTTTCGGGAGTTGAGCGCCGCCTTGAAGTTATAGGCACGCGCGCCGGCGCTGCCGTCTATTACGATTATGCCCACCACCCGACCGAAATACGTGCGGCAATAAAGAGCGTAAAAGAGGCAAGAGGGGGAGCTGTGTGCGTTATTTTCAAGCCGCACACCTATTCGAGAACCGAGGCGTTTTTAGAGGATTTTGCCGCTTCGCTCTCGCTTGCGGACAGAATTTATATCTCGGAGATAGATGCAATACGAGAAGAAAATAAGAGCGGAATTTCCGCTTTTGATATATGCAAAAATATCGGTGAAAAAGCTATGCTTTTAGAAAACGAAAAAAATATAGGAAAAATAGTTGACAGAGAGAAATTTTCTGCTATAATAATTATGGGCGCAGCTGAGCTTTCCTGCGTCAGAAATTCCATTTTGGAAAATAAATTTTGAAAAGAGGTGGCCGTGCTTGGATAACGGTGGTCGAAGTCGTAATTACATAAATAGCAATGCTTTAAGCTGGGCGCTGTGGCACGGTCATATGGAAAAGATATAAGATTTTTTCATATCCTGCTTTGGCGTTGTCCTGTCGCGCGTTTTTGCGAGGACTACGCCATTTTTCTGCCCAAAAACAGAAAGGAGATGTAAAAATGGAAGAAAGAGAAATGCTAAACTCCGATATGGAGGAAGTGAAGGTAGACGCAGAGTACGTTTGTGCGGCTATCAGTGAGAAAAAATTCAAAAAATTAAAATCCGAGCTTTCGGAAATGATACCGGTTGATATTGCGGCAATTTTCGACGAGCTTCCGAAAAGATACTATTCTGCGGTATACAGACTTCTTCACAAGGAGGTTGCCGCAGAGGTATTCGTTGAGCTTTCCCGTGAAATTTGCGAGGATATTATAAACTCCTTTACCGATAAGGAGCTTTCGGAAACACTTGAAGAGCTCTACCTTGACGATACCGTCGATATTATCGAGGAGATGCCTGCCTCGGTTGTTATGAGAATAATCCGCAACTCAAAAAAAGAGGACCGAGATACAATAAATCATCTTCTGAAATTCCCGAAGAATACCGCGGGTGCGGTTATGACTACCGAGTACGTGCGTTTTTTGGCCGATATGACGGTTGAGGAGGCCCTCGCTCATATCCGAAAGGTCGCAATAGATAAGGAAACCATATATACTTGCTACGTCACCGATAAAGCGCGCCGTCTTATAGGAACGGTCAGCGCAAAGGAGCTTCTTATTTCCGATGTGGATAAAAAGCTCTCCGAAATTATGGAGGACGGTGTCATATACGCAAATACCCTCGACGATAGGGAAGAGGTTGCGCGAATGCTTGATAAGTACGGATTTTTGGCGCTTCCCGTCGTTGATGCCGAGTGCCGTCTTGTCGGAATTATCACAATCGACGACGCTATTGACGTCTTAAAGGAAGAAACCGAAGAGGACTTCGCAAAGATGGCGGCTATCATACCGAGCGAGGAAAGCTATCTTAAAACGAGCGTTTTCAATATTTTCAAGGCGAGAATTCCTTGGCTTCTTTTGCTTATGATTTCAGCAACTCTGTCGAGCGCAATTCTTGCAAAATTTGAGCTTTTGCTGCCTGCGGTCTTACTTCTTTTCGTACCTATGCTTATGGGTACGGGCGGAAACTCCGGCTCTCAGGCATCTGTTACCGTAATCCGTGCCATCTCGCTTGGCGAGGCAACGCTTTCCGACTTTTTGAGGATATTATCCAAGGAGGCGCGTGTCGGCTTCGTGTCGGGCGCTGTGCTTGGTGTCGTTGCATTTTTGAAGGTGTATTTTATCGACGGACTTCTTCTTTCAAACGATTCGGTAACCCTCCTCGTTTCACTTGCGGTAGCTCTTGCTATCGCGCTCACGGTTATAACGGCAAAGCTTCTCGGCGCGGCACTTCCTCTTCTTGCAAAAAAGATAGGACTTGACCCTGCGGTAATGGCTTCTGCGTTTATAACGACGCTTATCGACGTAATTGCGCTTCTTCTTTATTTTGCTATCGCGGGCGCGGTTTTGTCTGTATAAAATAAAAAATATTTTAGCAAATGCCTTGCAAAGTTTGGGAAATTGTGCTAAAATGGTGTTATTATACGAAATCTAATGGAGAATAGCAATGAAAAGAACCCTAATCAAAAGTATTTATGCCGAAAGTGAAAAGCTTGGCGGAAAAACTATAACGATAGGCGGTTGGGTTAGAAATCTTCGTGATTCCAAGGCTTTTGGATTTATCGATATGAACGACGGCTCTTCGTTTGGTGGAATACAGGTCGTTTTTGAGAGAGAGAAGATTTCAAACTACGATGAAATCGCCTCAATGAACGTCGGTGCGGCTCTCGTTGTCACGGGCGTCCTCGAGCTCACCCCCGGTGCAAAGCAGCCCTTTGAGCTTAAAGCTACCGAAATTTGTGTTGAGGGACCGTCAACTCCCGATTATCCTCTCCAACCCAAGCGTCACACGGTTGAATATCTCAGAGAACAGGCATATCTCCGTCCGAGAACAAATCTGTTTTCCGCGGTGTTCAGAGTAAGAAGCGAGGTTGCATTTGCAATTCACTCATTTTTCCACAGCCGTGGCTTTGTTTACGTTCACACACCTATTATAACCGGCTCCGATGCAGAGGGCGCGGGCGAGATGTTCAGAGTAACCACCATCGACCCCGAAAATCCTCCGAGAACAGAGGACGGAAAAATAGATTATTCAAAGGACTTTTTCGGAAAGTCAACCAATCTTACAGTATCCGGTCAGCTTGAAGGAGAGACCTACGCTATGGCGTTTGGTAACATATATACCTTCGGCCCGACCTTCCGTGCAGAAAACTCAAATACGGCACGCCACGCCGCAGAGTTTTGGATGATAGAGCCTGAGATTGCATTCGCAGACCTTAATGACGATATGCAGCTTGCGTGGGATATGATCAAGTATATCATAAATCACGTAATGGAAAACTGCACTCAGGAGCTTGATTTCTTCAATAAGTTCGTTGATAAAACTCTTCTTGAAAGACTTACCGCTCTTCGCAATGCAGATTACGCAAAGGTTACCTATACCGAGGCAATAGAAATTCTCGAAAAATCGGGCGCAGATTTCAAGTTCCCTGTATATTGGGGTGTTGACCTTCAGACCGAGCACGAAAGATATCTTACCGAGCAGGTTTATAAAAAGCCTATATTCCTTATCGACTATCCGAAGGAAATCAAGGCATTCTATATGAGACAAAACGACGACGGTAAAACCGTTGCCGCAATGGACCTTCTCGTTCCCGGTGTCGGCGAAATTATCGGCGGCTCGCAGAGAGAGGAAAGACTTGACGTTCTCTCGGCGAGAATGGCAGAGCTCGGACTTAAAGAAGAGGATCATTGGTGGTATATGAACCTCAGAAAGTACGGTGGAACAAAGCACGCAGGCTTCGGTCTCGGCTTTGAGAGAATTATAATGTATCTCACGGGTGTATCTAATATCCGCGACGTCATTCCTTATCCCAGAACAGTAGGTAATTCCGAATATTAATAAAGATTACGAAAACCTTGCTCTGCAAGGTTTTTCGTGCATAAACCCAAAGCCGCAAGGCTTGTGAAAATCCACGCGGTGCGTGTGCTTATTTAAAATGACCAAAACAAATCTGAAAAAGAACTTTACAGAAGGACCTATATTTACAAGGATCATTGCTTTCGCAATTCCGCTTATTCTGACAGGCTTTTTACAGCTCGTCTACGGAATGGCGGATACTATCGTCGTAGGGCGCTTTTCAGGCGACGGTGATGCTCTCGCCGCCGTTGGAAGCACGTCTACCCTTACGGCGCTTTGGGTAAACCTGATGGTAGCAATTTCCTCAGGAGCAGGCATACTTGTTGCCCATTTTTACGGAGCAAAGGACGATAGAGCGGTATCTCGCACCTCTCACACCTCAATGATGTTTGCTATTGTTGTTGGTTTAGCTTCAATGGTGGTGGCGCTTGTAACCGCAAGCCCCGTATTAAAGCTTATGGGAACCGATAGCGAATACTTCAACAAATCGCTGATTTACACCTTGATTATATTCATAGGTCTTCCCGCAGACTCGGTTTATAATTTCGGAGCGTCGGTTTTGCGTTCTGTCGGTGACTCGAAAACTACCCTTTATTCCTTGGCGGCGAGCGGCATCGTAAACGTTCTTTTGAACCTGCTCTTTGTCGTTGCGTTCAAGTGGTCCATTGTCGGTGTTGCCGTGGCAACTCTCATAGCCAAATATATGTCGGCGGCCTGGGCTTCTATCGTTCTTCTTAAACGCAAAAATCAAAACTACGGAATAACCGTACGAAACCTCAGAATTGACGGCGCCGTTCTTCGCAGAATACTGCAATACGGAATTCCTATCCTAATTCAGTCGCTTCTTTTCAATCTCGCGGCGCTCGTAGTTACAGCAAGCGCAAACACCTTCCCTCAGCACGTAATTGATGCAAGAACGATAGCCGGAACGATAGATCAGATAAATTACAGTGCAATGCATTGCTTCTCGGTTGCCACAATGACCTTCCTCGGTCAGAATTACGGTGCACGACGGGCTCGCAGAATGAATAAGGTGTTTCTTTATACGCTTATTCAGATTACCTTTATCGGCATTTTCATAGGTCAGCTTATAATCCTTTTCGAAGAGCAGATTGCAGGCTGGTTTATGGGCGCGGAAATCGAAAATAAGGAAATGGTAATCGGAGCGGTAAAGGAAATAAATTCGGTTCTTCTGAATTTCTATTTCACCTGCGGAATACTCGAAGTCCTCTCGGGCGCGCTCAAAGCGCTTGGCGCTTCGGTGCTCTCTGTTATCGGTTGCAGTATCGGTGTTGCCGCCCGCGTATCCTGGCTTATCTTCTTTGTGCCTATGAAGCGCTTCCACACACCTGAAAATCTTTATATGGCATATATAATTTCCTGGGTTGTTTCAATAGTAATTCTTTCAGCCTTCTGCCTCTATATCTGGAAAAAGCTCGGCATTTTCAAGCTTGCACGGGAAGAGAAGAAGCTTGAAAAAGAAAAAATGAAAGTAGAAGATTAAAATCCAAAGCAAACATAAAAACGCCTGCAAAACGCAGGCGTTTTTTCGTTTCTCCATAAATAAGAAAGCCGCATTATATTTGGTGGAACCCTTTTCCATATACCTCTGTGGCATCGGAAACTATAATAAAAGCATTCTCGTCAATAGACTTTACCGCCGATTTAAGAGTGGCGATCTGAGTACTCTTTACGCATGTGATGAGCACGTTTTTATCGGTTTTAGTATACATTCCCGTTCCGTCAAGCTTGGTAATTCCTCTTGGGCTGTGAGATAGAAGATACTCCGAGATTTCATCTCCGCGCGTCGTGATTATGTAGCAAAGCTTTGCCCTTGAAAGACCGAGGAGCAAAAGGTCGCTGACCCTTGCACTGACGAAGATAAGAATGAGCGCGAAAAGTATGTTTTCAAGGCTTTTAAGCAAAATTGCACCAAGAAGCACGACAAGACCGTCAAAGATAGCAACGTGAGTTGCAATTGTCGCATAGGGGAAAATTCTGTGAGTTGCTCTTCCGAGAATTTCCGTGCCGCCGCTTGACGTCTCGTATTTGATAAACAGACCGATACCGATACCTTGAAGAACACCGCCGTAAAGCGATGCTAATATCGGATCGTTTGTAAAACCGTTGAAGCCCTCAAACTGTTCAAGTATAAATGCCCAGAATTCCGTAGTCAAGCTTAACGTCAACGTGGTTGCAAGACAACGGACAATAAACTTAGGCCCCATCATTTTAAGTCCAAGAGCAAGAATGGGAATATTTATAATTGCGATAAAGAGACCTGTAGAAAGACCTGTCTTAATGTTTATGAGCGAAGCCGCGCCCGACACACCGCCGCCGACGATTTCATTCGGTATAAGGAAAGCATGCAAGCTAAGGGTGTAGAAAAGGCAGGCAAGCACCATAAATGAGTATCTTTTAACTTCTTTTATGAGCTTTTCGTTCTTCATATTTTAACCTTTTGTCAGATATTCCAAATTTTAGAGTAAAAACTCGGTTACCGTTTTTCTGTCAAACATTTCGGAAAGAGCGGTTTCGGGGTCTTTTTTGTCGTAGATTATACTACAAACCGTATTGGTAATAGGAAGGTCAACTCCGTATTTTTCGCCAAGCACCTTCATTGCGCGTGCAGTGAAAACACCCTCGGCAAGCTTTTCAAAGGTAACACCCTGAACAAATGCCTCGCCGAAGCGGCGGTTGTGAGAGTGAAGTGAGAAGAGAGTTGTTTCGTAGTCGCCAAGGTGGCATAGACCGTATGCGGAAAGCTCTTTTCCGCCCATTGCGTGAATAAGTCTTGCAACCTCGCGCGCGCCTCTTGCCATAAGCGGACCTTTAAGAGAGGGCATATTTCCTCCGTCGAGTATTCCCGCAGCAATTCCTATAACGTTCTTTGCCGCAGCGCCAACCTCGCTTCCTATAATATCGTCTCCGTAATAAAAGCGGATAAGCGGACTTTTCAGGGTGTCAACAAGCTCGCGCACAAGCTCTGAGTTATATCCGTCGATAACCATACAGTTCGGCTTTGCGAAAACGAATTCCTGAATGTGACCGGGACCTACCCAAACTGCGAGGTTGTTGCGGTCGTATCCGCAATCCTCCATTATCTCGGTGAGGCGCATTCCGGTGTTCTCCTCGATACCC
>JAZNCB010000158.1:0-11447 GCA_046156285.1 Eubacteriales bacterium | reverse complement strand
GGAGAAATTGCCGGCTGACGAGCGATAATCGTACAAGCGTACGATGAGCGAGGAAACGGCAATAGAAAAAGAGCAAAAAAAGAAGGAGTTCGCAAGAACTCCAACCTTAAATATGCAATGATTTAGAAAAGCAGGGTTGTGGGTTTATGAAGTGCTTAACAATATCCATGCCTGCTCTTTTTCGGTTATCCCAAAATACGACAGCCCGAATTTATTTCGTCATCTTTTCCTGCTTAACCTTGTGGTCGATTACGTGACGGGAAGCAAGCTCACGGTGTATGTCCTCAACCGTAATTCCCATCTCGCACATAAGAACCATTACGTGATAAGCAAGGTCGGCAATTTCGTATACCGTTTCCTTTTTGTCGTTTGCCTTTCCTGCGATAATAACCTCGGTTGACTCCTCGCCAATCTTTTTGAGCATTTTGTCAACACCCTTCTGGAAGAGGTAGGTGGTATAAGAGCCCTCGGGCAAATCACGCTTTCTTCCCATAAGAAGCTCGTAAAGTCCGTCAAGAGAAAACTCGGAAAGCTCCTCGCTCTGATAAACCGGCTTCGTGAAGCAGGAGTCTGCGCCGGTGTGGCAAGCAGGTCCGTCCTTTTCAACAACAACGGTAAGAGCATCGTTATCGCAGTCTGCCGTTATCGACACTATGTGCTGATAGTTTCCGCTCGTCTCACCTTTAAGCCAGAGCTCCTTGCGTGAGCGGCTGTAAAAGCAGGTAAGTCCCTTCTCCATAGAAATTTTAAGGCTTTCGCGGTTCATATAAGCAACTGTCAAAACCTTTTTTGTAATCGAATCAACTACTACGGCAGGAATAAGGCCTGCCTCGTCAAATTTAAGCTCGTCAATGTTAAGCATATCTTTCTCCTTATATTCTGACAACGATTCCTTCGTTTTTCATTTTTTGTTTAAGCTCGGAAATTTCCACCTCGCCGAAGTGGAATATAGATGCGGCAAGTCCTGCGTCCATATCGGGTATTTCACGGAAAAGTGTTATAAAATCCTCGGCTGAGCCTGCTCCGCCTGATGCGATGACAGGAACGTTTACTACCTCGCGCACTCTTTTTAACATTTCTATATCAAAGCCGCGCTTGACACCGTCCGTGTCGATTGAATTGACCACGACCTCGCCTGCTCCCATATCTACGCAACGCTTTATCCAGGATATTGCCTCCATACCCGTGTCAACTCTTCCGCCCTTTGCGAACACTCTGAACTCACCGTCAACTCGCTTGACGTCGGCGGATATGACAACGCATTGGTCACCGTATTTGCGCGCTGCGTCGCTAATAAGAGAGGGATTTCTTATTGCTCCCGAATTTACACTGACCTTGTCAGCTCCGCATTTAAGAACTCTGTCAAAGTCGTCAACAGTATTTATTCCGCCGCCTACCGTGAGGGGTATGAATATAGTTCTTGCAACCTCGGTGAGAATGTCTGTAAAGAGGGCTCTACCCTCGTGCGATGCCGTTATATCGTAAAACACAAGCTCGTCAGCTCCGTTATCCGAGTAGTGCTTTGCAAGCTTGACGGGTGAGGAAACGTCGGCAAGTCCAAGGAAATTAACTCCCTTAACAACTCTTCCGTCCTTTACGTCAAGGCAAGGAATTATTCTTTTAGTTATCATATTCTTCTGCTACCTTTACTGCCTCGTCAAGCGGTATTGCTCCCGTGTAATAGGCCTTTCCTATTATTGCGCCGTATATATTCATCTTAGCAAGCTCTAAAACGTCCGATATTGCAGATACGCCGCCCGAGGCTACTATATCAAGCGAATATTTTTTAGACAAATCGCGGTACATTTCAAGGTTTGTTCCTCTCATTGCGCCGTCCTTTGAAATATCGGTGCAAATAATCGTTTTAACACCGAGCCCCTGCATTTTTTCAAAAAATGCATCAAGGGTGTATTCGGATTTTTCTATCCACCCCTTTATCGCTATGTAGCCGTCCTTTACGTCTGCTCCGACTGCAATTTTTTCACCATATTTGGCTATTGCCTCGGCTAAAAAGTCCTCGTCACTTACCGCCGCAGTTCCAAGAATTGCTCTTGACACTCCGCGCAAAAAATACTCGTCGAGGACCTCCATCGTGCGAATTCCGCCGCCGATTTCGACGAAAAGGCCGCTCTCCTTAACTATTCTTTCGACGACCTCGATATTGGGTGTCGTTCCGTCCTTTGCGCCTTCAAGGTCTACTACGTGTATATACTCTGCGCCAAGCCTCGCAAAATCCTTTGCAATTTCCCAAGGCTTATCGCTATAAACCGTCATATTGGAATAATCGCCCTTATAAAGACGCACTGCCTTTTTATCATAAAGGTCGATTGCCGGAAATATTTTCATCTTTTTTCTCCAAAAATCTACCACTCCGCAAAGGCTTTGAGTATTGAAAGTCCAACCTCGCCGCTCTTCTCGGGGTGAAATTGTGTTCCGCAAACGTTGTCAAGTGCAACTGCGGCAGTTAACTCTTCACCGTATTCCGAGCTTGCGAGCAGACTATCCTCACAGCCTGTCGCATAGTACGAATGAACGAAATAAACGTAATCGTTTTCCTTTATATACTTGAATATCGGGTGGCTTTTCTTTACGTGAAGAGCATTCCAGCCGATGTGCGGAATTTTAAGCTCTGCGGGAATTTTTCCCTCCATTGCAACGACCTCACCCGAGAGAAGTCCAAGTCCCTTATGCTCTCCGTATTCGAAGCTACGCTCAAAAAGCATCTGCATACCAAGGCATATACCGAGGATTTTTTTACCTGCCTTAACCTCGTCGATAATAAGGGTGTCAAGTCCTGCCTCGGAGAGCTTGCGCTTTGCGTCCTCAAATGCACCTACACCGGGCAAAAGAATTTTCTCAGCCGCACGGATTTTTTCGGGGCTACTTGTAACAATACACTCTGCGCCGATAGCCTTTAATGAGGAGGTCAAGGAAAACAGATTGCCCACCCCGTAATCAATAACAGCTATCATCAAAGAACTCCTTTTGTAGAGGGAACCTCGTCGGCAAATCTCGCATCTATCTCAGAGGCCTTTGAAAGAGCGCGGCCAAATGCCTTAAATGCGCCCTCGATTATGTGGTGTGAGTTTGTGCCTGCGAGCTGTCTTATGTGAAGTGTGATTTTAGCATCGCGTACGAACGCCTTGAAAAACTCCTCGCAAAGCTCAGTGTCAAACTCTCCTACTCTGTAAGAGGGGATATCGAGAGCATAGCCGAGATAATCTCTGCCCGACACGTCGATAGCAACGAGGATAAGGGCCTCGTCCATCGGAATTGTCTTGTCTGCGTATCTCTTTATTCCCTTTTTATCGCCAAGCGCTTCAAGGTATGCCTTTCCAAGACAGATACCGACGTCCTCTACCGTGTGGTGAAAATCGACGTCCGTATCACCCTTGCAGGAAATTTCAAGGTCAAATCTTGCGTGCTTTGCAAAAAGGGTAAGCATGTGGTTAAGAAAACCGCAGCCCGTGTCAATTTTTGACTCGCCTACTCCGTCAAGGTTAAGCTTCAATGCTATGTCTGTTTCAGCGGTTTTTCTTTTGATTTCGGAAACTCTCATTTTATTTTCCCTCCAAAATTTCAACAGTCGCATCAAGGAAAGCCTTCATTTCGTCGCGCGTTCCTATCGTAATGCGGTTGTAATCTTTAATTTTTTCTTTTGTGAAGTGACGGATAAGTATTCCCTTGTCTTTGAGTTTAAGGTAAAGCTCCTCACCGGAAATTTTATCCGATTTTGCGAAAACAAAATTCGCCTTTGACGGAAGAACCGTAAAACCAAGAGCGACAAGCGCATCTGCCGTATACTCACGGTTTTCCATAATTCTCTTTGCGTTATCCATATAGTAGGAATTGTCCGTAAGAGCGGCATAGCCAGCCGCCGCCGTCATTCTGTTTACGTTGTATGGGTTAGTTGAATACTTTATCGTATTCATATCCTGTATAAGCGCAGGGCTCGCTATTCCAAAACCAAGCCTTGCTCCTGCCATAGAGCGAGATTTCGAGAAGGTCATCGTTACGATAAGATTGTCGTACTTCGATACAAGACCGACTGCGCTCTCGCCGCCGAAATCTACGTATGCCTCGTCAATTATTACTACGTTACTTGGGTTTGTTTTAACTATCTCTTCTATCTCGGAAAGCGGCATTACTATTCCCGTAGGCGCATTCGGATTTGCTATCGCAATATTCTTGCCGATATTAAGATAGTCGCGATAGTCAACTCTGAAATCCTCGGTTAATGGAATTTCCTCATAGGGAATATTGTTAAGCTCGCAGAATACGGGATAAAAGCCGTAGGTTATATCGGGAAATACTATCGGGTGCTCGCTGTCGCAAAATGCCATAAAGGCAAAGTTAAGAATTTCGTCCGAGCCGTTGGTCATAAGCACCATATCGCGAGATACACCGTAAAGCTCGGCGCATTTTTCGGTAAGCCTTGCCGACTCGGGATCGGAATACAGCATAAGCTCCGATGCCTCGCTCGAAACCGCCTCTATAACCGCCTTTGACGGTGGAAACGGAGACTCGTTGGTGTTGAGCTTTATATATCTTTTATCCTTTGGCTGCTCACCGGGAACGTAGGCTTTAAGACGTGAATATTTACTACTGCAAAATCTACTCATATCAGTCCTCAAATCTAACCGTTGCGCTGTTTGCGTGCGCTCCAAGTCCTTCTTTTTTCGCGAAGTAGGCAACCTTGTCGGCAACCTTTCTAAGCGCGTCCTTCGTGTAATAGGTAAACTGCGAGGTCTTAACGAAATCCTCTACACCGAGAGGAGAGGAAAACCTTGCCGTGCCGCTTGTCGGAAGCGTGTGGTTAGGACCTGCAAAATAATCGCCGAGCGCCTCGGGGCAATTCTTGCCCATAAATATCGAGCCTGCGTGCTTGATTTTGTCAAGATAATCAAAGGGATTATCAACGCAAAGCTCAAGGTGCTCGGGTGCTATCTCATTAGCTATATCTATCGCAAGTGAAAGATTGTTTTCGGCTACTATGATTTTGCCGTTATTGTCTATTGAAGCTCTTGCTATCTCACATCTTTCAAGAAGCGGAATCTGTCTTTCAAGCTCACCTCTTACAAGTGTTGCAAACTCGTAGCTGTCGGTTACGAGAACCGCGCTCGCCATTTTGTCGTGCTCTGCCTGAGAAAGAAGGTCTGCCGCAACGAACTTAGGATTGCAGGTAGCATCGGCAACAACCAAAATCTCTGACGGACCTGCTATCATATCTATCGAAACCTTGCCGAAAACCTGCTTTTTAGCTTCGGCAACGAACGCATTTCCCGGGCCTACTATCTTATCAACCTTGGGTATGCTTTCAGTTCCGTATGCCAGTGCCGCAACCGCCTGCGCTCCGCCAACCTTGAATATTCTGTCAACACCTGCAATTTTAGCCGCCGCAAGTATTACGGGGTTAACCTTGCCGCTCTGCTGCGGGGGTGTTACCATAACTATTTCACGGCAACCTGCTATTTTCGCAGGGATAGAGTCCATAAGAACGGTCGAGGGATATGCCGCAGTTCCACCGGGAACGTAAAGGCCTACCTTCTCAATAGGCATAACCTTTTGTCCGATTACGACGCCGTCCCTCTCGTTAATAACAAAGCTGTTGCGGACCTGTCTTTTGTGGAATTCTCTGATATTTTCAGCTGCTTCCTTAATTATCTTTACAAATTCCGAATCAACGAGCATAAATGCCTCGTCTATTTCCTCGGCACAAACTTCAAGGGTATTGAGCTTTGCCTTGTCAAATTTTTCAGCGTACTCAAATATTGCCGCGTCGCCTCGCGATATAACGTTTTGAATTATATCGGTGACTATACCCTCAACACCCGAGGCGATATTATCTCTTGCGAATATTTCGCTATTTGAAACCTCACCGTATTTATATATCTTAATCATTTTCGGATTACCCTTTATTCAATCTCTTTTTTTATGCTTTCAACTATTTTCTCAATTTCAGCAGTTTTGAACTTGAAGCTCGATTTGTTTGCGATAAGCCTTGCGCTTATCGGTAAAATTACCTCAAATACTTCAAGGTCGTTTTCTTTAAGCGTTGTTCCCGTCTCTACGATATCGACGATAACGTCGGAAAGCGAAAGAATAGGAGCAAGCTCTATTGAGCCGTTAAGCTTGATTATATCAATGTCACGTCCGCGCAAGGCATAGTAGCGCTTTGCGATATTCTCAAACTTTGTCGCTACTTTAAGTGTTGTGAGGTTGTCGTCGTGAAAATCTCGCTTTGCGGCAACCGCCATTCTGCACTTTCCTATATTGAGGTCAACAAGCTCGTAAACCTCAGGCTCGTACTCAACGAGAATATCCTTTCCGCAAACTCCGATATCGGCAGCGCCCCTCTCAACGTATATTGAAACGTCCGAGGGCTTAACCCAGAAAAATCTGACACCGACCTCACTGTTTTCGAATATGAGCTTTCTGTTATTTTCTTTTATTGTGGGGCAGGGGTAACCCGCCTTTTCAAACATGGCGTAAACCTTTTCGCCAAGTCTGCCCTTTGGTAAAGCAATATTTATCATAACTTATTTATCCAATTTAATTATTTCTTTATAGCGAAGATTTTTAGGCACTGCCTTTTGCACCGACACGCGCTTGCCCTCGGCGATAAGCTCGTTTTTCTTTTTGATAAGAGCTCCTGCATCGCAATTTCCGTTATATAAAAGCAAAACGTCAACGTCGAACGCATCTGCGGAGCTTGTATCAAGCTCGTCGAGCATATCGAGGTATACTGCGAATCCGACAGCTCCCGTAGTCTTGCCCATTCTGTTCATAAAAGCGGTATATTCACCGCCGGAAAGAACTCCGTCCGGAATTCCCTCTATAAATCCGCGGAAAACGATTCCGCTGTAATAGTTCATATCGTTTACGACGGAAAAGTCTATTCTCATATTCTTAAAGCTCTCCGACGACGAAAGAAGCGAGCAAAGAGTTTTGAGCTCCTCGTATTGCTTGTTTGCCCCTATCTTTTCGCAAATCGGCGCAAGTCTTAGAAGAACCTCTGCGGCATCGCCGTACATATCGACGAAGCTTATAACGATATTTGCGATATCCGCATCTATCGAATATTCCTCACACAAGGCTGAAAGCTCGTGCTTGTTTTTCTCTGCGAGAAGCCGCGTTGCTTCCTTTGCAAAATCCGCCTTTTTCGTAGCTTTGTTAAGCGCACGCCCGAGAATACCGAGGTGCGATATATCAAGAACGAATGCATCCGAAATAACCGAAAGGCTCTTTGCCGCAAGGTCGATAGCCTCGTAGGTATCTACGATATCTGTGTCGCCTATACATTCAAGACCTGCCTGCATTATTTCCTTAAATCTATGGAATTTATGAGATACGCGGTATACGTTCTCGTTGTAATAAACCTTTTGCTTACAGCCACTCTCATAATTTAAGTTTTTGATTATCGAAAGGGTTACGTCAGGCTTCAATGCAAGAAGTCTGCCGTCGGTATCGTTAAAGGTAATTATATTCTCGCTGACAAGGAATTCCTTGTTGCGAACGTAAAGGTCGTATTCCTCGAATTTGCTCATCTTGAACGGCAAATATCCGTATCTTTCATAAAGACTGCGCAACGAGAGGGACGCCTTTTCCGTGCTTCGTAAAAGCCTTGATTCTATCACTTTGTTTTCCTCTTTTTAATCTATTTTTCCGATGTGCGTTCAAGCACAAGCCCATATCCGCCGGCACCGTATTCAAGGCATTTTGAAACACGGCTGATGGTAGCCGAGCTCATTCCCGTTTCGGCGCAGACTTCAAGATAGTTCTTACCCGATTTAAGCATTTTTGCCGCTTTGAGCCTTTGCGCTATATCGAATATTTCCTTTATAGTGCAAGCGTCTTCAAAAAACTTGTAGCACTCGTCAAGCGTTTCGAGCGTTAATATTGCTTCGAAAAGCGCATCGACGTCTTTTGTGTGTAGCTTATCCATTCTTTTTCTCCATTTGGGTTATTTGTTCGCTTCATCACTTTAACAAACTAAATTATACACCAATAACGCAGGTTTGTCAAGGCTTTTTCAGAAAAAATTTAAGTATTTATATACAAAAAAGCAAGAGATACCATTTTCATAGCACCTCTTGCTTTTTATTCCGAAAGGAAAATCAGATTAGTAGCATCTTACCGCGAATACTCCGTCAATAGCCATAACCGCATCAACGATTTTTGCATCGGGAACGTCGTTTGTCTCAACGATTGTGTACGCAACGTCGCCCTTTGAACCGCTCGCAAGGTTCTCAATGTTAACACCTGCCGCAGAGAATGCCGCGGTGGTCTGAGAGAGCATATTGGGGATATTCTTGTGCATTACCGTAACTCTTGCCTTTGCTGTGTGAGGAAGAGTAACTGTGGGGAAGTTTACACTGTTCTTAATGTTACCTGTAAGAAGGTAGTCACGAAGCTGCTTTGCAGCCATAACTGCGCAGTGGTCCTCCGACTCGTACGTAGAAGCGCCAAGGTGAGGAATGTTGATAATTCCCTTTACACCAACGGTTGCATCGGTCGGGAAGTCGGTTACGTACTTTGTAACCTTTCCTGATTCAAGCGCCGCCTTGATATCGTCAGCGCATACGAGGTCAGCTCTTGCAAGGTTGATAATTCTTACACCCTTTTTCATCATTGCGATAGACTTCTCGCAAATCATATTCTTTGTTGTAGGAGTTGCGGGAACGTGAAGAGTGATATAGTCGCAGGTCTTGAAGATTTCATCGTATCCCGAAGCCTGCTTGATAGCGGGAGCAAGGCTCCAAGCCGCATTAGGTGTGATGTAGGGGTCGTAGCCGTAAACCGTCATACCGAGTGCGTTGGCCGCGTTTGCAACCATACCGCCGATAGCGCCAAGACCGATAACACCCAGCTTCTTACCAAGAAGCTCGTTACCTACGTAAACACCCTTGCCTGCTTCAACCGTCTTCGCAATTCCCTCTTCGCCTTTGAGGTTTTCTACCCATTTGATACCGCCTACTACGTCACGGGCAGCGAGAACGAGAGCACAAAGCGCAAGCTCCTTAACACCGTTTGCGTTAGCGCCGGGTGTGTTGAATACTACGATACCAGCCTCTGTGCACTTGTCAACGGGAATGTTGTTAACACCTGCGCCGGCACGTGCAATAGCAGTAAGAGATTTCGGAAATGCTACGTCGTGAAGAGCGGCGGAGCGAACCATTATTGCATCATATTCCTCACCCTCGGTGAAATTAAACTTGTCTTCTTCGAAAATTTCCGTGCCTATCTTGGCAATTTTATTCATTAACTTGATATTTTTCATCGTCTTATCTCACTTTACTTTTTAGGATTGTTCTTTGCAAATTCCTTCATAAACTCAACGAGCGCCTCAACACCCTCGTAAGGCATTGCATTGTAGATAGAAGCTCTCATACCGCCAACAGAACGGTGTCCTTTAAGGTTTTTAAGTCCGGCAGCATCAGCTTCCTTAGCAAACTTCTTATCGAGGTCGGCATCACCGGTAACGAAGGTTACGTTCATCATAGAACGTGACTCCTTAACTACGGGAGCAATGTAGTAATCCTGGCTGTCGAGATAATCGTAAAGAAGGTTTGCCTTCTTCATATTCATCTCGCGCATTACTTCAAGTCCGCCGAGAGAAAGAATCCACTCGTATACGAGCTTTGCAACATAGATGCAGTAGCAAGGGGGTGTATTGTACATAGAGTTGTTTTCAGCCATTACTGCGTAATTAAGCATTGTGGGGGTTTCGGGGCAAACGTCGCCAAGAAGGTCCTCACGAATGATTACGACTGTAAGACCTGCGGGTGCCATATTCTTCTGCGCGCCTGCATAGATAACGCCGAACTTTGAAACGTCAACCGGCTCACTGAGAATGCAGGAGGACATATCGGCAACGAGAGGAATATCACCCGTATCGGGAATGTAGGGGAACTTAGTTCCGTAAATTGTGTTGTTAAAGCAAATGTGAACGTAGTCAGCATCCTTGCTGAAATCTTCTCTTGTAGTCTTGGGAACGAACGTGAAGTTAGCATCCTTGCTCGTAGCAACAAGTCTTGCCTCACCGTAAATCTGAGCTTCCTTGTAAGCCTTGCCCGAGAACTGACCGGATACGATATAGTCAGCCTTGCGGTTCTTTTTCATAAGGTTAAGTGGTACTGCCGCAAACTGAGTTGAAGCTCCGCCTTGAAGGAAGAGAACCTTGTAGTTATCGGGAATATTCATAACCTTGCGCAAAAGCTGCTCAGCCTCTGTGATTATCTCCTCATAAACAGGCGAGCGGTGGCTCATCTCCATAACAGACATTCCGCTGTCGCCGTATGCAACAAGCTCGCTTGCCGCCTTTTCAAGAACTGAAAGAGGAAGCATAGAAGGACCGGCTGAAAAATTATAAACGCGTTTCATAAAAATCTCCTTAAATTTGTGAATTATTTTCTTTTTGTTATATTATATACTCTAATTTTAGAAATTTCAAGCCTTTTTTGAGCAATTAAAATAAATTCGGCGACTTCAACAAAAATCGAGCAAAATAATTACTTATTTAGTAGATATTACCGTCATTTTTGCCATATAAATGTATACTATTTTAGTATAGATTTAGAGTTCGCGTATCACTTCTATGCGGTGTAAAAAACGAGCAAAACCTTTCTTTATATTTAATTATAAAGAAGATAAGCCCTTGAAAAATTCAGAGCGGAGACGACTTGCATCTCCGCTCTTTTTTATTTATTTATAAAATTATTCAGCCTCTTCTGCTTCCGTCAAACCGATAAGGCTATTAGAAAGAGAGTTAACCTGACCTACAATACCGTTGAGGTACTCTGCGAAATCTTCGTATTTTTCCTTGCAGTCAACGTAGTCCGCATAAGCGTTTGAAAGCGCGGTAGAGGTCTCGTAAGAATAGGACTTCAAAGCATATTCAACGTTTGTAAGCGACTTGTAAAGGTCGAAGAGCTTATCGGTGAATGCCGCATCCTTATCTTTAAGAGTATTCTCGGCTCTCATTGTGTAGGTGATAATATCGTTGCTCAATGCAGGAGCGCGCTTGTCGGTAGAAGCCGTTTCGTTCTTGCTTACGAAGGTTTCGTAGGGCTCCCAGTTAAGCATGCTGGTCCAGCTGTATCCAACAGTGGGCATATTGTCCACGTCCTCAATATACTCGAATACGATAGCTGCCTCGAACGAAATCGTTGTGCCCTCGATAACGAGTCTCTTGATGCTTCCGCGTGTGTACTCGGGCTCGCCGGGTACGCTTGCGCTCTTGTATGTTGTGTTAAGCATGGGGGCATCTGCATCCTTTTGTACAAACTTGAAGTCTGTACGCTGGCTGACG
The DNA here is from genome assembly GCA_046156285.1 of Eubacteriales bacterium. Lineage (GTDB taxonomy): Bacteria > Bacillota > Clostridia > Oscillospirales > CAG-272 > UBA1740. The sequence goes on along the minus strand of JAZNCB010000158.1, from coordinate 136 downwards.
ATAGCCGCTCTTACGTATACCGTCTTACCCTCTGCATTCTGAGTAGCAAATATTGCAACTCTACCGGAATCGTCGATAGAGATATTAGTACCGGTGTGGATTATCCAAGCAAACGTCTCAATTCTCGTGAACATAA
>JAZNCB010000157.1:0-3239 GCA_046156285.1 Eubacteriales bacterium | reverse complement strand
CGTCTCTCTTTCCGCCAACGAGAATTTTGAGCATTCCCGGAAACTCTGCCGCCGCCTTTTGCGCTTCGCGTGATACCTCGCCGTCTGCGGTACAGACGATAGGCTTTACTCCTGCCGCCTTGTATCTATACGAAAAATCGTGCTCTACGAGCTGATTTGTTGCGGGAATTGCGATAGCGCCTATCTTATGAAGAGCGAGCATACAGAACCAGAACTGATAATGACGTTTAAGAACGAGCATTACAGTATCGCCCTTTTTAATTCCGAGAGATTCAAAGTAGTTAGCCGTTCTTGCGGAATATTTTTTCATATCCGCAAAGGTGAATCGGCGGTCGCTCTTATCGTTTGCTACCCACTGCATTGCAAGCTTGTCGGGAGACTTCTCTGCTACCTTATCCACGCAATCGAATGCGAAGTTAAATTTATCGTCATTTTTGAAGGATATTCCCGAGAAAACACCCTTATCGTCGTAGTAGGACTCGATGAAGTTATCCGCAACCGTCTTAGGCTCTGCCTCTTTTTCTACGGGCTTTTGAGGAATGTAGGGAGCTTCCGGATACTCCTCGCTTACCGTGCCGTCCTGGGGATTAAGCACTACTGCGTGGAACTCACAGCCGCCCTCGCTTACTGCTATCATACCGTGAGGAATAAGGCTATTATAGAAGATGGAGTCGCCCTCGTTAAGCACGTCGACGTGACTTCCGACCTGAACTTTAAGCGAGCCCTTGACTATTACGTCAAACTCCTGACCGTTATGCGAATTAAGCTTCATAGGAGCATTCTGCTCCTCGGGAATATAGGGAAATTTTACAAGAAATGGCTCGGCAAGCTTCTCCTTGAATTTAGGAGCAAGGTTGTTATACTCAACACCGTGCTGCTTCAAAATTTTAAGTCCCTCTCCGCGTCTTGTAATTGCAAACGAGGTAAGAGTTGAGCTGCTACCTTCAAGAATATCGACAACCTCAACTCCACAAGCCTTAGCGCATTTATAAATAAAGGTAAAGCTGAAATCGCTCTCGCCTTCTTCGAGGAGCTTATAGTCCTCTACCGATACACCCGTGAGCTTAGCAAGCTCCTCGGTGGTATATCCCTTTGCTTCGCGCAGGTCCTTTATTCTGCCTGCGACCTCTTTCAAACTGTAATCCATTCTTTTTTCCTTTCTTTCTTCATTCAATGGTTACTGATTTGAATAAAACAAAAAACCCGCCTCAAAAGAAAACCTTTGAGACGAGTAATTAACCCGCGGTACCACTCAAATTACGGAAATTTCCGTCACTTACCGAGCTCTATCAAGCTCTTTGCCTTTACGCAGCAATACGGAAGGAGTCTACACGGCAAAAGCCTTTCGGTCCTTCGACTCAGAAGCGATAGGTTATTCGGTATGATCAGTTATTGTCTTTCACCGTCCGACAACTCTCTGGAAGCTTATCACGCCAACCCTCTTCATCACAGTCGTTCTTTGTGATATTCAAATTTGTACTCATTATAGCACTAAAATATTAGGTTGTCAATACCTTTTTTTGATTTTTTCGTTTTTGCGCAAAAATCCTCGGCAAACCTCGTTTCAGGTAAGCAAACCGCGAGGTTTGACTGAAAAAATCAAAAATCAGTATATCTCTATCATTCTTGCCTGACCGTTAAAAAGTCCGTCGGTCATATAGTGCGTTTTTCCGTTGATTGTTCGCTCTTCGGTTTTATGGCCGTGACCGCCAAAGGTGGCAAGCACGAGCGGATGAGTTTTTATGAGCTCTATCATCTCGCCTGAAATTGCATATTCTTCCTTTGTGATACGCACGTTTGGTCTGTACGGTTCGGATCTGTTAAGCTTATCGTCCCAGATAGGATCGTGGAAGAATACTATAATGGGAAGTCCGCGCAAAAGCTCGCGCTTAAAGGCGTCTACCGTGCGCTTTGCGAAAAAGTCAAGGCTGTTGTCTGCCGTAATGATATTAATTCCGCCTACGATACGGCTCTCAAAATAGAGGTCGAAGCGGGAAAGCTCAGCTTCAAGTATCGGACGGATAGTTTCAAAATAGGGGTATGGCTCTTGCATAGTTCTCATACATTGCCTTTGGTGCTCGTGACCGCCCGGTGTGAACATAAGGTCGGTATCGCGTATGATATCGAGAAAAGCCTCTATATTTCCGTTTGTGTGAATATCTATTGCGTCGCCCGTACAAACGAGGAGCGCACCCTCGCTCTTTGCAAGAGCTATTGCTTCTTCGAGGTATTCCCTCCCGGTGTCTTCCGTGCCCTTTTCCGCATCCTTGAATTCAAGGTGACGCACACGCATAAGCTCACGGTGCTCTTCTGTATCCTTATCATTTGCATAGGTGAGGTGGGCATCTGTTATATGTAATATTTTTACAGGAGAAGAAAGTCCTGCTTTGATTTTGGTTTTTGTCAGCTTTATCATTTTTACCTCTTATTTACCAAATCCTCTGCCGTCTATCGCAATTTCCGAGACAACCTCGTCACCGCTTATAAAATATGCCTTATCGTGAAGATTCATAGTTGAGCAGCAGTGTCCCGGGATAAGCAAAAGCTTATCACCGACTGAAAACTCCCGGTCGGGATAGTGGAGCTGAAAATGCTCCTCGCTTGCTGCGATTTCCTTGCAAACAACTCCCTTTACAGAGGGCACTCCCTGGTCAACTCCTACCGTTTTCACTCCTGCGTCAACGACGGTGAGAGTATCCTTTTTCGAGACGACGGTGGTGAGAACGAAAAGCGAGTTTTCAAATGGCAAGCCGAGCTTATTGTAACAGTCATCTAACAAAAGATAGCTACCCGCCTGAATTTCGTTGTATATTCCAACGTTCATTTTTGCCGCGGCTGTACCGGTGCTTGCGCCCGACACGATTTCGGCTTTTACTCCTCGCTCGTTAAGGTAGTCTATAAGAGAAAGGAGCTTTTTATTGTTTTCTTCAACTGCGGAAAGTCGCTTTTTCTCATCGACCTCGTGCGAGATATGTCCTGCATATGCCTGAATTCCTTTGAAATTCAGGTGAGGTGCTTTTTCTATAAGCGAATAGAGCTTATAAAACTCCTCCTCGGTAAGCACACCGCAGCGCTTCATTCCTATCTCGTATTCTATGAGAATACCTACCGTTGACGAAGCCTCTGTCATTGCCTCTTCAATATCGAGAATATTTTTCTCGCAGTCGACGCAAACGGTGATTTTACACTCTTTTGCAAGGCTTGCAAGTCTTTAAGTCGGAGGCCAAGCGGGCTTAGGA
>JAZNCB010000156.1:0-4899 GCA_046156285.1 Eubacteriales bacterium | reverse complement strand
GAACCCGGCTTACAAGTTCAGTCATTTAACAAACTTTGATGAGGCTTCGTTTCGAAAGCCTTTTTTTGTTTTCGTTTTGTATTCTCCGGTGCTTTTTTATGCCGAGAGGACATATAATTTCTAAAAGCTATTATATTTTTGTAAATTTTGCGCTTTTATCTTGAAAAAAAACGGCGCAGGCTTTATAATATAAGGGGTTATATGTTTTATTATGGCGAAAAACCGATAAAGAGAGTTGGATTTTTGGGCGTTGGGACGTCAAATATCGGGGTTTACCGATACCTCACCTCCCACTATCCGAATTTAGATATCACACTCAGGGCAAGCACTCCGTCCGAAAGCGATGGCATTATAGCCGACAGATGTTTTTTCGGTGAGGATATGCTACGCGATATTGACGAGGATATTCTCTTCCTCTCACCGTCGGCAAGACGGGACACTCCCGCTCTTTTGCACCCGAAAAACCGAGACGTTATTTACTCGTCCGACTGTGAGCTTTTCTTTCAAAATACGAAAAGCCGCGTTGTCGGCATCACGGGCTCTGACGGAAAGAGCACGACGACCTATATCACCTCAAAGCTGCTCTCAGAGAGCGGTACGTATTCAATTCCCTTTGGGAATTTTGGCGAGGCAATGACACCGCATCTTGACGACACCCTGCCTACGCTATACATAGCGGAGCTTTCAAGCTTTCAGCTTTCTTACAAAAGACCGCATACTGCCGCCGCGGCAATTACGAATATTACGAAAAATCACCTGAACTGGCACAAGGATTTTGACGAATACATACAAGCAAAAAGAAACATTCTCGAAAATACGGAGCGCAGGATTTTCAACTTTGACTGTGAAATTTCGCGCAGACTTCTTTCTGACTACGCACCCTTTGCGGTATATTCAACCGCTCTTTCGGAAAACGAGCTTCGCAGACTTGTTTCGGCAGAGCTTTACGTTACTCTCTCGGGCGGAAAAATCTATGCCTCGGGCGAGGAGCTGCTCGACACGGCAGACATTTTCGTACCGGGTAAATACAACGTATCTAACTATATGTGTGCGATTTCCCTCTCCTACGGAGACCTTTCAAAAAGCGCGCTCAAAGCTTTTGCAAGGGAGTTTGGGGGACTGCCGCACAGACGGGAGTACGTTGGCAATTTTTCAGGTGTTGACTATTACAACTCGTCGATAGACTCGTCGCCAAAGAGATGCATTGCGACACTCTCGTCCTTTTCTACCCCCGTTATTCTCATTCTCGGCGGGCGAAAAAAGGGGCTCGAATTTGACGAGCTTATACCGCACGTAAAAAAGCACGCAAGGCTCACCGTTTTAACCGGGGAGTCCGCTCCCGAAATTGAAGAGCTTTGCAAAAAGGAAAACATAAATTACGTAAGAATTGACGGTTTTTGCGAGGCTGTACTCTATGCTATCGGAGCTTCTGGGGTCGGTGACACGGTTCTTCTCTCCCCTGCGGCAACGAGCTACGACACTTTCAAAAATTTTGAGGAGCGTGGTCGCTTCTTCAAGGAACTTGTAAAATCGAAAGGATAAAAACAATGAAAAAAATTCTGACTTTATTTCTCTCGCTTGCGCTTATTATAGCATCGGCGGGCACTCTCACGTCGTGTAGCACGGGCACAGACGCTCCTGACGGAATGAAGCTCGTTGCAGGCGGCACAGACCTTGGATACTATTTCTATGCTCCTGAGGGCTGGTCGGTGTCTAACGTTGGCGAAATAAAGTCAGCTTTCGTTTCAAGAATTGATACCTCGTCGGTCAGCTTCGTTGAGGTTGACCCCATAAAGACCGAAACGACGGAGGCGCTCGAGGACGCATACTTCTTCGGAGATTATTTTACTGACTCGCTTTCCGAGTTTACCACAACTCCAACCGTATCAAATAACGGCGAGGAAATAATTTTCGGTAAGTCCGGAGAGAGCGCTGACAGAGCAAAGAAATACACGTTCAGCTACGACTACTACGACCCCAACGCAGACGATACTTACAGCTATGCGTTTATGCAAATACTCATAAAGGCAGGCGGAAAATATTACGTTTTCCAATACTCCGCATCGCTTCAAAACAGAAACGGCACGACAACTACCTACTACGACTACCACCTCGGCACAGCTAAGGATAAGGGTAACGTTATGAAAATTATGGAGGCTTTCCGCTTTGTTGCGAAGACCGGTGAGCCGACGGTAGAAACACCCGTATACGACAAGGACGGATTTTTGCTCGTCAGTGATATTGACGTTTCCGGATTTTCACTCTATGCTCCGGCAGGCTTTACAAAAGACCACTCGCTCGGAATGGCAAGCGCCTCGCACTCAGACGGCGCAAGCCTCAATATGACCGAGGCTATGGGCACGAATGAAAACGTAAACTCCTACGTGCTTCGCAGACTCGAAGAGCTTGCGGTTATCGCAACAGACGTTTCCTACGAATACACGACAGATGAGGCCGGCACGAAAATCGTAAATTACGAGCAGGTTAAGCTTGGCAACTCAGATGCGGCAAACGCATACAGATATTCCTACACCTATAACGGCGAGCGTATTTCGGTATATCAGGTAATCGCAATTAACAGAAGCGGACTTTCCTATCACGGATACGTATTCACCTACACTGCAAAAGCAGATGTCTTTGATGCGCATTTTGACAATATAATCAAGGCTATGGAAAAGGTTGTGTTCAAATGAGCGAGATAAAGAATATATATCTTGACAACAGCGCAACAACGAAGATATCCGAACAAGCTCTCGAAAAGTATATCGAGGTTTCAAAAAACATTTACGGAAACCCCTCCTCGCTTCACACCTACGGTCTGCTTGCGGAAAAGGAGCTTACGGCGGCTCGCACCGCTGTTTTGAAGTCACTTTCCGAGACGGCTTCAACCGTCGTTTTCACCTCGTCGGGAAGCGAGGCAAACAACCTTGCAATATTCGGACGAGCCTTTGCAAAGGAGAGATTTCAAAGGTGCGGAAAGATAATTACGACAATGGGCGAGCACGCATCGGTATCAGCACCGATAGAAAAGCTTCGTGAGCTTGGCTTCAAGGTTGCGTTTATACCCACAAGAGACGGAAAAATTGACACGGATACCCTCTTAACCGAGCTTACGCCCGACGTTATCCTCGTTTCCGCTATGATGGTAAACAATGAGAGCGGTGCTCTCTACGACATAAAGTCGCTCTCAAAATCCGTAAGGTTGCGCTGCCCCGATGCACTTATTCATATAGATGCAACGCAAAGCTATATGAAAACGCGCTTCACAAAGCGCTCACTTGACGTAGATATGATTACCCTCTCCTCGCACAAAATCAAAGGTCCAAAGGGAGTGGGTGCTCTTGTTATTGATAACAAGATTATCAAAAGCCGCGGTCTTTCACCTCTTATTTTAGGCGGCGGTCAGGAGGGCGGTCTTCGCTCAGGCACGGAAAACGTACCCGCTATTGCGGCCTTTGGCGTTGCCGTAACGAATGCTTTTAATTCTCTTGACGAGAGCATTTCAAAAATGGAGGCTCTTCGCACACGTCTTATTGAGAAAATTTCGGGTGACGAGCTTCTTTCCGAAATCAAGCTTACAAATCCCGACTCTCACGCACCGCATATACTGAATATCACACTTCCCAATATAAAAAGCGAAACTGCTTTGCACTATCTATCCTCGCTCGGTATATACGTATCAAGCGGCTCGGCTTGCTCCTCTAATTTTTCGCACACCTCGTCTGCCCTTCTGGCCTACGGTAAGAGTGAGGCTGAGGCTGACACCTCTATAAGAATAAGCTTTTCGGCTGATAACGAAGCCTCTGATATTGACGCGCTCTGCGAGGGACTTTCCTCAGCGCTCACAAGACTTTCGAGAATAAAGAGGCGGTAAATATGGTTTTAGTATCTATTATCAGTATTGGCTCGATAAAGGAGCAGTATCTCAAAGACGCAATTTCGGAATACAAAAAGAGGCTGTTGCAATATGCAAGAGTAGAGGAGATAAACATTAAAGAGGTCGCTATCAAAAACGAGGACGATGCCTCGGAAATCAAGCGCGCTCTTGATGCTGAGGGTGAAAAAATTCTCTCTGCAATTCCAAAGGACTCCTACAAAATCGCAATGTGCGTTGAGGGTAAGGAATATGACTCCCCCGCCCTTGCCTCACTTATTTCCAGGACGGCTGACAAGAGCGGAAAAATCGCGCTTATTATCGGCTCGTCGCACGGTCTTTCCGAGGCTGTTAAGCGAGAGTGCGACACAAGGCTCTCGATTTCAAAGTTAACCTTTCCGCACCAGCTAATGCGCGCTGTGCTTATGGAGGTACTTTACCGCTCCTTTACCATAATTGCGGGGAAAAGATACCATAAGTAATTGAAAATTGAAAATGGAAAGTTAAAGGTTAAGAGGGCTGTTCATTTTGAACCGCCCTCTTTTTTACGTTCTTTTATTCTATATTATTTAGTATAATAAATTTTGCTTCCTGCCTCGACCGAGTGCGTGAGCCAGACGTTACCGCCTACAACCGAGCCGTCGCCAACCTTGGTATTGCCGCCGAGTATCGTTGCGTTTGCATATATGATACAGTTGTTGCCGATTTCGGGGTGACGCTTGATGCCCTTGATAGGATTTCCGTCCTCGTCAAGCTCAAAGCTCTTAGCTCCAAGGGTAACTCCCTGATAAATCTTGACGTTGTTTCCTATAATCGTCGTTTCACCGATTACGATACCTGTGCCGTGGTCGATAAAGAATCTCTCGCCTATCTTCGCGCCTGCGTGGATATCTATACCGGTTTTCTCGTGTGCAAACTCTGTCATAAGTCTTGCTATGTAAGGAATTTTCCTTATATAAAACTCGTGCGCTACTCTGTATATGCTGATAGCATAAAAGCCCGGATAGGAAAGTATAATTTCCTCG
>JAZNCB010000155.1:0-6022 GCA_046156285.1 Eubacteriales bacterium | reverse complement strand
CTGAATGACGATAGGAAAAGCGGGGTTATAACTCTCACCGAGGGAAAATATCATCAGATAAAGAGAATGATAGCCTCCTTTGATAACAGAGTAACCTATCTTAAAAGGATTAAATTTGCGGATATTCCGCTTGATGCGTCGCTTTCCGCGGGTGAGTACAGATACCTTACCGACGACGAGGTCGAAGGACTTCTTAGTCACGCAAAATAAATAAACTTGGAGAAACTATGGACATTGTAAAAACACTTGCCGCTGAATTTGACATTAAAGAGGAGCAAGTAGAGAAAACCATCGAGCTTATCGATGAGGGAAACACCATTCCCTTCATTTCAAGATATCGTAAGGAGGTTACGGGCAGCCTTGACGATTCGGTGCTTCGTGACCTTAACGACAGACTTCAGTATCTTCGCAAAATGGACGAGCGCCGCGCGGAAATTTCCTCGCTTATCGAGGCGCAGGAGAAGCTTACTCCTGAGATAACCTTTGCACTTAACAATGCAAAAACTCTCGTTGAGCTTGAAGATATATATCTTCCTTACAAGCCGAAAAGAAAAACTCGCGCATCTGTTGCTCGCGCAAAGGGGCTTGAACCGCTTGCAAACTATATACTTGAACAGCGCGAGAGCTACGACGTATCTATTGCAGATTATGCCGCTGAGTTTATATCAGACGAGGAGGGCAAGGAGGTAGCGAGCGCTGAGGAAGCATTAAAGGGCGCTTCGGATATCATAGCCGAGGACGTATCCAACAATGCTGAAATCAGAAAGCTTCTTCGTGAGTTTACGATGAATTACGGCTCGCTCACTACAAAGGCGACAACTGAGGAGCAGTCGGTTTACGAGAACTACTACGATTTCTCCGAGCCTATCAAAAAGCTTAAAGGCCACCGCGTTCTCGCTATCAACAGAGGCGAGAAGGAGGAATTCCTTAAAGTCAGTGTAACTCTTAACGAGGAGGAGGGAGTAGCTCAGCTCGTATCCAAGGTTGTAACGAATAAGACCTCTCCCGCGCTTCCTTATATTATGGAAACCTTGAAGGACGCATACGAAAGACTTCTTTTCCCGGCTATCGAAAGAGAGGTCAGAACAACACTCTTTGACGATGCCTCCGAGGGAGCACTTAAAGTTTTCTCCGAAAACCTCAGAAACCTGCTTCTCGTATCTCCCATCAAGGGTAAAACAGTTCTTGGCTACGACCCCGGCTACGGTCACGGCTGTAAGCTTGCGGTAGTAGATAAAACAGGTAAGGTAATGGATACTGCGGTTATCTATCCCTTCCGCTCAAAAGACAGACTTAACGAGGACGACCTTGACAGATCCAAGGCAATAGTTCTCCGCCTTATAAAGAATAACAACGTTGATATTGTATCGATAGGAAACGGAACGGCTTCCCGTGAGTCCGAGAAGTTTATAGCAGAGAGAGTGCTTCGCGATGCGTCTTGCCCCAAGGGTGTAAAGTATACGATAGTTTCTGAGGCAGGTGCTTCGGTCTACTCGGCATCAAAGCTTGCTACCGAGGAATTCCCTGAGTTTGACGTAATGCAGAGAAGTGCAATATCCATTGCAAGAAGACTTCAAGACCCTCTTGCAGAGCTCGTAAAAATTGAGCCTAAGGCTATCGGTGTCGGACAGTATCAGCACGATATGAAGCAGGCAAGACTTACCGAGGCTCTCGGCGGTGTCGTTGAGGATTGCGTTAACGCAGTCGGTGTAGATATAAATACAGCCTCCTACTCGCTTCTTTCATACGTTTCGGGTATAAATCTTACCGCAGCGAAGAATATCGTTGCGTACAGAGAAAAGAACGGTGAATTTAAGTCGAGAGCACAGATACTTAAAGTTCCGAAAATCGGTGACAAGGCATTTACGCAGTGCGCAGGATTTTTGCGTATTCCCGGCGCTGCCGAGGTCTTCGATTCAACGGGCGTTCACCCCGAGTCCTACGCAATAGCAGAGGATTTGCTTAAAAGATTCGGCTTCACGACAGACGACGTGAAAAACAATAACCTCGTTCTTCTTCGCTTTAAGGCAACCCAGTACGGAACTGCAAAGCTCGCTCGTGAGCTTGGTTGCGGTGAGCCTACTCTTATGGATATTATCGGCGAGCTCGAAAAGCCCGGCAGAGATATCCGTGACGATGCTCCCGCTCCGATACTTTCAACAGACGTTCTCGACATTAACGACTTGAAGCCTGATATGCAGCTTACGGGTACGGTCAGAAACGTCGTTGACTTCGGTTGCTTCGTAGATATCGGAGTTCACCACGACGGACTTCTCCATATCTCCGAGATGAGCGACAGATTTATAAAGCATCCGTCGGAGCTTTTCAAAACGGGCGACGTAATAGAGGTCAGAATTAAGGACGTTGACGTTGCAAAGCACAGAATTTCTCTTACCCGTAAGGGAATGGGAAGCTCTAACAAATAAGAAAGAAATAAAAAATGTTCGGATATGTAAAGCCGGTTGCAAAGGAGCTTATCGTAAAGGATTACGAGTTTTACCGAGCAACCTATTGCGGCATCTGCCGTTCAATGAAAAAGTATACGGGCACGTTTTCAAACGTGACGCTCAGCTATGACAGTGTTTTACTTGCGATAGTGCGTATGATGTTTGTCTCCGATGCTGAAATTTCGGCAAAGGCGAGAAGATGCATAGCGCATCCCTTAAAGCGCCGTCCTATGCTGAATATAAATTCGGCAACAGAATATACCGCGAGAGCATTTGCGGTTTTAGCGTATTACAAGATGCGTGACGATATATCCGACGAGGGTATATCGAAGAAAATTCTTGTAACTCCGATAAAGCCTATACTCTCACACGGCAGAAAAAAAGCAAATATACCCGATATTGCATCGGTAATCTCGCAAAAGCTTGCCGAGATTTCCGAGCTTGAAAAGAGCAAAACACCAAGCGTTGATGAGCCCGCCCATCTTTTCGGTGAGCTTCTCGGCGAGGTTTTTGCAAACGGACTTTCAGAGAAAGACGCACTTGTATGTCGGGAATTCGGTTATCATCTTGGAAAATTCATTTATGCCGCCGATGCCGCCGAGGATTACGAGGAGGATAGGCGAGAGGGAAAATACAACCCCTACGTCTTAATGTACGACGGAAAAGAGCTGACCGACGAGAACCGCGAAACCATAAAATGCGCTCTTCTTCTTGAATGTAAGAAAATGGAGTGCGCGGTAAATCTTATGCCGTTTGGCAACCGATACACAATAGAAAATATCGTCAAGAATATAATATATCTCGGACTTCCGAAGAGAATAGAGTTTCTTGACAAAAAAAGCGAAACCGAAATAATCAAAAAAGGTGGTAAATAACAGTGAAAAGTCCATATTCAATTCTCGGCGTTTCAAAGGACGCAACAGATGAAGAAATAAAGAACGCATACCACGAGCTTGCAAGAAAGTACCATCCCGATAACTACGGAGACGATAACCCCTTAAAAGAGCTTGCGAGCGAAAAAATGCAGGAGATTAACGAAGCCTACGACGAAATTCAAAAAATGCGTTCAGGCGCAGGCAAGGGCGGAAACAATCAAAACCGTCAGAGCTCGGGCGCGGGCGTTTACTCCGAAATAAGAAGAAAGCTCAGCGATCGCCGTTTTTCAGATGCAGAAAGAATGCTTTTCTCCATCGAAGAGGGTTCGAGAACGGCAGAGTGGCACTATCTCATAAGCGTCGTTCTTATGGCGAAGAACCGCCAGCTTGACGCTATGCGCGAGCTTGAAACCGCTTGCAGCATGGATCCCTATAATGAAGAATATCAGAAAGCAAAGGTAAGCTTTAACAATACTGCCAACGCATACGGAAGCACGTATTACAACAACCCTTATGCCTCCGGACAGTACCGTCAGAGAACGAGCGCAGACGATGCCTGCGATTGCTGTACTAACCTTATCTGTCTTGACTGCCTTTGCGAATGTATGGGCGGAGACCTTATCCGCTGTATATGAGAAAAACGAAAAAGCTGACGCTTAGCGCAATGATGGTTGCGCTTGGCACGGCGATAATGGTGATAGGAGCTTACGTAGGCCTCTTAGAGCTGTCCACACTCGCGCTTTCCTCGGTATTTATGGCATTTGTCTTCATAGAGATAGGCTCTCCTTATACCTGGTCTGTGTGGCTCGCAACCTCGCTTATGACCTTTCTCTTTTGCCAGGCGAGGCCCGAGATAGCACTTGAATATCTTCTCGTTTTCGGTCTTTATCCGCTTTTGAAGGCGTATATTGAAAGATTGCCGAGAAAAATCTGGCTTGTCTTTAAGCTCATTTATGCGAATGCGGTTATATGGGCGCTCATATTCTTGGTTAAGCTTGTTACGGGTGTTCCGCTTTTCGTAAGTGATAAGCTCTGGCTTAACGCAATAGTATACGTTTTGCTCAATGCCTTTTTCGTGGCATACGATATATTTATAACCGTGCTTGTTCGTTTCTATATTGAAAAACTCAGAAAAAGATTTAGAAATCTTTTGAAGTGACGGAAAATATGACGAAAATAGGATTTATATCGCTCGGTTGTTCAAAAAATCTTGTTGACACCGAGGTAATGTTAAAAAAACTCTACGATGCAGGGTTTGAGATAACCCCCGACGAAACCGAGGCAGAGATTATTATAATCAATACCTGCGGCTTTATCGAGAGCGCAAAGCAGGAAGCAATAGACAACATTCTTGATGCCGCAAAGCTTAAAGAATGGGGGAAATGCAAGCACATAATCGCTACGGGCTGCCTTGTTGAGAGGTATCGCAATGAGGTTATGGAGGAGCTTCCCGAGGTCGATGCGCTTATCGGTGTCGGTAGCCTCTCGGATATCGTTTTGGCATGCAACGCCGTTCTTCGCGGTGAAAAATACACCTCGTTTAAGGATAAAAACACCTCGGAGCTTGGCGGTGAGCGAATTCTCACGACCGACGAGCATACCGCATATCTTAAAATAGCAGAGGGCTGCGACAACAAGTGCACGTATTGCGCTATTCCTCTTATAAGAGGAAGGTTCCGCAGCAGAACGATAGAGGATATCGTAAAGGAAGCACGTGACCTTGAAGCTCTCGGTGTAAAAGAGCTTAACCTTATAGCTCAGGACACCACAAGATACGGTCTTGATATATACGGCGAGTATAGCCTTGCAAGGCTTGTTCGGGAAATCTGCCGCGAAACGAATATCCCGTGGATAAGACTTCTTTACTGCTATCCCGATAAAATTACAGACGAGCTGATATGCGAGCTTCGTGACAACCCGAGGCTCCTCAAATATATGGATATTCCTATCCAGCATATATCGGATAAAATTCTTACGAGAATGAATCGCCACGGTGATAAGGCGCTTATAAAAGCAACTGTGAAAAAGCTTCGTGATAAGGTTCCGGGAATAGTTCTTCGCACCACCGCTATGGTAGGCTTTCACGGCGAGAGCGAGGAGGACTTTGCCGAGCTTTGCGAGTTTATAAAGGAAGCGAAGTTTGACCACTTCGGAGCATTTACCTACTCCGAGGAGGAGGGCACTGAGGCAGTATTCCTCGACGGAAAGATAGACGAGCAAACAAAGCAGGATAGATACGATATCCTTATGCAGACCGCCCTCACGGTAGCAGAGGAGCTTGGCAATGCGAAAATAGGCAAAACCTATAAGGTTTTGTGCGAGGGATTTGATACGGTAGCCGAGGTCTACTACGGCCGCTCATATATTGATGCGCCCGACGTTGACGGCAGAGTTTACTTCACGTCAAAAAGGAAGCTCTCTGTCGGTGAATTCGTAGACGTAAAAATAACCGAGGCACTCGACTACGACCTTGTCGGATTTACTTTGTAATCATAATTATTAAATATATAAAGGAAAGAAAAAAATGAAAAAATCTTCTCTTAATCTTCCAAACACACTCTCGCTTATAAGAGTTTGTCTTGTTCCGATATTCGTTGCAACGCTTATCTTTATGCGCAATATCGAAATATGGGGCTTTATAGTCCCCGCAGTTGTCTACGTAATTACAGGACTTACCGATATGCTTGACGGTAAAATTGC
>JAZNCB010000154.1:0-8322 GCA_046156285.1 Eubacteriales bacterium | reverse complement strand
CGCTTGGCCTCCGACTTGTTGTTTATAAGCTCGGTTCTTGACACCGCCCTTGGAGTTTTGTTGTTTTGCTGGTTAAATATGCGGTTTGAAAGCTCGATATAAACCGGCAGCACGAACTTTTCAACGTCGTCGACAAACTCTAAAAAATCTTCCTTCCCGTAATCGTGGTATGCAGTCTCGTAAGCAAAATCAATATAGCTTTCATAACCAAGCTCATTGCCTATCCTGCTTCTTGTCTTGAACAGCTCAACAAGAATTGCCTTTGAAAGAAGTATTGAGGCGGTCTCGTAAAGCTCCATACAGTCGCGCTCGGCACGCAGATAAGCGGAGGAGGTTTCTCCGTAGTTTGTCTCATAGTAATCAAGAATATCGTCAACCGTGCCGCTTCTGCCTAAATAGGATATCTCCACGGTAGCCGTTGAAATCTCCTGATAGTCAGCTTCGAGATTAGTCTCCGTTTCTAAAAGAAGAACTACCTCCTCGGTGTATTTTCCGCCATCGGCATAGTCGCGAATAAGAGTGTTGCCTAAATAGTCGCTCTCAAAGCTCTCGTTGTGAGGCGATTTCGCCGCCGCAACGAACAAAGCCTCAACAGCACTCGAAAAAGACGGGTAAGCTGTCGCGAGAGTTTTGTATTCCTCCTGCCAATAAGCGTCTCTGTTGTCGGAGGAGTTTCTTATATTTGCGTAGGTTATCATCGTAAGAAAATCGTTGTAACCCTGTTCAAGTGCGTATATTCCGTCAAGCTGGTCCTCGTAAGGAATGGCGTTTGCTTCAATTTTTTCGGTAGCCGCCTCAAAATCCTGAATTATTTTTTCGACATCCGGTCTAAAATAACTAATATCTGCAAAGTTAATCGTATCCCGTCCGTAATCCTTATATTCAGGAACTGTAATAGTGTCATCGCCGTCGCTGATATCGTCATCCTTTTTAGCTCCGTCAAATTTACCGACGCAGCTGACAAGAGACATAGCGGTTAAAATTGAAAAGCAAAAGCAAAGAAAAAGAGAGATTATTGCTTTCATAAAAATCCACTTCCGTTGCTATGCAACCTTTTTGTTGTTTATATTTTAATATATTCTGTCCACCTCTTCAACAACAAAGAATAAAGAAATTGAAAAGAATTTATTAACTCGCATAGGCTATTGTCTTACGGGAAATGACGAAAAATATAAAAAAACAAACAAATTGAATTGATTTAACCATAAAGGAATGGTAAAATTGAAAAGCATAAGATTCGTTCACAAAAAATTAACACTTTTATTTTATATAAAACTATTGAAAAATGGACGAATTTAGTATACAATTATTCAGGACGAACAAAAACGTCGAAAAAATGCAAATTAAAAAGGAAAAACAATGGCACGTTTCGTATATGCGGACAACGCGGCAACGACGCCGGTCAGCCGCGAAGTAATAGAAGCTATGTCACCCTGCTTTTCGGAGGTTTGGGGCAACCCGTCAAGCCTTCACGAAAAGGGCAGAGAAGCAAAGGACTTGCTTGACGACGCAAGAGAGAGAATAGCAAAAGTATTTAACTGTCTTTCCTCTGAAATATATTTCACCTCGTGTGGAACCGAATCGGATAACTGGGCTATCAAGGGCGCTGCCCGTAAAATGCTCGCAAAGGGAAGAAATCATATAATTACCTCGAAAATCGAGCACCACGCAGTTCTTCACACCTGCGAGGCTCTTGAAAAAGAGGGCTTTGTCGTAACCTACGTCGGAGTAGACGAGGACGGAATAGTCAACGTTGACGAAATCAAGGCGGCAGCAAGCGACAAGACTGCACTCGTTGCGGTAATGTATGCAAATAACGAGGTCGGTACTATCCAGCCTATCGAAGAGATTTGTAAAATCGCTCACTCGGTCGGAGCTCTTATGTTCACCGATGCCGTGCAGGCGGTTGGAAACGTCGAAATTGACCTCTCAACCCTTAACGTAGATATGCTCGCTCTTTCAGGACATAAAATCCATGCCCCCAAGGGTATCGGAATGCTCTATATCAAAAAGGGGGTAAACATTCTTAACCTTATCGACGGTGGCGGACAGGAAAGACGTAAAAGAGCAGGTACTGAGAACCTTCCGTATATAGTCGGTCTTGCAAAGGCGCTTGAAATTGCAAAGGAGAATATCAAAAATCTCCCGAGAGTTGCAAAAATGCGTGATAGACTTATTGACGAAATAACGAAAATCCCCTATTCAAAGCTTAACGGACACAGAACTAACAGACTTCCCGGTAACGTAAATATCGGATTTGAGTATATAGAGGGCGAGAGCTTGCTCCTTTGGCTCGATATATCGGGCATCTGCGCTTCAACCGGCTCTGCCTGCTCGTCAGCCTCGCTCGAAGCATCTCACGTGCTTCTTGCAATGGGTGTTCCTCACGAAAAGGCTCACGGCTCACTAAGACTTTCAATTTCCCACGAGACAACCGACGAGGATATAGATTACATTATCGAAACCCTCCCCGGCATCGTTGAAAAGCTCAGAAATATGAGTCCTCTTTGGGAAGAAGTAGTAAAAAACAACAAGTAAACGAAAAGGAATACGGAAATGAAATACAGCGAAAAGGTAATGGACCACTTTACAAATCCGAGAAACGTCGGTGAAATCGAAAATGCCGACGGTGTTGGTACGGTCGGAAACGCAAAGTGCGGCGATATAATGAAAATGTACCTCAAAATTGAAAACGACGTAATCGTTGACTGCAAATTCAAAACCTTCGGCTGCGGTGCGGCAATCGCTACCTCGTCTATGGCAACAGAGCTTATCAAGGGACAGACAGTGGAAAACGCCTTGAAGCTTACAAACAGTGCCGTAGTTGAAGCGCTCGAAGGACTTCCGCCTGTCAAGGTGCATTGCTCGGTTTTAGCCGAGGAAGCTATCAAAACAGCGCTTGCAGACTACTACGAAAAGATCGGCAGACCTGTGGATTTCGAGATTGAAAAGTCTCACGAAGAGGAATAAAATGTTACACGGGGGCGTACTTAGCACACTCCCGTGTCACTTTTTTAAGAATTGAGGTGAAAAAATGAGAGTGCTTCTCGGAATGAGCGGAGGTCTTGACAGCACCTACGCCGCAAAAGAGCTTTTGAAAAAAGGATACGAGGTCGAGGGCGCAATTCTCAAAATGCACGCCTATACGGAAATAGACGAGGCGCGTCTTGCGGCGGAGAGCCTCGGGATACCGCTTCACGTAATAGATTGCACCGAGGCGTTTGAACAAACCGTTGTTGAAAACCTGATAAACGAATACCAAAACGGCAGAACGCCAAACCCCTGCATCGTTTGCAACAGGGAGGTTAAATTCAGGTATCTTTATGAATATGCCGAGAAAAACGGCTTTGATAAAATAGCGACGGGACACTACGCAAATATAGTAAAGAAAGAGGCGAACGGCAAGGTGAGATATGCGGTTTCATCTGCCAAGGATAGCAAAAAGGACCAGACCTATATGCTATATCGTCTTCCTCAGCGCGTACTCGAAAAGCTTATATTCCCCCTATCCGATTTGAAAAAGTCAGAGATCCGCGAAAGAGTGAAAAATGAGGGAGTATACGCAACGGAAAAGGACGAGAGCCAGGAAATCTGCTTTATTCCCGATAATGACCACGCGTCCTTTATCGCAAAAAGAGGATATCCCGAAAAACGCGGTTACTATATTAATAATGAAGGAAAAATTCTCGGAGAGCATTTCGGAATAGCAAAATACACGGTAGGACAGAGAAAGGGGCTGGGCATTTCGCTTGGAAAACGTGTGTTCGTTTCCGAGATAAATTCAAAGGAAAATACCGTAACTTTATCCGACGAGCCTAAAATGAGCGACACCGTTACAGTTACCGATATAGTGTTTTCGGGCATCGAAGAGCCTCTTCCTATGCAGGAATTCATACTTTCAGTCAAGGTCAGATACCTTGCAAAAAAGGTAGAATGCAGGGTGAAATATCTTGGCGACGGGGTAGCGGAAGCAATACTTAAAGAGCCGCAAAGGTCGGTAACACCGGGGCAGTCCGCAGTCTTCTACGAGGGGGAAGATATCCTCTTCGGCGGCTTCATTACACTTAAATAACACCGAGCTAATAGCAATAAAAGCGCGCAAAAATCGATTTGCATCGATATTCTGCGCGCTTTTTTATTTATTACGTACGTAGAAAAAAACGGCAACATTTTGTGCAATATGCTTAAAAATGATAAAAAATGGTAAAGTCTAAATAATTGTTTATCAACGGCAAATAAGTAAATATAATTTACAATATGACGAAATTGTTGTTAAAAAGTCAATAAAATCAAGAAAATATACCAAATAAAATTTACAAGCGCCAGAAAAAATCGATGGAAAAATTATGCAATGTAAACAAATATATACATTTTTGAGTTTTTCAAAAAACCTAACCTCGCAAAAACTGCAGTTTGCGTATTTATATATAATAATTGTTCTATTGACTTTTTTTTGCTCGTGTGCTATAATTTATTCCGTAAATAAGCCCGAGCTATGCCTTTTTGCATATTTGAGGGCGAAATTGAAATTTTGGAGGAAACCAATCTATGAAGAAGTCTTTGTTTCAGAAGGTGACTTGCTTTATCCTATCTGTGACAACCTTGCTTGGTGCTCTCGGCATTACCGCCGGAGCTGCTACTTCTGGTGGGAATACTTACGAGTCGAACCGCGATACCGCGTCGACCCTTCAAGACATGAAGGACCTCGTAGGAATTTCTTCCTATGAAGAGTACCTCGAGGAATATGGAGAGCCTGACCAGAACCTCGACAATCTCGTTAACATCAAGGTTGACGTCACAAAGCCTGTTGTGGATCTCAGCAACGGTGAGCTCGTAATCAATAGCGAAGCTTGCCAGGATGCTATGAAGGAGAATCCTACCAACTGGGTTAATTTCGGTGATAATCAGTCCACCTCAATCTACCTGCCTGCAAACGGCTCGACAACGTGGAGCTTCGACGTTGACGACGATAAAGCAGGTTACTACTACCTCAAAATCGAGTATTTCAGCTGTATTACCTCGGAGAGTAGTGTCAGCGCCATCGAGCGTATACTTATGATTGACGGACAGTCGCCGTTTGACGAGTCGAGAAACATTACACTTGATAAGTCTTGGACCTATACGAATATCGTAACGTCCGACCCCGTAGCAACTACAAAGCCCGACGGCACGACTACAAAGTATGTTCGCAAGGGCGACGCGTACAAGAAGGTCGTTACGATTATCAAGGACGGCTACGAAACCGTTACGACATATACAATGGCACAGGACCTCAACGGCAACTCAATGGCTCCTACCATTGCACAGTCTCCCGAATGGAATACATATTTCTGTCAGGATTCTACGGGTTACTATCACGGCTATTTCCGTTTCTATCTTGCAAACGGTGTAGGCAAGCAGATTACACTCACTGCTGAGCGTGAGCCCGTTATCGTTAAATCTATTGAGTTTGTACCCTATAACCCAGGTCTTAACGAGGTTCCTTCCTACGATGACGTTAAGGCTGAGTACGAGGCAAACGGATACGAGGCTGCCGACGGTAAAATTACTACCATTCAGGCAGAGTTCCCTGATTACGTTTCGGACGCATCGGTTTATCCTACTAATGATAAAACCTCTTCCGCAACCTATCCCTCAACCTCAAAGGCTCTTCTTTACAACGTAATAGGAAAGAACAGCTACAATGCGGTAGGTCAGTGGGCGGCATACAAGTTTACCGTTGATTCAACCGGTCTTTATAAGCTTGGTATGAGATATCTTCAAAGCGCACTTCAAGGTATGTACGTATGTAGAACCATCAAGCTTTCCGGCGGTATCTACGGTCTTGAAGACGGCACCCCCGAGGTTCCGTTTATGGAAGCTTACGATGCCCGCTTCAAGTACAGCGAAGACTGGCAGTCAACCTTTATCGGTGACAGCAGCGGTGAAATCTTCGAGTTTTATTTCGAAGAGGGAGTCGAGTATACAATCTACCTTGAATGCTCACTCGGTTCACTTAAAGACCTTATTCGCGCTGCCGAAAAGAGTCTTTCAATTATAAATGAGTGTTACCTCAGAATACTTCAGCTCACAGGAGCAACTCCGGACGAATTTCGTGATTATGGTTTCTATGAAATAATGCCTGACGTTCTTATCAGCTTCGGTGAACAGGCAATGGAGCTTGAAAGAATAAGACTTGAACTTAAAAATCTCTGTGGAACAAACGGTCAGCATATAGCGACACTCGGTACGATAGCAAAGCTGCTTGACGACATGAGCCGCAACAAGGGTGACAACATCGCCTCAAATATGTCGAGCCTTAAATCCAACCTCGGTACTCTCGGTACTTGGATAAACGACTCCAAGCTCGGAACAATCCTTCTCGACTCTATCTCGGTATGTCCCGCAGATACGAAGAAGGGAAAGCTTCCTGATGCTGAGCCCGGATTCTTCGAGTCTATCTGGTTTGAGATTAAATCATTCTTCTTCTCCTTCGTAACAGACTACAACAACATGGGTGTTACCAAGGAAACAACGGCAGGAAGCGACGTTTCAATAGACGTATGGCTTGCTCTTGGTCGTGACCAGTCTAACATCTGGCGAAGCATGATAGACGCACAGGACGGATTTACAAAGCAAACGGGATATGCAGTTAAGCTTAAGCTCGTAACCGACGGTACGCTTCTTCCCTCAATTCTTTCGGGAAAAGGACCTGACGTATATATGGGACTTGCGGCAGCGACAGTAATCAACTACGCTATTCGTGATGCTATTACTCCCGTCGGCGGTAACGGTCTCTCGGAAGCTGCTGAAAACGACGTATTCAAAACCTACAACTACATATATAAGACGGATAACGGAATGGAGTCAACCTCCGAATATCGCGGAGAAGAGGGACTTTCATTCGTATCAATGCCTTATGCGGACTACGTAATGGGTGTTGACAGACCTGATATGGTTGACAAAAACGGCAATCACATTCAGAGATTTGTTGATGCGGCGCTTGACACCGTAACTCTTCTTGAAAAGTCTTACGGTATACCGCAGACGATGACCTTTACGATGATGTTCTACCGTATGGACATTCTCGCAGAGCTCAACCTCCAAGTTCCTGAAACTTGGGAGGACCTTCTCTCAATGCTTCCCGTTCTTCAGTCGAAAAATATGGAAATAGGTCTTGACTACGTTCTTGCTCTTGACTTTATGCTCTACCAAAAGGGCGGTAACATGTGGAAGTACACGGATAACCCCGAGTATGCAGGCTCGCAGATAGGACTTGATACGGATATCGCAAAGGAATCCTTCAAGTACGTTTGCCGTCTCTACACAGACTACTCGTTCCCGATAGCATACGATGGAGCGAACCGTTTCAGAACGGGTGAAACTCCTATCATCATCGGTGACTATTCATCGTTCTATAACAAGCTTGTCGTTTACGCTACTGAAATTGAGGGACTTTGGGAATTCTGCCCTGTTCCCGGTGTAGCAACCTACGACGAAAACGAATTCAGAACTTCGGTCAACTACGACTCTATTGCAAACATTACCGCAACTATTATGCTTAACGGTTGCACGGGTGTGCAGCGCGAGGCAGCTTGGGCGTTTATGCAGTGGCAGACACGCGAGGACGTTCAGTCGACCTACGGTAATAAAATGGTAGCTCTTATCGGTCCTTCCGCAAAATACGAAACCGGTAACAGATACGCTATCAACGACCTCTCCTGGTCGGCAAACGAGAAGGAAGCGATTCTCGATCAGATCAATCACCTTTCCTCAATCGTTAACTACCCCGGTTCTTACTACATTGCAAGATATATCAACTTTGCATTTCTTGATGCAGTCGCAGGAACTGACCCTGTCGACGCACTTGATGAGTATATCGGCCAGATCAACACGGAGATTACCCGTAAGCGCGAAGAGTTCGGCTTAAAGACGGGCAAGCCTCCTATGGAATAACTAGCTCAGTTAAGGAGATAGATAAATGTCACAAACAAATGCAAAAACAAAACGTCCGACACAACGCAGAGAAATGTCGAAGCTTGGATGGACGTGGAAGGAGATGAAGCGTAATAAGACGGCGTACTTTATGCTTGCACCGTTCCTTATTCTCTTCATCGTCTTCACGGTTCTTCCCGTATTTCTTTCGATGCTTCTCAGCCTTACGGACTTCAACATGTTGCAGATGCCGGGCTGGAAAGGACTTACTAACTATACGCGTCTTTTCCTTGAAGACGAGATATTCATTCTCGCTTGTCAGAACACCCTCGTATTTGCTTCCATAACAGGACCCGTATCCTACTTGCTTTCACTTCTTATAGCTTGGTTTATCAACGAGCTTCCTCC
>JAZNCB010000153.1:0-7761 GCA_046156285.1 Eubacteriales bacterium | reverse complement strand
CGTTTACCATATGAGACGAGAAGGTAGAAAGCGATGCCTCAATACTCTGCTCATCACCGATATCAACGAGTATTTCCGAGAAAATACCGACGACAGAGCTCTCGTCAGCAGGTATTTGAAGTCCTGCCTCTGCCATCAGGGTAAGAAGTCCCATAGTTTTAAGGGTTACGGTTTTTCCTCCCGTGTTTGGACCGGTAACGACGAGTGTATTAAAATCAGTACCTATTTCAACGTCGATGGGCACGACCCTTTCCCTGTCAATTAAGGGATGTCTTGCTTTTTTTAGCTTGAGCTGTCTTTTTTTGACTATATTAGGTCTTTTTGCCCTCATTTGCATAGCGAGAGTAGCCGCGGCAAAATAAAAGGCAAGCTCGGTTATATTGTGATAGTTGAGACTTATAACGCCTGACATTTCGGCGCATTCTGCGGAAAGGGCTGAAAGTATTCTCTCTATCTCGTGCTCTTCAAGGCTTGCGAGAGTTTTGAGCTCGTTGTTTGCATCGACAACCGCCATAGGCTCAATAAAGAGGGTTGCACCCGATGATGAGGTATCGTGGACAAGTCCCTTCATCTCGTTTTTATACTCCGCCTTTACCGGCACGACGTATCGTCCGTTACGCATTGTAACGAGGTTTTCTTGAAGATATTTAACTCTCGCTCCGCCAATGTAGCTTTGGAGTGTATCCTTGATTTTATTGTTGGTTGCCTTAATTTTACGTCTTATATCCGCAAGCTCGGGGCTTGCCTCATCGGCTATAATATCCTCGGAAATGATAGAGCGCTTGATTTTCTCTTCAAGCTCCCTGTTCGGTATCATACGCTGAAAAATTTCGTCAAGGCTGGTTTCAAAGGGCTTGTCTGTGTTTATATAATCAAGCATCATTCTCGACGAGCGAAGCAAATCTGCTACGTCAAGAAGCTCACGCGGGGCAAGAATTGCACCCTTGTATGCTCTCTCGGCGCTTTCGACAACCCCCTCCTTAGCAGAAAAAGCGGGATAGCCCTTGGCATTTATAAGTCGCTTCGCGTCCTCGGTTTTTGTCTGGCGCATAATTACCGTATCGTAGTCGTCAGACGGGGTAAGAGCGCGTGCACGTGCCTTTGCACCGTCGGTTGCGGCACATTCGACAAGCATATCTATTATTTTGTCATATTCAAGCGTTGTAAGTACTTTACTTGTAAAGAGCATTTTTAGCGTGTTACCTCTTTATAAAATTCAAGTGAATTGAACGAGCGTTCAATATGATTTATCAAGTACTGCTCGGAAGCTTTCGCAAAAAGCTGCATATCCTCATCGGAAATCTTAAAGGACAAAAGCTTATCAAGCGGTGAATGTATGCAATATCCAAGAGCAAACTTCGCACCCTCGCTAAGAAGTGATACAATACTGCTCTCGTGCGGATTTTGCGGCTCTGTATGCCTCATCTCTTCCTCTGTGTGACAGTCGTAGCACACGATAGTACCCGACATAATTTCAAAGAAAAAGTCACCAAGGCGCTTCTCGCACGCACGGCAGGTAAGAACCTCGGGCATAAAGCCTATAATTGATGCCGCGCGTATTTCAAATGCGGCTTTGATTTTTATCAGCGGATGCTTGTTTTCGGAAATTGCATACAAGGAATTGAGAGAAAGACGAAGCAAATCCCTCTCAGCCTCTGCAACAGTGACGTAATTCAAAACCTCGGTTATGTACGAGGCAAGAGCAAGTCCCTCGACGGTATTTCTTACACCGTAAAAGCTCTCGATAAGATCAGCTTCCTTGACGTAATAATATTCGCCCCTGCTATACAAAACGAATTCGGTATAGCAGAATTGAAGAGTGGCAACGAGCTTTTTTGACTTTATTGAACGAGCGCTTTTTGCTATTGCGCTCACAACTCCCATTTCCTCTGTGAAAATCGTGATAAGCCTGTCGGCTTCCTTTACGTCAACGGTTCTTATAACAAGTCCGCGCACCTTTACGTTACCGCTCATATATCTTCATTGCGGTAGCCGAGATTTGCTATATTAAAGTCACTGTCGCGCCAGTTTTCCTTAACTCTTACGTAAAGGTCAAGGAATACCTTGGTATCAAGCATCTTTTCTATATCCTCTCTCGCATACATACCTATTTTCTTTATCGTTGCGGCATGCTTGCCTATAATCATTCCCTTATGGGACTGCTTTTCGCAATATATTTCGGCTCTTATTGAAACGACACCGCGCTTCTCTGTCCACTCCTCTATCGCAACCGCAGTTCCGTGCGGAATTTCCTCGTCAAGAGTACGAAGAAGCTTTTCGCGGATTATTTCAGCGGCTATCTGACGTTCGGGTTGGTCGGTGGCTATATCGCTCGGGAAGAGCCATTCGCCCTCATACAAGAACTTGCGGCACTCGTCAACGACTATGTCAACGCCTCGGCCATGCTTTGCGGAAATCGGAACGACCGCCGCAAAATCAAACGCGTCTGCATAAGCGGCAATTGTTTTTGCAATGTTTGCGGCATTTACTGCGTCAACCTTGTTTATTACGAGAATTGCCGGAATTTCATCTGCTTTAAGTCTTGCGAGAATTCCTGCCTCAATATCTCCGACAGCTTCCCTTGCCTCGACAACGAGAATTGCCCCGTCAACTCCGCCAAGAGTTTCCGAAACCGTTTTCACCATAAAATCGCCAAGCTTGGTTCTCGGCTTATGAAGTCCGGGAGTATCGAGAAAGACGAACTGCTCGTCCTCTACCGTATGTATACCTGTTATACGGTTACGGGTGGTCTGCGGCTTCTTTGAAACTATCGCAACCTTTTCTCCAAGTATTGAGTTAAGAAGCGTACTTTTTCCAACGTTTGGACGTCCTACTATTGCTATAAATCCTGTCTTTTTCATAGTGAATTAAAACTCAACCCTCTCGATTATTTCTCTTTGAAGTCTGCACTGCTCCTCTTCCTCATCACGACTTCTTTCGTGGTCATATCCAAGCAGGTGAAGAGTTGAGTGCACGGCAAGAAAAGCGACCTCGCGTATAAAAGAGTTACCTATTTCCTTGGCTTGCTCTCGCGCTCTTTCAACAGAGATTACGATATCGCCGAGCATAGCGGTGCTGATACACTCTGAAAGCTCGAAATTTCCGTCCTCGTAAAGCGGAAAAGAAAGAACGTCGGTATGCTTGTCCTTATTGCGATATTGCTTATTAAGACGTCTTATATATGCGTTATCGCAAAGGGTAACCGAAACGTCAGCGTCATAGGGAAACTTCATATATTCAAGGGTTGTAAGAATTGCGCTTCTTATCACCGTTTTGAAATAATAGTCTACCTCGTCAAATTTCTCGGTTGCCGAAAAATGTATCATAAGAGATTTTTTCATTTTTTGCCGTCCTCTCTTTTCTCTGCGTGGTATTTCTTTGTAATATTCTCACGCTCGTACTTATCGTAGGCGGAAATGATTTTGCGCACGAGAGTATGTCTTACAACGTCCCTCTCGGAAAACTCGAATATTCCGATGCCGTCAATTCCGCGGAGTATTTTTGATGCTATTAAAAGTCCGCTCTTCTTACCAAACGGAAGGTCGGTCTGCGAAAGGTCGCCCGTTACTACCGCCTTTGAGTTATATCCAAGTCTCGTCAAAAACATTTTCATCTGCTCGGGGGTGGTATTCTGCGCCTCGTCGAGTATGATAAACGAGTCGTCAAGCGTTCTTCCTCTCATATAAGCTAATGGCGCTATCTCAATCGTGCCACGCTCCATATGTCTTTGATAGTTCTCAGGGCCGAGCATTTCAAAAAGAGCATCGTATAGCGGACGGAGATATGGATCTATTTTGCTTTGAAGGTCTCCCGGCAAAAATCCGAGCCTCTCCCCTGCCTCAACGGCAGGTCTTGTCAAAATTATTCTCGAAACGCTCTTATTTCGAAGAGCCTCGGTTGCCATAGCTACCGCAAGGAATGTTTTACCCGTGCCAGCAGGACCAAGTCCCAAAACCACGGTGTTTTCTTTTATCGTTTTTACGTATTTTTTCTGACCGACGGTTTTTGCTTTGATAGGCTTTGCGCGGTTGGTAATACAAATGACGTCGCCAAATCCGTCGCCAATATCGTCAAGACCGTCTCGGACAAGTCCGATTACGTATTCGACACTCTGCTCGCTTATCGTCTCGCCCTCACCTGCCATATGCGTAAGATATTCGAGCGCGCGTGTTGCCAAATTGACGTTTTCGCGCTCTCCCGAAACGACTATTGCATCTCCGTCCTCGCTCTCTTTATTTCTGTTAGAGATGCGTACGTCAAATGCTGACTCAACCATTCTTGCGTTTATATCAAACGCACCGAAGAGGGCTGAGGTTGCTTCATTCGATTTTGTCATTACGATTTTTTCTGTCATTTATACTTCCTTTACGACGTTGGCGCGCTAAAATGCAGGTCTGCGCCTATATTTTCAGTGTAGACGAGCTCACTTGTCATAGTATATCCAAAATCGGTAAATTCAGCCGAGGTTCTGATTTTAATAAGGGTTGCAGAAGCAAGCCTCTCAGCGAGCGTCTCCTGCATAAGCACAAGCGCACGAGAGGTTATCTCTTCATCCGAAAGCGGTACGGTTTTCTCGCCGTAGACGGTTGCATACACCTTTGTCATACCAAACGGAAGTGATTTTCCGAAAAGGGATAATTCGTCCTTTTTTTCTATTATAACACATTCCCCAGGCAAATTTCTATAACATTTATAAATTTTTGCAGAAAAATTAAAAATATTTAGTTGCAGGTCGCACAAAACCGAGCTTTCGACGTATTTTTGTACCTCTTCACGCGAGACGTTTACCGAAGCTGTGTCCGAAACTCTCCCCTTGACAATTCCCTCAGCGTAGCAAAAGCCTCCACCGGCCTCGGTCGGCAAAACTCCTGAAATCAAGAGATCCCCCTTTTTGACACTGTCTCCAACCTTTACCGCCGCCTCTCCGTGAATAACGGTAATCTCCTCTATTATTGCATCGGTTTTGGCGATGAGATTTGAGTAACCGATTTTCTCCTCAGGCTCTTCTTTTGCCTCGTTTTCGAGGACCGAAATATAAGCAACCGAGCCGCGTCTGTTTATGTTGAGCCAGGAGACCTTATCAGAGCTTGAAAGGAGCTTTGCCTGTATCCTTGAAAGGCTCTTTTTATTCCACGGCGAGCCTATCGAAAAGCCTGCCTCGCGAAGCTCGGAAATTACGGCTTCACCGAGATCGTCTCTCGCATCTACAACTCTTACGTCCCATACCAACAGCGAGGATAAAACCGACAAAACAAAGACTAAAATCAAGGCAGAAATTGCACCGTAACGTTTTTTATTTCTGTACAAAAAGCCGCCAAGACCGAGCGGTGCGCTCCTTTGAAGCTCCACCTTACCGCCTATAATTTCCTCTGCCAAACCTACTTTTCCAAGCCTTACAGCAAAGGTATTTTTCTTGAATTTAACACTGAAATTCTTCCTTAAAAAGAGGTCGAGAACAAGCTTTACGTCCTCATTTTTGAGAGTGTATTTTACATATCCGAACAACAGAAAATTCCCTCTTATCATAAGAAAGACACCCCCGAAATTTTACCCGTAATTTCAATAATTTTGTTCTCGTAAACGGTCACCGAAAGGCTCGCGCCGTGGACCTCAACACGTCCTTTTTTCACCCTTAGAAGTACTCTTTCCTCCGAAAAATCAACTATCGAATTAACTCCTGCAACCGACATTGAAATTCCCTCCTTGCATCTGTCTGCCTCTATATGAAAGTCGGCGGGCATTTTTTCTTTCGGCTCTCTTTGGCTCTTTTTTTCGTATTTTTGCATTATATTTTATTTCCTCTCATAAACCTTAATTAAATGTATGGTAGTGGAGGTGTTAAAATGACAATTCAAAAAGAGGGTGAAAATTCGAAAAAGGCCTTATTATCCTCTGCTTTAATATTAGCCTTTGCTTTTTTTGTATCGGCTTTTTTGTCACCGAAAATTAACGAATTCACAAAATCGGGGCTATCGCTATGCTTTTCGGTTGTTATTGGTTCGGTTTTCCCTTTTATGCTTTTGACCGATTTATTGGTTGCGACAGCAGGCTTTCACAACTCAAAGCTGATAAAAATAGCCTTTGAAAAACTATTTTCAATAAACGGTGCGGCAATTTCCGCATTCCTTTGCGGTATTGTATGTGGATTTCCTATCGGTGTTAAGGTTGCCGCAGATTTGTATGAGGCCGGTACTATAACCAAGGAAGAATGCGAAAGGTTGATTTGTTTTTCTAACAATACCGGCCCTGCTTTCGTTATTTCGGGAATTGGTGTTGCTCTTCTCGGCTCGTATAGATCAGGTATAATAATATACTGCTCAATGGTCTTATCGGCAGTTTTGATAGGAATATTGCTCGGTATCGGCAAGAGTGCCTCGCACGAAGCTTCCACGCAAAAGAAAAAGGATTTCAGCTTCGTTAACTCACTGAAATCCGCTACACTTTCCACACTTAATATATCCGGCTTTGTTGTACTCTTCTCGATAATTTTCGGTCTTCTTTCTCTTTTCTTAAAAAACAGGGTTATTATAAGTCTTCTCTCCTGCTTTATCGAGGTTAGCAATGCCGCAAAGGCTCTCGCTCTCTTTTCGGGGTTTGGCAATACTGTAACGGCTTCCTTAATTTCCTTTGCGGTTTCTTTTTCGGGCTTATCGGTGCACCTGCAAGCGAAGAGTTTTCTCACCACAACCGATATATCAATGAGAAAATACTATTTAATGAAGCTTTTGCAAGGAGTGATTGCCTTTTTCTTAACTTTAATTATTATAAAGGCAATATGAACCGAAAAAAGAAAAAGCAGCTCAGCAAAAGCCGAGCTGCTTTTTTAGATTTTAGCAAATGAAGAATTTAATTAAGCATCTATAATCGGACCTTGAACTCCTCCGCCGTCCTCATCTTCGAGAATGTCGGGAATGCCGTTGTTGTCGTCGTCCTGGCTTATATCAATGTCATTGTCGTCCTTGTCTTTATCGTCGTCACCGCACGACACAAGAAGTGTCATTGAAAAGACTAAAACAAGTAGTATAAAAAGCTTTGAAAGATTCTTCATTTTATCAACTTCCTTTAATTATTACTTTGAAAGTCTTGCTTCAAGAGCGGCAAGCTCCTCGTAGAACTCTGCGGGAACTCTATCGCCTACCTGGGCATAAAACTCCTTGATACCCTTGCAGTCTTCAAGCCAAAGCTCCTTGTCAACAGAAAGAAGCTCCTCGATAGTATCAAGAGAGATATCGAGACCCTCGATATTGATATCCTCAGCCTTGGGAACAAAGCCGATAGGAGTCTCGACAGCATCTACTGTGCCCTCGCAACGAGCGAGAATCCACATAAGAACACGCATATTGTCGCCAAAGCCGGGCCAGATGAAGTGTCCTTCGTCATCGGTTCTGAACCAGTTAACGTGGAAAATCTTGGGAGGATTCTTAACAATCTTGCCCATATTAAGCCAGTGTGCCCAATAGTCACCCATATCGTAACCAACGAAGGGACGCATAGCCATGGGATCGCGGCGAACTACGCCGACGGCGCCTGCTGCAGCTGCTGTGGTTTCGGAAGCCATGATAGAACCGACAAACGCACCGTTCTGCCAGCTTGTGGACTGATATACCAGCGGAGCTGTCTTTGCGCGGCGTCCTCCGAATACGATTGCGGAGATCGGAACACCTGCAGGATTTGCAAACTCACTGGAAATGCAAGGACAGTTAATTGCCTTTGCTGTGAAACGGGAGTTGGGATGTGCTCCGCAAGTGGACTTATCCTTCT
>JAZNCB010000152.1:0-4014 GCA_046156285.1 Eubacteriales bacterium | reverse complement strand
GTTTACGCCGTCGCCCGTCATAGAAACTACCTGCCCCTTGCGCTGCCAAGCCTTAACTATTCTGATTTTGTTCTCGGGAGAAACACGCGCGTAAACCGATATGGTTTCAAGCTTCTCGTCAAGCTCAGCATCTGTAAGCTTATCAAGCTCAACACCTGTAAGAGCATTATCGCCCTCAACGAAGATACCAAGCTCCTTAGCTATTGCAGAGGCGGTAACAACGTGGTCACCGGTAATCATAATAGGCTTAATGCCTGCTTCACGGCAGGTAGCAACGGCAACCTTTGCCTCCGGACGAGGCGGGTCTATCATACCGACAAGTCCCATGAAGGTAAGACCGTTTTCGAGTGTTTCGGTCGTTATTTCTGCGGGAAGCTCGTCGATTTCCTTATATGCAACCGCAAGAACACGGAGAGCGTCCGAGCTCATCTGGTTATTCATCTTCTTAGCTGCATCAAAGTCACCTGCAACGCAGCGGGATTCCATCATATCAACAGCGCCCTTAACGATAACTATCTTCTTACCGTCGATAACGTTAACGGTGCTCATAAGCTTTCTGTCAGAATCGAAAGGAAGCTCGGCAATTCTCGGAGAAGCTGTGTTAAGCTCATCCTTAGGCATTCCGTTTTTATGAGCTGCAAGAACGATAGCGGTTTCTGTCGGGTCACCGATATGCACTTCCTTGCCACCCTCAAAGCTAACAGAGCCGTCACAGCAAAGTGTTGCGTATTGAAGAAGCTTCTTTATCTTGTCAGAGTTTGCTTCTGTAATATCCTCGGTTGTCTCTTCACCCTCAACGTATGCCTTAACGAGTGTCATGCGGTTCATTGTGAGTGTACCTGTCTTATCCGAGCAGATGATAGAAGCGCTTCCAAGAGTTTCAACTGCGGGGAGACGACGAATAATGGCATTTTTCTTAACCATTCTCTGAACACCGATAGAAAGAACGATAGTTACTATCGCAGGAAGTCCCTCGGGAATAGCAGAAACTGCAAGAGATACCGATACCATGAATATTTTAAGCGGAGGCATATCGTCGATAAGACCAACCACAAATATAACGGCACAAGCTGCCAAAGCTACGATACCAAGGTATTTACCAAGCGTAGCAAGCTTCTGTTGGAGGGGTGTTTCGGAATCGGATTCGCCTGAAAGAAGGTTAGCGATTTTACCCATTTCGGTATCCATACCGGTTGCGGTTACTACTGCAACTGCGGTACCGTAGGTAATGCTGCATCCCGAATATACCATTGTTATACGGTCACCAAGAGGTGCACCGTCTTTAACCTCTGCCTCAGCATCCTTCTCTGACGGAACAGACTCACCGGTAAGCGCAGATTCCTCACTTTTGAGGCTCACGCTTTTAAGAAGTCTTGCATCTGCGGGAACGAAATCGCCTGCTTCAAGAAGAATAACGTCACCGGGAACAAGCTCAGATGCGTTAATTATGGATTCCTTGCCATCACGAATAACTCTTGCGTGCGGTGCGGACATGTTTTTAAGAGCATCAAGAGCTTTCTCAGCCTTGCTCTCTTGAATAACACCCATAAGTGCATTGAGAATAACTATCAAAAGAATCAATGCCGGCTCGAAAAACTCCATCTTATCGTGGCCGGTGCATGCAATTACAAAGGAAACCGCAGCAGCAACAAGAAGAATAATAATCATTACGTCCTTGAACTGCTCTAAGAATCTTTGAAGCATTGACTTCTTTTTCTTTTCTTTAAGCTGGTTCGGTCCGTACTGTTCCTGTCTTTTGGCAACCTCTGCCGAAGAAAGACCGGTAGCGGACTCAGTGGAGAGCTCCTCTAAGAGCTCTTCTCTTTTTTTGTTGTAGATTTCCATCTTTTCTCCTCTTATATAATATAAAATTTGATATAAAAAAAACCAAGTAACTAATATCCGTACTTGGTGAAAACAGACGAGGTTTTGACCAATGTACAGAAATCCTATACATGAGTCTGGTAAATTAAAGCAAGCCAGACCTTTCGGTCAAGATGTTGACTTGCTACGCAAATTGCGTCTACTACTCCCTCACAACGTTATAATTATATCACCTTTTGATGAACAAATTGTTAACAAATGGTAAAAAGGATATTAACTAAATATATTATAATACTAATATTCCATTATTATGTAAGAAAAGAGGTACTGAAATACAATACCTCAAATTTCCTACAATTATTTATTTTGCCGTTGCCTTAAAATCCTCACCGCGCGGTAAAGGTATCTTGTAATATAGCCTTGCTTACGGAACTCATCCTTGAAGAGCATAATGTCAAAGAGAACGAGAATCAGAGGAATGGGTGAAAAACCGCCTATAACAATGCACTGCACAATATACCACACGAGAAATCCAATGAGTATCAAGTGATATATGGGAGCTGTGACAAGGTAGCCTTTAAGGTGTGTTTGTCCGTTGCTTTCTGTAAGCTTGCCGGAAAAATACGTACCGACAAGAAAGCCGTTATCCTTGGTGGGTCTGCCAAGCATCTCGCAGGTTATTCTGATTTTGCCGTTTGGGCTTTCCTTGATTTTCATAAGAGGCTTGCCGCGTGTATCAAACTTAACGCCTGCGTTGACCTCTTCGTTATTTTTGAGAAGCTTTACAACCTCATCTCTTGGGGCATCAAAGGTTAAATTTATAAATTTCATAGCCTTACACCTTAAATTCCACGACAGTAACTCCGGCATCGCCCTCGCCATATGCTCCGTGACGGTATGCCTTTATTCTCGTATCGTTTTTGAAATATTTCCAGAGCGCCGCTCTCAGCGCTCCCGTTCCCTTTCCGTGAATAATTCGTACAGACGGAACTCCTGCTAAAACGGCATCGTCAAGATATTTATCGACGACAAACCAAGCGTCCTCGCCTATCATACCTCGTACGTCAACCTCTATCTTAAACGTAGAAACGATGCTCCTTTTGACCTTGCCCTCGCTTACGGGCTTGGGCTCGGGCTTTTTCTTAAATACTACGTTTCCGTCTATCAGGCGCACCTCATTTTCACGGACCTTGGTTTTGAGTATTCCGGAGGTGACCGTTATAAGACCGTCCTTATTTTTAAGAGCAGATACTACGCCCTCTTTACCGATAGAAACGAGGTAAACCTTGTCTCCGATGACAAGAGGTCTTGGCAATTTATAATCCTCGTCGAGAGCAATTTCCTTGACGTCGATCTGAGAGATAGCCTCGTCGCCCTCGTGAAGTCTTTTGCGTATTTCCTCTCTTGCGCGGTTCATCATCTCGTAGCG
Organism: Eubacteriales bacterium; assembly: GCA_046156285.1. Classification (GTDB taxonomy): domain Bacteria; phylum Bacillota; class Clostridia; order Oscillospirales; family CAG-272; genus UBA1740. Next base: position 761 of record JAZNCB010000152.1, on the reverse strand, counting down.
AAGATCCTTGTTCTCCTGCTTTCTTATATCTTCAAGCTGACGGAATATGAATTCGCTCGAAGCTCTCGCACTATCCAAAATCTGCCTTGATTTTAATAGTTGTTTTGAGATTTCTTCCTCGTTTTTAGCTATTCTTCGTTTGAGTTCATCCTCCGAGGCGCGCTTAAAGTTTTCGTATTCAATACGCAGTTTTTCAGCTCTTTGTTTTTCTTTTTCCATCTCGATACGGTTGGTATCGAGCTTCTCAATTACGTCCTCAAAAGACTTATTTTCACGGGCTATAAGAGCAGTTGCTCTTGCTATAATATCAGGAGAAATTCCAAGCTTTTCGGATATTGCGAATGCGTTTGATTTTCCGGGTGTGCCTACTATTAGTCGGTAGGTAGGTCTCAGGGTTTCTATATCGAATTCGCACGAGGCATTCTGCACTCCGGGAGTGTCAAGCGCATAGGCTTTAAGCTCTGCATAGTGAGTGGTCGCAGCTGTAAGAGCGCCCACCTCGGCAGTTTTTTCAAGAATAGAAATTGCAAGCGCCGCACCCTCGATAGGGTCTGTTCCGGAGCCAAGCTCATCAAAAAGAACGAGAGAGTTTTCACTGACCTTGCTAAGAATATCAACGACGTTTACCATATGAGACGAGAAGGTAGAAAGCGATGCCTCAATACTCTGCTCATCACCGATATCAACGAGTATTTCCGAGAAAATACCGACGACAGAGCTCTCGTCAGCAGGTATTTGAAGTCCTGCCTCTGCCATCAGGG
>JAZNCB010000151.1:0-4201 GCA_046156285.1 Eubacteriales bacterium | reverse complement strand
CGGCGACCATGAGTGCGACGTATGCGGCGACGCACTTACTGAATGCGAGGACGAAGACGCTGACCACGAGTGCGACGTATGCGGCGACGCACTTACTGAATGCGAGGACGAAGACGCTGACCACGAGTGCGACGTATGCGGCGACGCACTTACTGAATGCGCAGATGAGGACGAGGACGGAGAGTGCGATGTATGCGGAGAGACTCTCACCTCACAAACTCCCGACAATGTTGATATAGTTGGTATTACTCTTTCAAATGCAGAGTTTGTTTACGACGGAACGCAAAAGCAACTTTTGGTTACCGGCAACGTACCAACTGGTGTTAACGTAACCTACGTTGGTAACACAGCAACAGATGCAGGCGAATATACCGTTACTGCAAAGCTTTCAGGTGAGGGCTACAATACACTTACCTTGACAGCGAAGCTAACTGTCAAAAAGGCTGATATAACCGGCATTACCGTTGATGCTGAACAAAGTGTAACCTTTGACGGTGAGGCAAAGCTTCCTGTTTATATAGGAACACTTCCGAACGGTGTTACACCGAAGTTTTACTTCAACGGTAGCATCAATAATAGCGGTGCTTCTGAGGTTGGCGTATATACCGTAAAAATAGTTTTGGAAGGCAAGAATTATAACACAAAAGAATTTACGGTAGAATTTAAGGTAAAGGAAAAGATTAACCTCGCAGGCGTTGCGAACAAGGTTATTTCTTCATTCGGCTCTGTTCCTGATGCCTGGGGCTTCTTCCCTGAAAGCTTCTTGCCCGAAAATCGTACAACAACACTTAACGCACCTATCGACTATTCAAGATTCGTTGATATGGACGATATTCCCTACAACGGTATGGGCAAGCAGCTCAATATGGTTTACACCGTTATGACAAAAATGGACACCGCTCTCGGTTATCTCAACACAGTATACGGTGCTATGAACGTAGTAAAGAATCTTTACTCTGCCTTTATTGACGACAATCCTGAGGATTATCAGACGTTTACAGGCGATGCAGGCCCCTTTACCTTCACTATTACTCTTGACGGCTCGGTTTACAGTATGCTCGCAAAAGTTGGCCCCGTTGAGATATTGATAACCTCTGATACCGAGACTGAAAGCTACGGCGCAAGAATACAGCTCACTCAGACAAACGTTATCAAATACGAGGTAGCTGAAAACGAGCTTAAAATTGCAGTGAATGTGCTCGGCTCAGCTTCAATGCTTCTCGAATTCACAAGAGACGGGGATACAGTTTCAGGTATGGTCTACGAATTCCTTACGGTTGCCGGATTTGATTTAGTTTCTTCGAGCGCTATGATACATATCGACGACACGTACACGACGCTTATCGGTACAAAGGGCGATTTTCTTCCTATGAGTGACGGTCGCAACTGCGAAATTTACAAAAACGATACCGGCGAATACGTTGGCGCCAAGGTCCGCGAAACAGAATCTACAAAGCAGTACAACACCTATTGGTTCCCCCTTATTAACGTTTCCGGAATCGATTCTATCAAGATGATAGAAGAAAACAACAAAAATCTCAACCCCTTCACCGTTTACATTAACGGAAGCAGCTCAATAGTTGCTGTTAAGAGAAATCTTGCAGGATTGGGAAGCAGACACTTCGATATCGAATTTAAGACTATGTACTTCTTCACCTACAACGAGGCAGAGGGCACGTACGAAACCGTCGAAACCTTGGTTCCTATGATTTTCATTCAGGAAGAAAATCTCGAAGATTTTGAAAGTGAATTCTATAACGCTAACAAATCCTGCCTTAACGGCAGCGTTTCGCTTCGTGTAAACAATAGCGACTACCAGGCTGTAAATTATGCTTATAATGCGTTACTTCCCTCATACGACGAGCTTAAAGCAACAATTACTCAGGACTACGTAAAAGAATATTGCGGTATAGCAACAGAAAGCGAGGAATAAAAAATGTATTCTATCTCACGTGTTTGGTATTCTCTTATAACAGGTGCTGTCGCCTTTGCGGCTGCGCTGATATTCACTCTCACCTCTGTCGATGCATCGGTTTTTGCTTGCATAATTTCTTCACTCTTTATCTTCGCCTTTGCGGCATCTCTCTTCTTCGATGAATCTTGGGTAAGAGAAGTAATCTTTTCAATGGCAACGAAGAGCATCAACTTTCCTATGCTTATCTGGGAATTTTCTATTGACGGATTTATCTGGCTCATCGCTATGAAGCTTCTCTTCTGGGTTGTCGGTGTGCTTGCGGGTATTCTCTTTGCAATTCTCGGCGTATTGATAGGAATTCTCATCTCGCCAATTGCACTTCCCGTAGCTATCTACTATTACATAAAAGAAGATTGCGTATAATGCAAAAGGTGCGAAGGTGCTTTCTCTCGAAAGCACCTTCTTTTTTCTTATGGAACCCTAATTTGAATATTTTTCGTTTTCTCGCCTATAATAAGTGCGAGGTGATATATATGAGCGGTGAAAAAACAGAAAACGAAAATATCGAACGAATCGAAAAGACGGGCAGCGTTGAGGTCAAAAGCTCAGACGGAGCGTTTTACTGTCTATCAATAATCGGACAAATCGAGGGGCATTATGCTCTCGAACAAAATCAGAAAAGCACGAAATACGACCACCTTTTACCCCTGCTTTTAGAGCTTGAAGAAAGCGACAAGATAGACGGGATAATTATTTTGATAAACACGCTCGGCGGTGACGTTGAGGCCGGTCTTGCAATAGCTGAAATGATAGCGAGCCTGACAAAGCCTACGGCATCAATAGTCCTTGGTGGAGGTCATTCTATCGGTGTTCCCCTTGCGGTGAGTGCAGATCGTTCTTTTATCGTTCCGAGCGCTACGATGACCATACACCCGGTCAGAACCAGCGGAGTTGTGCTCGGTGTGCCGCAGGCTTTCGATTACCTTGAAAAAATGCAGGACAGAATAATAAAATTTATAGTAAACCATTCCAATATCAAAGAGGATTATTTCAGAAAAATTTTATCAAGGACAGACGTTCTTGTCAATGATATCGGTTCGATACTTGACGGCTATGAGGCAGTCGGTTGCGGTCTTATAGATGAGGTAGGTGGAATTAAGGAAGCGCTTCAATATTTGAAGGAAATTTGCGGAAAATAATATTTTTTGTCAAATATCTTGTCAAAAACATATTTTTATGCTAAAATTATAATAGAATATAGCATAGGAGTGTGATTTTATGGGATTTTTCGCAAAGCTTTTTGGTAGAAAGAAAAAAGTAAAAACACAAGAGGATTATTTAATAGAGCCGGTTTTGAAAAAAGAGGAGAAAGCGGTTGTAGAAGAAGCGCCCGCTCCTGTTAAAAAGGAAGTCTCAAAGCCGACGGCAACAAAAAAATCTCCTGCAAAAAAAGCTCAGCCAACAAAAGAACAAAAACAAAAGGAAGCTCCTCTTCCTATCGAGGAGACCGTGACAAAGCAAACCGCAAAGACGGGATTTTTTGAAATAAAGAAATCAAAAGACGATCGCTACGTATTCAATCTTTATGCATCTAATAAGGTAATTGTGGCAACGTCACAAGTCTACTCCTCGGCAAGCTCCGCAATAAACGGAATTAAGAGTGTCAAGGTGAATGCCGAAATCGCTGCTATCGAGGATCAGACCTTGAAAAATTACACCCCCGTTCCTTTTCCAAAATGGGAGATATATCTCGACAAGGGCGGTTACTACCGTTTCAGGCTCTCCGCATCTAACGGAAGCTGTGTTTGTCACTCACAAGGATATACGAACAAGGCAAACTGTAAAAACGGAATTCAAAGCATTATCAGAACTGCAAAAACCGCAGAAATAGATAAAGCATACTTAACAAAATAATACAGAAAAAAGGGGCTGCTTCATTTAGGCAGAACCCAAAAAGAGCGAAGATTTCGTGAAAAAACACGATTTCTTCGCTCTAACTTTATCCTTTTGTGTTTTTAAGGTTGAAATTCTTTCGAATTTCTCCTTTTTTGCTCTTTTTGTACTAAAAACAAAAAAGCCTCGCTTAGCGAGACTCCATATATAATAAAGAGTATTAAAATACTCATTAAAAACCGAATAAATTAGTGAAACGAAGCTCAACATTGTGTGCTGAACTGCAAACAACAGTTCAAGCCCTCGGTCAATTAGTATCGCTCAACTAAATACATTACTGCACTTACATCTGCGACCTATCAATCTCGTAGTCTACGAGCGACCTTACTCATT
>JAZNCB010000150.1:0-3727 GCA_046156285.1 Eubacteriales bacterium | reverse complement strand
AAGGCAAAGCTGACCCTTTCTTATTCTCTCTCCCTCGTGCTCCGAGAAATACTCGGGGTGAGTATCAAAATACTCGTCGGGTGATACGAGGTCAAAAAAGGAATGGTGGAAGTTATACCACTTAGTCCTGCCGCCTCTTAACGCAGAAAGGTCACATAGGCTCGCATTGAGACGGTTTTTAGAAGCAAAATCACCGTCAAAGGCGCACCTGAAATAAGCATCACGGTACTCAAATGCGGGCTCTTCTATAATCTCAGTAAGGTCGATTTCAAGATTTTCCTTTTTGTCAATTACCTCAACGGTAGACGTAAATGCTGTAAATCCAAGAAAAAGCTCTAAAAATCTATATACTCCGTAAAGCACACCGCGTGAGGTACTGCCGGTAATGGTGATATTCTCACCCGCAGCAGCAATTTTGAAGCCGTCCTCTTTCAGTTCCGCTTCGCATTCGGTCTCACCTCTCACACCCTCGCCAATTCTTATCTCAGGGCCTCTTTTCACGGAGAGGTCGGAGTAATACGGCACAAGCGCTCCCGTTGATTTTAAGAGGTATTTTTGAAGCTCTGATGCGGCAAATCTCACGGTTTCGTCGGCTTTACCGTTCGTTGTGATGAAAAAGTCGCTTCTTTTATTTTTTACAATACAATATTTAGCCATATTTACTCCTTCGAAGCTAAAATTGCTTCCTTAATGCTCCAATTGTTCGCCGAAAGAAGCTCGACCGCTCTATCCTCATCGCAGGAGAGTATCTCGGTCACTATTCTGATAACGCGGCGCTTTAATTTCTCATTTGAGGGGGCGAGGTTTATCATCATATTCTCATAAATCTTTCCCGTTTTAGCCATAGCGCAGGTTGAGAGTGTGTTGAGTACTATTTTCTGTGCAGTACCTGCTTTAAGTCTTGTTGAACCTGTCAGCACCTCAGCTCCCGTATCGGTGAAAATCGGAATATCAGCGGTGCACAAAACCTTTGTGTCTTCGTTTGATGAGATAGCAACAGTACAAGCTCCGCGCCGTTTTGCCTCGTCAAGTGCACCTATGACATATGCGGCATTGCCGGCAGCGCTTATTCCAACAACAACGTCGCACTCGGAAATATTGCGCTCCGAAATTGCGAGAGCACCGCACTCGTATTTATCCTCTTCATTCTCGCCTGCTTTGAACACTCTCTCGTTTCCGCCTGCGATAATTCCAACAACCTGACCGTGCGGAACACCAAATGTTGGCGGACATTCTGCCGCATCAGCTATACCAAGTCTGCCCGAAGTGCCGGCACCGATATAGAAAAGTCTGCCGCCCTTTTCGAAAGCTTTTGCAATAGCCTCAATGGCAAGCGCAATATTCTCCGCAGCATTCTCACAAGCCAAAACTGCATCGTAATTCGCCTTAATAACGAGCTTTGCCATATCCACCGTTGAAAGCTCGGCAAAATTCATACTGTCCTTATTTCTCATTTCGGTCTTTGGTGTGTTCATTTTTTATCTCCATAGCTTTTTTTGAAATTTTCATAGAAATCTGCCTGCATCTCGTCACCTGCAAGGCGGCACGCATTTTTTGCCGCTCCGAAAATCGGAGGGAGCGTGCTTTTAAGAATTGAAACTGTGGTATATTTTGAAATATGCTTTTTCATTATCTCAAAATTGTTTAGAAAAACACCGCCGCTTGCAATGGCATAATTACCGCCGCAGTAGCGCTCCTTGCCGGTATTCAATAGCTCGGCGAGCGCCTTTGCATTCTCGTCTATAATCTGAATAGCGGTGTCGTCACCTGCGGCATATGCCAGAAATACCAACGGTGCAAGGCTTGCAACACTTGATTTACCGCCACTGTAAAGCTCGTCAATCTTCTCCCACACAGTTGTGGTATTGAATTTTTTGATAAGGAGCTCACGAATATAAGATTTTCCTTTTCCAAAATCCTCTTCTGCAAGAGCTATGCGCACTGCAGCTCTACCAATATCGTAAGCACTACCCGCAAAGTCAAAAAGATGTCCCCAACCGCCAATTCTGCGGTATCCGTCCTCGCTCTTGCAAAAAACAACAGAGCCTGTACCTGAGATAACCGCCATATTGACCTCGTCTCGAAGCGCAAAAAGATTGAAAATATCGCCGATTACCTGAATTTTTATTTTTGGATAGAGCTTTTTCAGAGCAGATTTGAGTTTTTCCTTATATCCGCCAACTGTGACACCCGAAATTCCGGCAAAAATGCTTTTCACGGTCGGGTATTTTACAAGAAGCTCATCAATTCCCGAAGAAAGTATTTCCTCCGTTTTTGTAAGTCCTATATCGTTAGGGTTTGTTCCCGACCTCAAAACTCTTGCAAGAACCTCTCCCGAGCTCGTCAGTACGATAAACTCAGTTTTCGTTCCGCCGCCGTCTATGCCTAAATAAAGGTCTTGCGACACAGGCGACAAAAGTGTATCTATAAGCACTCCGAAATGCTTTGCTATTTTCATTAAATTTTCAATATCGGGCGGCGCAATTCCGCGCTCCCAGCTCGATACCGCCTGAAAGCTTACCGAGAGTACATTCGCAAGCTCGCTTTGCGTAAGCCCCGACTTTATCCTTAGTTCTTTTATTCGGCTGCCTATTAAGGTAAGGTTCATAAAAAAGCCCCCTTTTTCTTAATTCTGTATTAATTATAACAAATAATAATTGAAAAATCAATAAAATTTTGCTTGAAAATACAAAGCAATTCAATTATTAATTGAGCAAAATGCGGAGTATAAATCTCCATACTTAACAAATACTAACAACAACCCAAAGTAAAAGGAGATTTTTATATATATGAAAGCTACTGGAATTGTAAGACGCATCGATGACCTCGGCCGCGTCGTTATACCAAAGGAAATTCGTCGCACAATGCGCATTCGCGAGGGCGACCCCCTTGAAATTTATACCGACAGAAACGGCGAGGTAATTTTCAAAAAATATTCCCCGATGGGCGAGCTTCAAAGCTTTGCCGCAGAATATGCGGAAACCTTACAAAAAACCGCAGGAATGCCGATTTTTATATGTGACAGAGACGCTATAATCTCAGTGTCGGGTGCTTCGAAGCGAGAGTATATGGATAGAAAGATTTCTCACTCTCTGGAAGAAATAATCGACGCGCGCGCACTTTACGTCAGAGGTGCAGGCAGAGAAACTATACCCTTGACCGACGACGGTGCTCACTACGTCAGCTGCGCTATGCCGATACTTGCCGAGGGAGATATAGTCGGTTGTATTATGTCGGGCTGGCAATACGATACGGCAATAAACGACAAAATTTCCGACACTATCGAGTCAAAGCTTATTCAAACCGCCGGAATATTCCTTGGAAAGCAAATGGAAAGCTAAAACGTTAACTGCGCTAATTAATGGCGCAGTTTTTTATTGTCTAAAATTGCTAAAAAAGTATCCGATTTTACCTTGACATAGCATTCCTGCTATGCTATAATTGGCTTGATATTATATATAAGGAGGCACGATTATGTGCGTTATAGCAGGTTATTCGGGCACTAAAAGAGCTGCGCCGATACTTATCGATATGATTCAGAAAACCGAGCATACAGACGGCGGTTTTTCAACCGGTATCGTAACCATTCACGAGGGCAAGCTTTATATAAGAAAGGTGCTTGGCGACCTTGAAGTTTTGCTTCGCGAAACAGATGCGCTCGACCTTCCCGGAACGACCGGCATCATTCATTCGAGAACCGACAACTCACATATCGAGCACGCTCACC
>JAZNCB010000149.1:0-11064 GCA_046156285.1 Eubacteriales bacterium | reverse complement strand
CCAGTTGTCTTCCTAAGACCGCTTGGCCTCCGACTTGCGTCACTCGATTATGAGCTTAAAGGATACAAGCCCTCTAAGCTTGTCAAGCTTGACTTTATGCTTAACGGTGAGGTTGTAGATGCGCTTTCCTTTATCGTCTTTGAGGACAGAGCATATACGAGAGCGAGAAAAATTGCGGAAAAGCTTAAAGAAAACATTCCTCGCCAGCTCTTTGAAATTCCGATCCAGGCAACAATAGGCTCGAAGATTATCGCAAGAGAAACCGTAAAGGCAATGCGAAAGGACGTCCTTGCAAAGTGCTACGGCGGCGATATTACGAGAAAGAAAAAGCTGCTTGAAAAGCAAAAAGAGGGTAAAAAGAAGATGCGTAAGCTTGGTAGCGTAGAGGTTACTCCCGAAGCATTTATGGCAGTATTGCGCCTTGACGATGAGAGCTGATAAAGTAGGACTTTACGTCCATATCCCATTTTGCATAAGAAAATGCAATTACTGCGATTTCTGCTCCTATTCCACACTCTCCAAAGAGGCTCGCAAGGCTTATATAAATAAGCTTATAGTAGAGATATCGTCCTATAAAAAAGAGAGAAAAACAGAGGTCGATACGGTCTTTTTCGGAGGCGGCACACCGTCGCTTCTTACGCCGGGAGAGCTTGAAAGAATAACCTCGGAAATTCATAATACCTTTTCACTTTCCGAAAATTATGAGTTCACCTTGGAGGTAAATCCTAAAACCGCAACGCATGAAAAGCTTTCGGCATTCAAGTCTCTCGGAGTTAACCGAATAAGCATCGGACTTCAAACAATTCACGAAAATGAGCTGAAAAACCTTGGCAGAATACATACGTACGAGGATTTTCTCTCAGCCTATGATGACGCACATTCCGTCGGAATTGACAATATTTCTCTCGACCTTATGTACGGAATTCCGAGCCAAACGAAAGAAAGCTTTGAAAAAACACTTGACGCGGTGATAAGCCTTTCACCAAATCACGTGTCATCGTACGGCTTGATTTTAGAGGAGAAAACACCCCTTTATGAAAACCGAGATTCCTACGTTTTTCCCACAGAGGACGAGGAGTGCGACATGTATTATACCGCGTGCGAGAAGCTTCAAAAAGCAGGCTACGGGCATTATGAAATTTCAAACTTTTCAAAGCAGGGCTTTGAGTCAAAGCATAATCTTAAATATTGGCAGGACGACGAATACATAGGTGTCGGAGTCAGCGCATATTCATATTACGGTGGAGCAAGATACGGAAATTTTAGAGCGCTTGATGAATATTTGTCAGCGGATTTGGGAAAGGATATTACGAAAGGCTCTCTAACGCGAGAGGACGAAATGTACGAGTTTGCTATGCTCGCCTTGCGGCTTAGCGCGGGAGTTGACCTTTCCGAATATAAAAGCCGCTTCGGTGTAGATTTTATGCGGGGGCGCGAGGAAAAAATTGAATTTTATATCAAGTCAGGATACGCGAATCTATCGGACAACCGCTTTTCACTTACCGAAAAAGGTTTTTACGTCAGTAACACAATTTTAACCGATTTGCTATAAATTTCACTTGACAAAAAAGCGATAATATAATACAATATAATCAACAAATCTGATAGGAGACTTAACAATGAACAACGAAAATATGAACGTAGAAGAGCTTGATGAAGCTCCGATTTTCACTCTCACAGACGAGGAAACCGGCGAGGAAAAGGATTTTGAACTTCTCGCAAACGCAGATATCGACGGCAAGCGTTATTTTGCGCTTACACCCGCTGATGAGGAGAGTGACGAATACGTTATCCTCCGCGTTACCGAGGATGGAGACGACATCATCCTTGAAAGCATCGAGGACGACGAGGAGTTTGAAAAGGCAGAGGATTATTTCAACGATCTTTTCTTTAACGAAATCGACTACGACGCAAACTAATATACCTATGATTTTCCTCCTGCGTGGTGCGTGATATTGTGATATTTGGACCTACACACATTTATCGGGAGTTTGGACTTCTGTTATGGGATGCAGGCCTCCCGTCGTGAGCTGTCTTTGACCCTCACCAAACGGATGTTGGAAGCGCAAAGTAACAGAGAGAACACCCACCTGTACAAACAGGGTTAAAAATTGCCTTACACGGCCTCGCGGGTACTTCATAATCAGAAAGACCGCCGACAGAAATTTGTCTGTCGGCGGTCTTTACTATTCTCCTCTTTCATATAATTAATTAATTACGTAAAAGGACGGTAACTAAAAAAAGATGAAAAAGGGGATTTTTGGTTTGAGCTCTGCTGAGGTTTTAGCCTCGCGTGAAAAATACGGTGATAATTCGCTTTCGAAAGAGAAAACAAAGGGATTTTTCAGGCGCTTTTTTGAAAATCTTTCCGACCCGATAATAAAGGTATTGATTTTTGCCGTGGTTTTAGAAGTGGCTTTAACTCTCGGACGGTGCGACTTGTTTGAGGTTTTTGGAATAGTATCTGCGATACTTATCGCCACGACGGTTTCCACGATTTCCGAATACGGAAGCGAGCGAGCATTTTTGAAAATGCAGGAGGACGGAGCATTCGGACGGGTACGGGTTTTGCGCGATGGCGATATCTATGAAATTTCAGTCGACGAGCTTGTTGTCGGTGACGTTGTGTATCTTTCAGCAGGGGAAAAAATAGGCGCGGACGGATATATTATATCGGGTAAAATAAAGGTAGATCAGTCCGCCCTCAACGGCGAAAGCCGTGAGGCTGGGAAAGCTCCGGGAAGAGCCTCGGATAAGTGGGAGCTATCAAACAGCGCGGAGCTTTTTCGTGGCACGATTATAACGAGCGGCGAGGGTGTGATGCTTGTCAAGCGCGTAGGCGCTTCTACGTATTACGGTATGGTGGCGCGCGAGGTACAGAGTGAAACCCGTGAGAGCCCATTAAAGCTCAGACTTGCGCACTTTGCATCTCAAATAAGCAAAATCGGCTATGTTATGGCGGTGGTTGTTGCACTTACGTATTTATTCAACACCCTCGTTGCAGATAACGGATTTGTATGGGATAAGATTTTAGCCTCGGTTAAGGACACAAAGCTTCTATTTTCAACGCTCATACACGCCTTGACTCTTATGATTACGGTAGTCGTTGTTGCCGCCCCGGAGGGACTGCCTATGATGATTACGGTGGTTCTGTCGGCAAATATGAAAAAAATGCTGCGCGACGGAGTTCTTGTCAAAAAGCTCGTGGGCATTGAAACGGCAGGCTCAATGAACATACTGTTTACCGACAAGACGGGAACACTCACGACGGGCAGACTTGAATGTGACGGCATTATAACGCAGGATACGCAGTACAAAAGCATATCCGCCGTCAAAAAATCGAAAAGAATATACGACGTTCTTTGTAAAAACGCAAAATATAATACCGAAGCGGTGATTTCGCTTGGTAACGTTGTTGGTGGAAACGGAACGGATAGAGCAATAGCAAGCTTTTTTAAGTCCGAGCAAATACCAAAAGAGGAGATAGTAGAAAAAATCCCCTTTACGAGCGAGAAAAAATACTCCGCAGTAAAATTAAAATGCGGCGACGAAATTATAAAGGGTGCACCCGAAATTATAATCGCTCGTTCAAAATATGCGCTCGGCTCTGACGGTGAGAAAAAAGAGCTTTTGCGAGGTGTGGTGGAGGGAAAATATACCGAGCTTGCAAAAAGCGGAAACCGAGTAATAGCGGTTGCTATAAAGGAAGAGGGGATAGGTGTGCTGACCTTCGTTGCGCTTTTAGTCTTAAAGGATAAAATAAGACGTGGAGTGCGCGAGTCTGTCGAGGGAGTAAAGCGCGCAGGAGTGCAGGTGGTAATGCTTACGGGCGACGGCAGGGAAACTGCTACCGCAATAGCAGCAGAGTGCGCAATTATGCGTGAGGGCGGAGTAGTCTTAACCTCAGAGGAGCTCTCGCATATGAGTGACGGTGAGATAAAAGCTTTGCTTCCTAAGCTGTGCGTGCTTGCAAGAGCCTTGCCGCAGGATAAAAGCAGGCTTGTAAAGCTCTCCCAAGAGCTCGATTTGGTCGTTGGAATGACGGGCGACGGAATTAACGATGCCCCCTCATTAAAGCTTGCCGACGTCGGTTTTGCAATGGGTAACGGGCAGGATATAGCCAAGGGTGCGGGAGACGTTATTCTGCTTGATAATAGCTTTCTTTCAATAAACCGAACTATTCTTTACGGAAGAACTATATTCAAGTCAATAAGAAAGTTCATCACCTTTCAGCTGGTGATGAACCTCGTTGCGTGCGGAGTATCTCTTGTCGGTCAGTTCCTCGGTATAGATAGCCCGATAACCATAATACAAATGCTTTGGGTAAATATAATTATGGATACCCTTGGCGGACTTGCGTTTTCGGGAGAAGCTCCGCTTGAATATTATATGAAAGAAAAGCCTAAGAAAAGGGGAGAGCCAATACTCACACACGAAATGCTTCACCAGATAGTGTGGGTTGGGGCGTATACCCTTGTGCTTTGCATTATGTTTTTGACGCACAATCTCTTCGGCGGGGTCTTTTCGAGAAGTGATACGGTGTTTATGAGCGCCTTTTACGCACTCTTCATATTTGCAGGAATATTTAATTGCTTCGGTGCAAGGTGCGAGCGCCTCTGGATTTTATCAAATATCAGAAAAAACAGACTTTTTATAGCAATAATCTTACTTATTGCCGTAATACAGATTTTAATGATATACTTTGGCGGAAGTTTATTCAGAACAACACCTCTCAGAATACACGAGTTGATTTTAGTTATCGCCCTCGCATCAAGCGTCGTGCCCTTTGAGATAATAAGACGAATAACCTACAAATTAAAGCATTAAAATTTGAAGTTTATAGGTCGGGGTATCTTTATATCATCGCTTTCTGCAACGGAAGAGTATTTTCCAAGCGATTCTCTGTCGAGAGCGGATATAAATGCCTCGCCCTCATAGGCTACGAAATCCCAAAGCTTATCAGAGTTATAAAGACGTTTTTCTTTCGTTGCTTCGGGGTCTATAATAAATGCGTGCTTGGGTGAGGGGGAAATTATGAGAATTTTCTTTCCCTCGCCGGATATGCCGTATTCGAAGTGCTTTTCGAAGGTAATATTATGCTTTTTAGTACCTATCCTATGGCGGAAAAAGCCGTGACTTTCTGAGGTGAAGCATATTGGAATACCGCGCCTTACGCGACCTAAAACCACACAGTTGAAGGTCGCCTTTTTTGTTTTGATAGTGAAAACGCACTTCTTTTTTGATGAGAGAAGAGAAATGTACGGGTTTTCTATCTCAGAAATTTCATATCCGCGTTGACGTACGATATCTTTCGTTTTCTTATAAAAATCTTTTCTTATTCTAATTGTAATTATATACCTTGCAAGAATTATCAAAAAGATTAAAGCAACGACAAAACCTACTAAAAGCGGCGCACCCACAAATAAAGGTATAGTCCTGAAAAGCGTTATAATCATAAAAGCGAACAAGGGAAGAAATGGGGTTGCTATCGGGTATATAAAAATAGTTGCAAATGTGCGAAATATAATTTTAGATTTTTTGGTAACGTCATCAAGCGATTTTTCTCTTTCGAGTCGCTCCCACCAACGAGTAGCCTCGTATCTTGCCGAGAAAGAGATTAAAAGAGTAATTGCGAGAGTTACGATAAAGGGTATAAAACCGCTTGAATAGGCTGACCTTCCGTCCCTAAAATAAAACATTCCTGCAATTTCGAAAGCCGAGCCAAGCAAAGCAAAAAGAGAGGAAATGAAAGCCGCACCGATTGCCTCGAAAACGAAATATTTATTCAAAAACAACTCTTTCTTCGTTATTTTCCCAGCGTTTTCGTGGCAAAGCGCAATATGCTCCTCTGACATAGGTCTGTCAAAATAGAAAACAACGCGAAAAGCAGAGCTGTATATGAAAAGTGAGGATATGAAGATAACTATGCACAAAGCGAAATTCGGTATTTCATCGAGAATGCTCTCATTCATATAAAACGAGAGGGTTATAAATGCGGTAAACTGTTTTATGAAAAGGGCGAAAAAACCTGCGCCAATACCTTTAAGAAGATATAGAGTTGATTTTGCGTAGTTGTTTTCCATTTTATGCCTCCGAATTTATGTTTTTAACCGAAGAGGGCGGATAGCCAAAATACTTTTTGAATCTTGCACTGAAATAGTTTTGATTAAGATATCCGAGCGAGAGGGCGGTTTCCTTTATGCTCGTGCCTGAAATAAGCATCGTGTGAGCCCTTTGGAGCTTTAATATGTTATAGTGGGTGATAGCACCGTAGCCGAGAAATTTATACACTGTTTTTTCGAGTGTCGGGATACTGACACCGCACAGCCTTGCAATTTCCTTTACTGAAAGCGAGGCGGAAATGTTTTTTTCCATAGTTGAGAGAATATTCGCAAAAAGGGTAGAGTTCTGGCTTGGGTAGGAGCTGTCAAATCTCGCGTTTTTGCCGAGATTTTCGGACAAAAAGATTTCCATTTTTTTTGTGAATATCGAAGCTTCGTTTTCCATACCGGGCAGAATGTGGTCAAAGCTCTCGTTTCTTCGAAAACCGAAAATCCGCCTTGAATATTCAAAGTTTTCTTTAAGCTCTTCCAGTGCTTCGCTCGTCAGGGTGAAAATTTTATCGGTGACAGAGGGGAACGAGCTTGCAGAAAAAGAGAAAACTATAATTTCCGGGTTTGAGTTGCCCTCTTCCCATATTGCGTGAAACTCGCTTGGCTGGTGCAGGGTAAATTCTCCTGCTTTGAGTACGAATACGTTTTTTCCCGCGGTTATACCGACCTCGCCGGATAAAACGAACACAACCTCGTAAAAATTATGAGACTCTCCGTGAAAGAAATAGTTGTGTATGTGTCTGAAAAAGGTTATCAGGGAAGATATAGAAAGTGAATTTTTAGCCTTTAATCCTATCATTTTACAGTCCTGTATAAGAAATTATATAAAAGTAATTAAAAATGGTATATACATATAATTTTTGATGTGTTAAAATAATTATATCACAGTAATATTTTAATGTCAATATATGTATTGAGAGGATTTTATATGGAAAACAAGGCTAAAAGGTTCAGAGTTGGCGTTGTCGGAGTAGGACAGCGCGGATATTATCTTTTGAGAACGATTTCGTGTTGCTCCGAAGCGGATATCGTAGCAGTTTGCGATCTTTACGAGGATAGGGTAGAGGAAGCAAAAAAGCGCGTTGAGGAGCTTCGCGGAGTAATTCCCGACGGATATACCGACTATAAAGAAATACTTAAAAGAGATGACGTTGATGTCGTATTCGTAACTACCGCTTGGGAATCTCATATTCCAATAGCAATAGATGCAATGAAGGCCGGCAAGGCAGTAGGTATGGAGGTTGGCGGAGCATACTCTATCGAGGACTGTTGGAGTCTTGTAAGAACATATGAGGAAACAAAATCCCCGTTTATGCTTATGGAAAACTGCTGCTACGACAAATTCGAGCTTTTAACAATGGCGCTTGTCAGAGCAGGAAAGCTTGGAGAAATCGTTCATTGCCACGGTGCATACAGCCACGACCTTCGTGATGAGATAATTGCGGGTAACGTTATCCGTCATTACAGACTTCGTAACTATAAGACAAGAAATTGCGATAATTACCCAACTCACGAGCTTGGACCTATTGCAAAAATTCTTAATATCAACCGCGGAAACAGAATGCTCTCGCTTGTTTCGGTAGCTTCAAAGAGCGCAGGTCTTAAAGAATTTTCAAAGACAGAAGCAAATCCCGATAAATCGCTTGTCGGAGCAGATTTTAAGCAGGGCGATATAGTAAGCACTATTATCACCTGCGCAGGAGGAGAAACTATTACGCTTACCCTTGATACCACCCTCCCGAAATTCTATTCAAGAGAGTTCACCGTTCGTGGAACAAAGGGTGCGGCATATAAGGAATCCGAGATGATAGCTATTGAGGGTGAGTGCGATATCCACGAGTATTGGGGAAACTGCAAAAACACCGATAAGTATATCGACTATCTTCACGAGGTAAGAAGAAATATAACACCAGAAGCGAAAGCATCAGGTCACGGCGGTATGGACTATATCGAATTCAAGGAGTTTTTTAAGGCTCTTGCAAACGGTGAGGAAATGCCGGTTGACGTTTACGATGCGGCAGCATGGATGTGCATTACGGCACTTTCCGAGGATTCGGTAGCACAGGGCGGAGCACCGCAGGCAATACCGGATTTTACAAACGGGCAGTGGCTTATAAGACCGCAAAAGGATGTTCTTGACTTGCCCAACCCCAATAAAAAGGCTGAGTAAAGCAACAAAAAAACGAGGTAGATTTTACGGATTTTTTGCCGTATTTTCTATCTCGTTTTTATTTTTAGTTGCGTTTATCAAAAAGCAAATCCGAGAGCTTTACAAAATCCTCAGTAGAAAGTCTTTCACCTCGAACGGTTTCGGGAAAGTCGAGCGAAACCAATACTTTTGTTATAATTTCCTTGTTAAATTCGGGCAGTTTTGCACTTATGGCATTCACGAGCGTTTTTCTGCGCATCTCAAATCCCGCTTTTATAAGGTCGCGGAAGAGCTTTTCACTCTTCGGAAAATACTTCTTTTCTCTATAAAGGTCTATTCTTATAACTGCGCTGTCAACCTTGGGAGCAGGAATAAAAGAGCCTGCCGAAACCTTGAAAAGTCGCTTCACATCACCGTAGTAACCAAGCACCGCGGTAATAGCGCCGTAGTCGGAAGAGCCCGCCTTTGCGGTAAGCCTTGCGGCTACCTCGTTTTGCACCATTACCGTGATAGATGAAAACCTTGCACCCGATTCAACCAGATGCATAAGTATCGGTGTCGTTATGTAGTAGGGGAGATTAGCGCAAACCGAAACGGGAAGTCCGTCAGAATATTTATCAATTAACTCCGCAATATCAACGTTCAGTATATCCTCGTTGATTACCGTCACGTTGTCATATTCGGCAAGCGTTTTTTCAAGAATGGGAATGAGACCGCGGTCGATTTCAACTGCAACGACCTTCTTGTATCTTAAAGCAAGCTCCTGCGTAAGACAACCGATACCGGGGCCGATTTCAAGTATCAACGAATCCGCAGTGTCTGTACAGTTATCCGCAATATCCTCGGGAATTATTCTGTTAATAAGAAAGTTCTGTCCGTAATCCTTGCGAAAGGTGATACCTGCTTCGCTCATAAGGGATTTTATGACGGATAGGTTACAAAGGTCCATACTTTCCTCCTTTTTCTCAAAAAAAGAGAACCGTAAGGTTCTCTCTTCTTGTGGTATATTACCGTATGGAGCTGGTGACCGGACTTGAACCGGTGACCTGTTGATTACGAATCAACTGCTCTACCAACTGAGCCACACCAGCAACGGTATTATTCTACCACTTTTTTTCGGATTTGTCAATAGAAAAAAACGAATTAGTTACTATTTTCAAAGCTTTTAATCCGAAATCCATTTCAGCGTTCTCGAAACCGCCTTCTTCCAAAGGTTGATGTGAGACTCTCTCCAATTTTCGTCGGATTTCGGTAGAAATTCTTTGTCAATTTTGCGGCATTTCTTTATGTCTTCCATAGATGAGTAAATGCCGAGAGTGAGACCGCAAACAAATGCCGCACCAAGAGCCGTTGTTTCAATGCAAAGCGGTCTTTCGATGATTATATTCTGCACGTCTGCCTGAAATTCGAGAAGCAGGTTGTTAGCGCACGCACCGCCGTCAACCTTTAAGGGATTTGCGGCAATTTTCGTGACTTTTTCCATAAGAGAAATGACGTCAGACGTTTGATACGCAATAGATTCAAGAGTTGCTCTTATAATATGATTTTTCGTCGTTGCGCGTGTAAGCCCTATAATCATACCCCTTGCATATGAATCCCAAACAGGAGCACCAAGTCCCTGAAAAGCAGGAACGACAACAACACCGGCAGAGTCCGAAACCTCTTTTGCCAATTCTTCGCTTTCCTTTGCAGAATTTATTATTCCGAGGCCGTCACGAAGCCACTGAATAGCGGCACCGCAAGCAAAAACCGAGCCTTCAAGCGCATAGGTAACCTCATTGCCGATACCCCACGCAACCGTCGTAAGAAGTCCGTCGTCCGTGATATACGGCTCGCTGCCCGTGTTCATAAGTAAAAATGCGCCCGTGCCGTAGGTGTTTTTAACCTCGCCGCGCTCAAAACAGCATTGACCGAAAAGAGCGGCTTGCTGGTCACCGAGAACACCGCCGATAGCAACAGAAGCTCCGACAATTTTCGGGTCGGTATATCCAAAGAGGGAAGCAGAGGGCAAAACCTCGGGTAAAACCTCCTTTGGAATATTAAATAATTTAAGAAGCTCCTCGTCCCACGATAGTGTTTTTATATTGAAAAGCATTGTGCGCGAGGCATTAGAGTAGTCGGTCGCGTGCACCTTTCCGCCCGTGAGATTGTAGATAAGCCAGGAGTCAACCGTGCCAAAGCAAATCTCGCCTCTCTCTGCCTTTTCTCTTGCCCCGGGTACGTTATCGAGTATCCATTTGACCTTTGTGGCAGAGAAGTAGGGGTCTATAATAAGTCCCGTCTTTTCCTTGATAAGCTTTCCATATCCCATCTCGGATAGCTCACGGCAATAATCGGCAGTTCTTCTGCATTGCCATACTATTGCGTTGTATATGGGTGTGCCCGTCTGCCTGTCCCAAAGAATTGTGGTTTCTCTCTGGTTTGTTATACCTATTCCGTATACCTCGTCCCAGCTTGCGCCGATTTTCATAAGCGCTTCGGTCGCGGAGGCTATCTCGGTTGACCAGATGGTCATAGGGTCGTGCTCAACCCAACCGTCCTGCGGAAAAATCTGGGCAAACTCTCTTTGCACCATGCTTTGAATGTTTCCCGCCTTGTCAAAAAGAATACAGCGGGAGCTTGTCGTGCCTTGGTCAAACGACATTATATATTTTTTCATTTTCTTGTCCTCGTAATTAAAAAAGTATCCTTGGGCATAGTTTGCCCAAGGATAGAAAATCACTTGATTTCAACTGTTACGTGCTTGTTACACGTGTTCGCAGCGGCTTTCATTATTTGCCTGATTGCCTTAGCAATTTTACC
>JAZNCB010000148.1:0-3974 GCA_046156285.1 Eubacteriales bacterium | reverse complement strand
CCCCGTCGGCGTCAAGGGTATAAAGCGAATTTTGCTCACCGAACGGGCGGGCGTCCTCGAAGATAAGCATCTCGATCCCGCTGCGCTGAGCGACGATAAGCGAGGCGAGAAGATCCGCCGCATAGCCTCGGTACACCCCCGCCCTTGCCGTCTCCATATTGAAGCCGACGACGTGGCTCGCCGTTCGCTTGAAGCCCTGTCCGTCAAGGACGCTCCTTGCGTATCTCGCGTGGAGGGCGAGCTCCTCGGGGGAATCGGCGAAGCAATACCAGGTGAAGAAGTCCACCACGCCGCCCGCCGATTTCTGATAGGCAAGGAAATTCTCGGCGTAGGCGATGGAATTCTCGTATACCTCGGAGGCGTCGAGACGGTTCAGCCCCTTGAAGCCGAGCGAGCCGTAGCCGCCGATCTTGAGCTTCGGGAAGCGGCTCTTAAGCCTTGCCGATACATTGGCGTAGAGCTCGAAGAGCTCGGCAGCCTCGCCGACGAAGCCGCATTCAAGCTCGGGCAGATCCCATATCTCAACGTGGCGGAGCTTCCACTTGTAGCCGTCGGCAAAACCCTCGTTGTAATGCATAATTATGTGCTCGCAGACGCTCGCCCACTTATCGAGATCACGGGGCGGCTTAACGTAGAGCTTGCGGGCGTAGCGATCGGGGGATTCGCCGAGTCGCAAAACGGGCTCCGCACCCGCGTCACGGACGGCGGCAATATATTTGTCGGTCTCGGTGAAGTTGTAGGACTCGGGCGCCTCGGGATCGGCATCGAAGTCGGGGAAGATGCAATGAACGTCCACGAGCTGATTCTTGCCGTAGGGAGGATCAACGTCGGCAAGTCTGACGACGGGTATATTCATAGAGCGGTAATCCTCGGTCAGGTCGTATTCCCTGCCGCAGGCAAAAAGCATAGGACCCGCATTAAGACCTCCGAGAGGCTTGATCTTTCCCTCGCTCCTCGCGAAGTCCACGGTTATGATCTTGCTGAATTCCACTTTCCTCTCCTTTTTGTAAACTTTAGTTTGCATTTATCGCTCGGTTTCCCGCGATAATTTAACACGCCCCCTGCCTTACAGCATTCGGCGCGACTTTTTCATCGTCATAATTATATCACAAAAGCCGCGCCTTGTCAACACGAAAAAGGGCGGCTTTGCGGTTTTGATACAGATAAAATATGATAGAGCCGCGGACGCACGTCTATCCGACCTGCCCGACAGCTTCGCGAAGCGGGATATCCGCCTTGCGGAAAGATCATTCATTGTATTCGATGCCGAAATAATTCAAAAGCGCTTTGTAAGCATCCTGACCGTCAAGGCAGGTCTCGACAAGAAAGCCCTGCTCGTTATCCCATTCCTTTAGTCCGCGATAATAGAACATCTTTTTGCTGTCCTCAATAATAAACGGTACGAT
Source organism: Eubacteriales bacterium (assembly GCA_046156285.1). Classification (GTDB taxonomy): domain Bacteria; phylum Bacillota; class Clostridia; order Oscillospirales; family CAG-272; genus UBA1740. The sequence goes on along the minus strand of JAZNCB010000148.1, from coordinate 2,568 downwards.
ATTGAACCGCAAGCATTCCTTGAAGGCAATCAGGCGTCCGACTCTACCGTTACCGTCTTGAAATGGATGGATCTTTTCAAAATCGTGATGAAGCTTGATAATATCACGAACGGATACCCCGTCTATTTCAGAATACTCGGCGAGGAGCTTCTTCATTTCTCCCGCAACCTTGGACGGCGGCGTTGTTTCCGCACCGCCCACAACATTAGGCTTGGATTTGTATTCACCTACGTTAAACCACGGGATATAGGAATCCTTCGTTCCTGTTTTTAATAGCTTGTGTAATGCTTTTATGATCTCCTCTGTAAGCTGCTCCTCCGCTTTGTCTATTACATAATCAATGGCACGAAAGTGGTTTGCCGTCTCGATAATATCGTCAACCGGAACGCCTACGTCGGAACCAATAGTATTCGTTTCAAAGATCAAACGGGTCTGATCCTCTGAAAGCCTGCTACCTTCAATCCTGTTGGAATTATAGGTAAGGCGCACTTGTGTTTCGTGATAAATACCGCCGCTGATTCTGGCATTTTTTTCTTCTCGCAAGCGTTGCAACGTTGCATTTTCGCAAGCTACAGTGATAATATCTCCTTTCTCACAACCAAAAAACTCACACAGGCGAAGAAGGACGTTATCCGCTATTTTTTCGCCTTTGCCGATTTTGGCAATCGTGCGGGAAGATATACCAAGTTCCCTCGTAAGCTCGGATTTTTTTATGCCCTTTGCCTTGAGCAGGCTATTTAAACCATCATAAGAATACATATCGCCCTCCGTTTTCTTTACTTATTATAGCATATTATTTGCAAAAAGTAAAGATATTATTGAAAAATAGCTTCAAAAAGTAAAGAAATTACAAATAATCGACGGCGGGTATTACTCTTGAAGGGTTTTTATACTCCATACATAAAGCCCGTCATTTTTAATTTCTCCGTACTGTATGACGAGTTCTTCATCAGCTTGAAGGCGAGTAAGTATTTCTTTTGAAAACGAATTAGATGGAGAAACGGTCTGACCGTCCATCAGGAGTTCAACCTTATATCCCATAAAGCTGTCACGATAATAATGCTCTTCGTAGGAAACGACCACAGGATCACCGATAAAATACTCGGCATCTCCGCTTTTCATATTCGTATCGTATATAACGCTTTTAATAAAAAGATTTCCTAGTCCGATAGAAGCAATCAAAGGCACTAATATTAAAACAGCAAAGAATACCATCAATCTTTTAGGGAGCCTTATTTTATCCTTTCGATATGCGATAACTTGTGCGATCCAAAATTTAATAATGAAAAACGAAAGAACTGCCAAGGCGATTGCACCAATTGCATATATCACGTTCATAACAGTATTAAACGGGCTGTCAAACGTATAAATTTCCATAAAATCGGCTCCTTTCTTAAAGACTATCACGGTTTTAGGGAACAGGATAAGCGGAGGGCACGAATTTCCACCATCAAGGCATTTTTCCACCTGCTGTTTGTTTCACAAAGCGGTATCCACGCCGCGCGAGAACGAAAAAGGCAGCCGAAATCGACCGCCCAATCATTATTTCAAATCTTCGGCCTTAAAGATGTTATAGCCCTCGTAATAGTAGCTGTGGTCAATGCCTTTCATAAATACCTGTCGGTCGTTCACCTTATCCGTCAAAGCGCTTTTTAAAAGATGCTTGATTTCAACGTCTTTGATAGGACTTCTTTCCATAGCAAGAAGATAATCCTCCTTATCCACAAGACTCCAATCCACAACCATTCCAATTTCGCTTTTTAGTATATGGTCAAGCCAAATGCGAGTCGAACGTCCGTTCCCTTCTCTGAATGGGTGAGCCACATTCATTTCAACGTATTTTTCAACGATTTCATCGAATGTGCTTTGAGGCATTTTTTCGATATTTTCGATCGCGGCACGGAGGTACATAAGCGGAGCAAATCTCAAGCTTCCCTTTGCTATGTTCACCGTCCGTATCTGACCTGCAAAGTCGTATATATCAGAAAAAAGGAAAGCGTGTATTTTAGATAGAGCATCAAACGTTCCGGGGGCAAGAGAGGAAAGAAAATCGGTTTCAAAAAGCTCTATTGCGCGTGTTTTGCTTATTCTCTCTTCTTCGCGGGCAAGCTCCGCTGAATCGGATATTCTTAACTTGTTTTCGAGCACCATATTTTCTCCTTTCCAAGGGACGATTCTGACGGGTAGAATAAAACAAAGCCTGCCCGCAACAGGAATTTGCTCCGTCCTGCGAGGTTTCCGACACGGAAACGACGGAGCAATCTTTCGAACCTGATTCTGCTTCGCTTTCGCTCGCAGAGCAGGTCGATTCTGACGGGTAGAATAAAACAAAGCCTGCCCGCAAAGGGCAGGCTTTGTTTTATGGCACCCGCAACAGGAATCGAACCTGTAACTAACCCTTAGGAGGGGTTTATTATATCCATTTAACTATGCAGGCGTGCTATTTAATTATGATGTTCGCTTGGGGTGTGCAGAACTGTGTTTGACAGGTTTAAGACACAAAATCCTTGTAGTGTTTGAGTCTATCCCGATAGTGTTTCAGTCTATCTTCTCGGACATAACTACCAC
>JAZNCB010000147.1:0-6634 GCA_046156285.1 Eubacteriales bacterium | reverse complement strand
AACAAGGTCGAGTATCTGAGTTGTCTTTTCGTTCATTTTAAATTCCTCCAAAATTATTACAAATTATTGAGATTGGCAGATAATTAAGCCTCTGCTTGGGGCTCGGCTGCAGCTTCCTCGCTGCCACCTTCGTTTTCTTTGTCGATTTTTGCCTGAAGAACATAAGCAAAACCGTAGAGTGAAGACATAAGGCTTCCCATCATCTTTGCAATGAGCACTTCCTTAGAAGGAGTTGCTGCAAGAGCTTCAACACCTGCTTTGTCAAGAACGCCGCCGTCTACAAATCCGGCTTTGATTTCAAAGCACTCGATTTTGTCAGCGAATTCCTTCATAATCTTTGCAGGAGCGATGGGGTCTGTTGCGCTTGTTGCGATAGCGGTCATACCTGTGAGGTACTGCTTCATATCTGCGTAACCAGCCACGTCACATGCTCTGCCGGTGAGAGTATTCTTCATTACAGTATACTCAACGCCTGCTTTACGAAGAGCCGTACGGAGCTCTGTATCTTCCGACACCTTAATACCCTCGTACTTTACAAGTACGCCTGCCTGAGCAGCCTGGAGCTTCGATGCAAGAGCTTCTACTACCTGTTTCTTCTCTTCAAGAATCTTATTACTGGGCATTTTTCCACCTCCATAAAAATTAAAACAAAAAATCCTTTCCGTAAGGCAAGACTACCTCCGAGAAAGGACAAACAGAAAAAATATTTCATAATCGTCTCACCTCGGCAGGAAAGCTTGCGCTTTTACCGGAACCTGCTGTCTTAGGATACCTATGGTATTATACACTATCGAAAGACATTTGTCAATACCTTTTCTAAAAAATTTCGATATATTTTTTCCTGTGAGCACGAAATTACAGAAATTGCAATATTTTCTGCATTTAATACCATTTACAACGTGACAATTATACTGTATAATATATTATAGTAAGATTTAGAAAGCGAGAGCGATATGGAAAAGTTTTATTTATCTGCCTTTGGTGACGAGTATTCCTCTGATTTTAGAGTTCAGCTTGAAATGCTTGCAAGCCGCAATATAAAATACGTTGAGCCGAGGTTTCTTCTATCTAAAAACGTTGCCGACCTTACAAGCAAGGAAGCCGGGGAGGCTAAAAAAATGCTCGATGAGTACGGAATAGGTGTTTCGGCTATCGGCTCGCCTATCGGAAAAATCAAGCTTTCGGATAATTTTGACGAGCATATTGAAAAGGCTAAAAGATGCTTTGACACCGCAAACATTTTAGGTGCGAAGAATATAAGAGTATTCAGCTTCTATATTCCCGAAAACACACCGAGAGAAAATTCTTTCGGCGAGGTTACAGAAAAGCTATCAAAGCTTCTTCGTTTGGCGGACGAGTTTTCTCTAACCCTCTGCCACGAAAACGAGGCTAACATTTACGGTGAGTCGCCCGATGACGTGCTCTCACTTCTCAAAGCCTTTGACGGCAGTCTTAAAGTTGTATTCGATATGGGCAACTTTGTCCTTGACGGTCACGAGCCATATCCTTATGCGTACAACCTGCTTAAAGATTACATAGAATACTTCCACATTAAAGACGCGCTTTACAGCGGTGCTATCCTGCCTCCCGGTATGGGTGAAGCAAAAATCCGCGAAATCCTTTCCGACTATGCGCGTCTTGGAAAGCCGACGTTTGTGACGCTTGAGCCGCATCTTATGGACTTTGCGGGACTTAACAGTATTGCTACGAAGGCATTTGAAAATCCCGTGGTATTCGGTTCTGCGGAAGAGGCATTTCTCTTTGCGGCAGACAAAATCAAGGGTATTTTAGCCGAGGTGTAGCTTAGCACCGTAAAAGCCATAATTACAAAAGCTATCTGCGTAGTAAAACGCCTCGCAGATAGCTTGATTTATTTATTTTTCTCGGTTGGCGATACGCCAAAGTGTACGGTATAGTTGCGGTAAAAGGTTGTGTAATCTCCAAATCCAAGCTGCTCTGCCACAGCACCGGCCTTTTCTCCTGAGGAAATCATTTTCTTTGCGAGGAGCAGGCGCTTTTCCATAATATATTTTTTCGGGGTCTGGTGAAGCTCCTTGCCAAAAAGGCGGAAAAGATAGCTTTCACTGACAAAAAGCGCATTTGCTATTTCGGACACGTCAGAAATTGTATAAAGATTTTCATTGATGTAGCGAAGCGCCTTTGAAATTATCGGTGACAGTAGGGTTGTGTTTTCCGAATATGACTGCGGAAAGATGCTGATATTATAAAAAAGCTCGGAGAGAAGATGCGAGAGTATTTTCTCAAAGGTTTCGGCATCTGCATTTTTATAATAGAGGTCGCATTTTGAAAAAAGCTCTTCTATTATTCCGTTGCCCCTCATATCGATAACCTCAGCATCCTTTTGAAGCTTGAAAACACTCTCTATATTATGCTTTACAGGGTCGAAAAGTATGTCGTATCTTTCATATCTTGACGTAGAGTCTATCTGTATAAAGTGATACGTGAACGGACGGATAAGTATCAGGTCGCCTTTTTTCAGCTTGTATTTTCTATCCTCTATTACGTGCGTGGCGTCACCGTCCAAAAAATAGATGAGCTCGTATTCATTGTGCGTGTGCATAGAATAGCTGTTTGGTATCAGGTTGTCCGAAATTTCGTGCTTGAAGAAAATTCGGTCGGTCGTCCATACGTAATCGTTTGCCATTTTCTCTCCCCTCCCATCATCACGTATAGTTTAACACACTTGTTCGCTTTTTGCAATATAAATTGCAGAATTTGCCATTTACTTTTCAAAAAAAATATTATATACTACCCTTAGAAGATATCTATAAAGGAGTATTGCAATGAACAAACTTAATATTGCCATCATCGGACAGGGCCGAAGCGGAAAGGATATTCACGGAAAATATTATCTTAGCGACGACAATAAGTTCTATAACGTTAAATACGTCGTTGAGGCAGACGAGAGAAGACGTCGCATTTCCGAAGAGATTTATCCCGGCTGCACGGCACTTGAAAGCTACGAGGAGCTTTTCTCGCTTTCCGATATTGACCTCGTGGTTAACGCTTCTTATTCCGAGATGCACTACCCCATAACAAAGGAGCTTCTTTTGCACGGCTTTAACGTGCTCGTTGAAAAGCCGCTCGGTCGTACAAGCTGCGAGTGTAACGAGCTGATAAAGCTCGCGGCTGATAAAGGTCTTACCCTCGCGGCATTCCAGCAGACCTTCCTTGCCCCCTTTTACAAATTTGCGTACGAGACGATGAATTCGGGAAAGCTTGGCGACGTAAAGCAGATAAGCATTCGCTACAACGGATTTTCTCGCCGCTGGGACTGGCAAACCTTGCAGAAAAAATGTGCCGGCGGAGCTTACAACACAGGCCCTCACCCTATCGGTATGGGACTTGGCTTCCTTGATTTTGACAAGAACGCAAGGGTTGTATATTCAAAGCTTGACACAGCACTTACAAGCGGCGACTCCGACGATTATGCAAAAATTCTTATCGCGGCACCAAACAGACCTCTCGTTGACATTGAGATTTCATCAATAGATGCATTCTCCGGCTACAATGTAAAAATTCAGGGTACAAAGGGCACGTTGAAGTCTAAAATCAGCTCATACGAGATGGTTTATATCAAGGACGGAGAAAATCCGGAGCGCCCCGTTATCGAAGAGTTCTTGAAGGATGAGGAGTATAATCCTATCTATTGCAGTGAGAAGCTTATCAAGTATACCGAAGAAAACAAGTTCGAGGGTACTGCGTTTGACGTCGGCACGGCAAGACTCTACGAGGAGCTTTATTACAAGCTCACAGAGGAGAGAGAGATGAGCGTAACGGCAGAAATGGCGGCGGCGGTTATCTCGGTTATCGAGACCGCTCACGCAGAAAACCCACTTCCCATTAAATTTTAATTTGGAGATTTGATATGAAAAAAATTGCGATACTTGGATGCGAAAACTCGCACGCAGACGCATTTCTTACTTTTATAAAGGAAAAGGAAGAGTTTTCAGACGTTGAGGTTTTTGGTATTTACAGCGACGATATTGAGGCTGCCAAAAAGCTTAACGCAGAGTTTGGCGTTCCCGTGCTTGAAAATTACACCGATGCTGTCGGAAAGATAGACGGGCTTATCATTACCGCCCGTCACGGTGACAATCACTATAAATACGCAAAGCCTTATATTAAGAGCAAAATCCCAATGTTTATAGACAAACCTATAACGATAGATGAAAACGAGGCAATAGAGCTTGCAAGAGAGCTTAAAGAAAACGGTATTTCCGTATCGGGCGGCTCATCGTTAAGACTTGATAGCTTCGTAAAGCAATTAAGGGACGAGGCAAAAAACGACGTCGGTGGAAAGACGGTTGGCGGCTACGTCAGAGCTCCCTACAACCTTGATAACGAGTACGGCGGCTTCTTTTTCTACTCCGAGCACCTCGTCGATGCGGTGTGCGAGATATTCGGCAGATTTCCTATCTCGGTTCAGACCGAGCGCTCCGGCGACCAGCTTCACGTCCTCTTTCACTACGAGGACTTTGACTGCGTAGGTCTTTACACAAAAAGACACGCCTACTTTGCTTCGAGAATGGCTGAAAAGGGCGCAAACGGAGCTTATATCCCCTTTACTAACGACTGGTTTTATAATGAATTCTCAGAGTTTTGCGATATGCTTTCGGGAAAATGCGAGCCTATCGATTACGAAAGCTTTATTGCTCCCGTTTTCATTATGAATGCTATTGACCGCTCAATGAAAAGCGGAAAAAGAGAGTTTGTAAAAAGACCTGTGCTTTAAGTCAGAAAAATTAAAAAAACTATCTCGGTTTTATCCGAGATAGTTTTTTGTTTTTCATTTGTTTTTAGGTTTTCTGATTTTGTTGAGCTTTTTGTTCATTTTAAGAAGCTCTTCCTTGGTAAACGAGACGTTTACCATTCCGAGCATACTTGTAAGACGGAGAATTGTGAAGCTGCCGAGCATTTCCATAATTCCACCGCCACCTTTGAGGTCAACGTCAAATCCGCCGGATTTTTTGCCGTCCTCGGTCTTCTTTTTGTTTGCGTTCATCTTCTTTTTGAGTTTAAGACCTACGCCAAGAAACCAAAGCTTACCGCGGAAGGACTTCATTATATCCGAAACCTTATCGTTAAGCGAGAAGCGTCCCTCGGGTGCGTTTACGTCAAACCAGTTGAGTACGGCGCCCTTTTCTACAAGGACATAGTCCATATTCATCTCGTCGACCTTGCGGATTGTGCCCTCGTCGGTGCACTCGCCCGCCTTTGCGACGATTTTGCTCTCGCCCTCATTCTTAACCTCGAAGTAGAAGAAGTGGTCCTCGGCAGTTTTCTTGCCAACACTTTCGCCATTAACGAAGAGCTCAACCTCGGGTAAGTTAGAGTATACAGTTACCTTAGTTACGTCCTCTACTCTGTCGATATATCTTTTTCCAGAGAGGTGAACGAACGGTTCTGTTTCGGGGGATACGAGCCAAGCCTTATATGCAAAGAAAGCGTCCTTTTTGTACTTTCTGTCCATTGTTATAAGACCCTTGTGGTTCTGTCCGTTTTCTCCGCCCTCTGCACGTGCGTCAGCGCCAAAGTCAAACATATTCCATACGTGAGTTGCCCATATGTACTTTCTTGTAAAGAGCTGCTTGATAAGCTCCTCGTGATAATATGCCTGATATTCCTCTGTATAGTCACCCTGACGGGGTGTGCTTGTGTGCCAGTTGAGCGCCTCACAGCCGTACTCGGAAACTCCTATCGGAATATTCGGGTGCATTGCGTGGAATTTATCAAACCACGGGCCGTTCATTGAGGTTTCTCCTCCGTACCAACCGAAGTAGTGGTTATAGGAGACAACGTCGGGGATCTGCAAATACGGGTCGTCCATTTTGCACATAGAAACTGCGGCTATTGTGGTAAGACGGGTTTTATCAAGCTCGTGAACGAGGTTGTTAAGCACTCTGTGGTTGTCGAGAAGATCGTCGTCAGAGCCGGCGATAGAAATTTCGTTTGAAAGTCCCCAGACTACGATAGAGGGGTGATTATAATTCTGATATACGAGCTCCTTCATCTGCGAGATAGTATTCTCACGGCCGCCCGGCATATGTCTTGAAATATAAGGAATTTCAGCCCAGATAACAAGACCGCGCTCGTCGCAAAGGTCGTAGAAATACTGATCGTGCTGATAGTGAGCAAGACGGATAGTTGTTGCGCCGACCTCACAAATAAGGTCGATATCCTCTCTGTGATGCTCGGGGGAAAGTGCGTTTCCTACTCCCCATCTATCCTGGTGGCGAGATACGCCGCGAAGAGGATATTCCTCACCGTTCAAGATAAATCCGCGCTCTGCGTCTATCTTAAAGGTGCGGCATCCGAAGCGGGTTGATACGTTATCAAGAATTTCGTCATTCTCTACGATTTTAACCTCGCAGGAGTAGAGGTAGGGGTCACGGCGACCGTGCCAAAGGTGAACGTCTTTGATTTCAAATTCTACCTTGGTTTCGGTAGTTTCTATACGTGAAAGCTCGTTTTTATCTCCGTCAAAAAGAGTATAAACGAGAGTTTGATTTTCCTTTATATTCTTTACAAACACTTCAACCGTAGCCTTAGCATCGCTTCCCGCAACCTCGGGGGTTACCGCAATGCCGGGAGCTCCGTAGAAATCAAGGTC
>JAZNCB010000146.1:0-8284 GCA_046156285.1 Eubacteriales bacterium | reverse complement strand
TGATATGCCAAGCCTGCGGCTTGGATAAAAAAACAACGGCTCAAAGAGCCGTTGTATTTTGGTGGGGGAAGCTGGATTCGGACCAGCGAAGTCAGTGAGAACAGATTTACAGTCTGCCCCCTTTGGCCCCTCGGGAATTCCCCCTGGAGCTGGTGATCGGAGTCGAACCAACAACCTGCTGATTACAAATCAGCTGCTCTGCCATTGAGCCACACCAGCGTCCGTGACGGATTATATTATAGCAGAACAAAATCTGTTTGTCAAGTGTTTTTAGAAAAATATTTTTGTTAATTTACATTACAGGCTTTTTAGTTTTCCCTTGACGTATTTTCTGTATATTATAGCAAAGGTTACGGTATGTACCACGAGGGAAAGAAGCCAGGAAACAGTGTAGCACGCATAAAGATATTTTATGTTGCGTCCGTAATTATCAATAAGCGGCGGATATATCCACTCAAGCCACACAACGCGGAATAGCAGTACGGTTATCATCGAGTTTATCATAGGAACGACAGAGTAACCGAAAGCCTGCATTGCATTGACGAAAATGCCGAAAATCGAGCTTACGAACTGCCATATCATAAGGTACTTCATGCGCACCATACCGAATGATATACCGAGCTCGTTTCCGGGAAGATACAAGCCAAGCAGAAATTCGCCTAAAAGATAACAGCCAACACCGAGAATGAGCGAGGAAACAAGTCCGAGCATCTGCGCTGTGATTATGGATTTTTTGACACGTTCCTTTTTTCCTGCGCCAAGGTTTTGCGCAACGAAAATTGTAATCGACGCCATAAGTCCGCCGTAAAATGCCGAAACAAGACCTTCAAGCGATGACGCCGCGGCATTTCCCGAGGTTGCAAACTCGCCGTAGGAGTTTATCTCGGTAATCATTTGCAGGTTTGAAATCGAGTAAAGAGAGGAGTTGAATGCACTCGGCAAACCGAGCTTTAATATAGGTAAAAGCTCTCTGCCTGAAAAAGAAAGCTCACGGAACGAAAATCTTACAGGTCCGTTAGAACGAATGAGATAAACGGATGCAAGCACTGTTTTCAAAAGTACTGAAATAACCGTTGCTATGGCAACCGCAATAACCTTGTTGTCAAGGATAAAGCAAAAGACAACGTTCATTATAACGTTCGTAATTCCTGCGATAACGAGATAGTTAAACGGAGTATCGGAATCGCCCGCGGCACGAATCAAGGCCGCCGCATAGTTGTAGAGCAAAATGCAGGGAATAGAGATAGAATATATTCTCAGATATAAAAGCGCCTTATCGAAGCAGGCTTCGGGACATTCGGTAGCAATGAGGAGAGGCTTTGAGAAAATCAGCACCGCCAGCATAATTATTATTCCGAGGAAAAAAGAGCCTAATATCGAGGTGTTGACAATGTCCTTCGTTCGTTTTTCGTCTTTTTTTCCAAGAGCTCGCGATAGCATTATTTTTGAGCCGAGAGAAAGACCAACGGCGCTGTTTACAAAAAGAGTCGTGATAGGACCGATAGCACCGACAGCCGCGGTGTCCGCGTTAGTTCCCATTTTTCCGACGACCATAAGGTCAGCAGCGTGAAAGGCAACCTGTAAAATCGAACCGAGTATTATCGGTATCGTGTAGCGGATCATCGAGATCAGAATAGAGCCTTCGGTGATTTTGATATTTTTTGCTTTCTGCATTTGCATCACCCCTTTTCTAAATTCTAAACCTATTCGTTATGTTTGTAAATGGAAAAATGCCATATTTGGAGTATTATTTTTCCACTGATGATGGAAAAAATCCATATATGGCATTTATTTTAGGGTATGTTATTTCAAGTGCTTGTCTATGTATGCGATGTATTCGAGCCAGTCCTCACGGCTCATATAGTGAACACCGTGGCGGACGTGGTACATCACGTTGCCCTTGTCAAGCACCGTCTTTGCCGTTGGGATTACGTTTTCGTGAATAAGACCGTCCGTGTTATAAATTTTCTCGTAAACCTCGCTTGCAAGGTATGCGCCGAGAAATTCACTTGCAGGGTCAGCCCAAAGATCCTCCTCCGCAGAGCCGACAATTAAGTGGCGCGGAGCTATGAGTGCAAGAAGAAAGTGCTGGTCAAGCGGGAGCTTTGTCTCGTCGGTGATATATCTTTGATATCTTGGGCAAAACCAGTCGGGACGTCCAAAGCCAACGAGAAGGTCTGCCGCGTGCTCACCCTCTTTGCCACGGGTAATAGCCGCACCGGAAAATCCCGAGTCGTTTGAAATAACGTACTTAAATCTTTCGTCAAACGCGCCGGCAAGAAGAGCGGTTTTGCCAAGTCTTGAATGACCGACTATTGCAACGTTATCCTTGTCTATTGTGTCGAGAGTTTCAACGTAGTCCATAACTCTCATAGCAGCCCAAGCCCAAAGTGCGAGCTTTCCGGGGGATGAGAGCTTTCTTTCATTTCTTTTGAATATCTTTGCAAGACCGTCCTTTTTGAAGCCCTTGTCAGTCGTAATATCGTTTCTGTAAAAGGAGAATACCGCATAACCTCTGTCGACTATCTCCTCGGAGGGAAGATATCTGTCTGGAACGTCGGGGCGGAAGTTAGGAAAAACGAAAGCGGGGCACTTTTTCTCCGACTTTGGTATTACCGCATTAACGGGGAATGAAAACTCACACTCTCCGACAGTGACAGTGAAGTTCAGTTTAGTGAGAGAAGCCTTTCCTGCACAGAATTTCGCATCAACGCTCACAACCTCAACTCTGAGGTGGTCGGGCTTTGGCGGAATATAGCCGTATTCGTGCTCCGAAAGAAGCTTTTTCATCTCCTCGCGGCGACGAAGAAAGTCCTCGGGTGTCTTGACGGGCTTTTCCGAATTGAAGGTGAAAATATCGGGGATATTTCGTTCTTTGATAATATCTTCAATGGTTTTCATAGGCTTATCTCCAATGTTTTGTTTGCTATAATTATATAACACACGAAAATAATTGTCAATAGCTTTGACAAATAAGAAAAAAAGTGCTACAATATAGTAGAAAAGAAAAAAAGGGGGTGGAGAAATGAACCTGCCGGAGAGCGCAAGATACATAATAGAAAAGCTTCGCAAAAGCGGACACAGAGCAGACGTTGTCGGCGGCTCAGTCCGTGACTTTTTGCGCGGAGAGATGCCAAGCGACTACGATATGACGACCGATGCCACACCCGACGAAATGCAAGAGGTCTTTTCCGCCGACAGAACTGTCGAAACCGGAATAAAGCACGGAACTCTTACTGTAATCGTAGACGGTGCGCCCTTTGAGGTTACAACCTACCGTGTTGACGGTGAATATACCGATAACCGACACCCTGCCAGTGTTTCCTTTACGAGAGCGCTGTCCGACGACCTCTCCCGACGCGACTTCACAGTTAATGCCATAGCATATAACGAGCGCGACGGATATACCGACCTTTTCGGCGGACGAGCCGATATTGAAAACAGAATAATCCGCGCGGTAGGAAAACCCAACGTGAGATTTTCCGAGGACGCACTCAGAATTTTGCGTGCGCTTCGTTTTTCCGCAACGCTCGATTTCAAAATTGAAGAAAATACTGCGAGAGCTATCCACGAGGAAAGAAAAAGGCTCGAAAACGTTTCAAGAGAGCGCATATACACCGAGTGGAAAAAGCTTATCGCAGGTCCGCGTGCATACAGGGTTATCAGTGAATACTCCGACGTTATATCGCAAATTCTCGGAATTTGCGAGGATATAAAGCTTCCGGATTATGATAGATTTTGTAAAAGCGAGGCACGTGTGCGTGAGCTTTCCATATTCGCACTGAATTCAGCCAATGCGGCAAAGGATGTCTTTTTGTCCGCTATGTCAAATCTCAAAGCAGACAATAAAACGCGCGACTTCGGCAAAGCGGTGCTTGATAGCTTAACAGATGCAACAGACACCGAGGTCGATATTAACCTGCTCTTAATCAAAACCTCGCCCGAGGTTGCAGAGGGTACAATAGAGCTCAAAGCGCTTCTCGGAGACACGAGCGCCTCGCTCGATACACTTAAAAAGCTTCTTTCAGACAACGTCTGCTACCGCATATCCGATATTAAAATCGACGGCAACGACCTCAGAGCTCTCGGCTTCGCTGGAAAGCAAATAGGTGAAATTTTCACAAAGCTTCTTACTATGATAGCGAAAAAAGAGATAAAAAATGAGAGGGAAGATCTCCTTTCATTCGTCGCAGAAATGAGGTAAATTTCATATTCTGTTAAGGGGGATAAAATGAAGCCTTACAGAATAAAACTTTTAGACGACGAATTTTGTGTTTTTTCCTCCGCCTGCGTAAAAAATGAAGTGCCGAAGGACGAGGGTGCGAATACTGTAATAATAAATTCCTCGCTTGCGTGCGACTTTGCCTTGGAGGTCTGCGACAAGCTTGGCAACCCGTCAAGCGACGTCATTGCCGCATCGATTTCAGCAACCCTGTTTTTAAGAGAAAAAAGAGGGCTTCCGCTAACCGAGTTCTCGTATGAAACTCGGCACGGAAATGTAGAAGTTTTTTACACGGGTCACACCTCGTTTCTTGTAAAACCGCCAAAATGTAAACTATCATATACAAACAAAACAACTCTGCTTGGCTGCGAGACGCTTTATAACGATATCGACGTCGGAATTTGCGCCCGCGCGATTTCGGTTGAAAATCTTGAAAAATTTGATAAAGAAACGTTGAAGCTCCTTGTTTTTTCGGAAAAGATGACACCGAGTGTCACGTTAGCCTCTTCCTATCTTTCGGGATATCTCTCTTATCTTTGTTATTCTGATTTTTCACGGCAGAGAGTGTCTGAGCTTTCTCTATGCACCTTGGCGGCATATAACGAATACGTAGCTTCAAGAGGAAAAAACAGAAGCTTTTTCGCAAGTGACGGAAAGCTTTTAATCGATATAAACACATCTCTTATCGGAATTACGTTAAGGGACGAATAAGCTCTTTTGGGTGCTATCACGGAAAACTTGCCGTGGTAACACCTTTTTCTTTTTATCGTTTGCTTTTTCTTGACATAAAGGCAAAATTGTGATAAAATATTTTAGAAAATAATGATAGGAGGTGAGGCACGTGGCATTTGACGCTTGTATGATGAGAGCGGTCCTCACGGAATTTTGTGCGGAGTTTCCCGAGGCAAAAATAGAAAAGGTGCTCCAACCGAGAAATGACGAGATAGACCTCGTAATACATTACGGCAAACAGTCGAGAAGACTTGTTTTTAACGTCGGACCAAACGCACCGAGGCTTCAGCTCTCGGATACCGTCAAGGAAAACCCGATAAAAGCACCAATGTTCTGTATGTTTTTAAGAAAGCATATAACAGGCGGAAAAATCATAAAGGTCGAGCAACCCGGATTTGACAGAATTGCGGCCTTTACCGTTTCTTGCTACGACGAGATGGGCTTTCCAACAACGAAAAAGCTGGTTTGCGAGATTATGGGTAAGTATGCAAACCTCATCGTCCTTGACAGTGAGGATAAGATAATTACCGCACTTAAAATAATCGACTTTTCACAGAGCACGGTAAGACAGGTTTTGCCGGGACTTAAATATCAAATCCCTGCAAAAGCGGACAAGCTTATCCCAACCGAAATAAATAAAGAGCTGTTTTTTGAAAAACTCTCAAATTACCCGTCGGAGCGCACGGCAGAAAAATTCATCACGCAAACCTATTCCGGCATCGCAACCCAGATAGCCCACGAGATAACCTACCGCGCAAGCGGAAAAATCGACACACCCCTGTCCGAAATAGATAAAAACATCTTTTTTGCGGTGTTCTCCGAGTGGCAAATGCTTCTTGCCGCCGAAAATTACAAGCCAACCCTTGTCCTCGACACAGACGGAAAGCCTACCGACTACTCCTATATGGATATAAGTTATCTTTCGGGAATGGAGAAGGTGAGCTTTTCCTCGCTTCGTGAGCTTTTTGACACCTATTTCTTTGAAAAGGACAGACGAGAGAGAATACACCAAAGAGCGCACGACCTCATAACCCTAATCACAAATGCGAGAGCAAGAACCGAGCGCAAGCTCACAATTCAAAGGGAAGCGCTATTGGATAGCGAAAAGGGGGAGGTCTATAAAAGGCAGGCAGACCTCATAACCGCAAATATTTATAAGCTCAGACGCGGAATGGAGAGCTTTACCGCAACCGACTATTATGACGAGAGCTGTCCTACCGTTACGATAAGCCTTGATAAGCGCCTTGATCCCTCGAAAAACGCACAGAAGCTTTATAAGCTTTACAATAAATCGAAGAATGCCAAGGTCGTTCTTGCCGAGCAAATAGCGCTTTGGGAAAAGGAGCTTATTTATCTTGAAAGTGTTTTCGCATTTCTCGAAAGAGCTGAAAGCGAGCAGGACCTCGTTGAAATCCGTGACGAGCTTTACAGTGCGGGATACGCTTCGAGAATGAAGAACTACAAGCCGCAAAAGAAGATAAAGGCTCGTCCGATAGAGTACAAAACGAGCGGAGGATTTTCGCTCTTTGTCGGCAGAAATAATATACAAAACGACGAGCTGACCTTCAAGGTCGCAAGCAAGGGCGATATTTGGTTTCACACCAAGGATATCCCGGGCTCACACGTAATAATGCTTGCCGACGGAGAAGAGCCGAGCGAGGCGGATTATACCGAGGCGGCGGCGGTTGCTGCGTATTATTCAAAGGCTACGGGCGACCTTGTAGCAGTTGATTATACGAGAGTAAAAAATATCAAAAAGCCCCAGGGTGCAAAGCCGGGCTACGTTATATAC
Organism: Eubacteriales bacterium; assembly: GCA_046156285.1. Classification (GTDB taxonomy): domain Bacteria; phylum Bacillota; class Clostridia; order Oscillospirales; family CAG-272; genus UBA1740. The sequence continues at coordinate 1,538 of JAZNCB010000146.1, read as the reverse complement.
AAAACCAACTACACCGCTTTCGTGCACCCGAAGCTTCCGGGAGAAAATAAGGAATAACCAAATGGTAGATTTAATCGAGCTCCATAAGCATTTTATATTACAGCACCTTGGGAGAGGGGAGGTTGCCGTCGACTTTACAATGGGCAACGGAAACGATACTCTCTTTCTCTCGAAAACCGTTGGCGAGAGCGGCAGAGTATATGCCTTTGATATCCAAGAGGAAGCATTAGCTTCAACCCGTGCGAAATTAACCGAGGAAAACGCCCCCGAAAATTATACCCTTATATGCGCCTCGCACCATAGAGTAAAGGAATTTGTAAAAGAGCCTATCAAGGCCGGAATTTTCAACCTCGGCTATCTTCCGAGAAGCGGCAAAAAGTCGGTTACCACAATGAGAGAAACAACAATGCCCGCGGTTGAAGCGGCAATAGACCTTCTTTTGCCTGACGGAGTGCTTATCATTGCGATATATCCGGGGCACAAGGAGGGTGAGCTCGAAGGAGATATGCTCCGCGAGTATTTCAAAACAACGAGTAGATTTAAGCTTTGCCCTTCGGAATTCCATATACTGAATTCTCCGAGCTCACCGTATTTCTTCTTGGTAGAAAAAAGTCCCAAAGCTTAAATATATAATTATTTTTGAAAAAAGTATTTACTTTTATAAAATTATGTGTTATAATACCAAATGGCCTATACCGCAGTATTGTGTATGGCCTCGCTCCGTTTGGATGATTTCTGCAAGAGAATCCTTGCGTAGCCTGCGCTTTTCACCCGCACTATACCGGGGTACAGGAGAAAATTTATTAAGAAAGGTGAAGACAAATGATTTCTAAGGAAACAAAAACCGCCATCATTGCAGAGTACAAGGTAAATGAGAGAGACACAGGCTCTCCCGAGGTTCAGGTTGCTATCCTCACAGATAGAATCAACTCTCTTACCGAGCACATGAAGAAGAATCCTAAGGATTTCCACTCTCAGAGAGGACTTTCCAAGATGGTTGGCCACAGAAAGCAGCTTCTTAACTACCTCGCTAAGAAGGATATCGAAAGATACAGAGCAGTAATTAAGAAGCTTGGACTCAGAAAGTAATTTACTTTCTTCGGGATGCCATATTTGGAAAGACCGAAAAAGTCCGGAAAATAAAATGCCCGTGCTTCATTTTGACGCCACGCAAGCAGTAAGGTTGAAATCCTATGGATTTCTTCGGTTTTATGGACTTTTTCTATCGCCGCTCACAAGACTCGACGTACGTTTGTACGCCTATCGTCTTGCGAATCGACAGTTCTTCCTCAAATCTGCCTATCCCGCGTAGGCTGCCTCAAATCCGTTTGAGGCAGCCTATTTCACAAAAACGAAAAAACAAAATTCGGAAGCTGAAAGTAGCAGTTAAATAAGCGTTTGACTGCAAGCGTTTATTTAAGTGCTATGTTCGCTCCCGAAAGAAAAAACAAAGGAGAAAAGAAAATGGTAGAAAATTTCAAAACGTTTGATAACTACAAGGTTTATACCTACGAATTTGCAGGCAGACCTCTCGTAGT
>JAZNCB010000145.1:0-3179 GCA_046156285.1 Eubacteriales bacterium | reverse complement strand
GATCTTGACGAGGCGCTTTCGCAAATCTAAACCCGAAAGGAAAAGGCTATGCCTATTAAAATACCAAACGAGCTTCCGGCGGTAAAAACGCTCGCTGACGAAAATATCTTCGTTATGACTGAAAAACGAGCTATTTCGCAGGATATTCGTCCGCTGAAAATCTTAATTCTTAACCTTATGCCGACGAAAATTGATACAGAAACTCAGCTTTCAAGACTTCTCGGCAATACACCCTTGCAGGTTGAAATCGAGCTTATTCACACAAGCTCATATCAGTCGAAAAACATATCAGAGGAGCATCTTCTCGCCTTTTATAAGGAGTTTTCCGACGTCAAGGACAGAAAGTTTGACGGAATGATTATTACCGGCGCACCCGTTGAAAAGATGCCCTTTGAAGAGGTAGAATATTGGAAAGAGCTCTCCGAGATTATGGAGTGGTCGAAAACTCATGTCCATAGTACACTTCACATCTGCTGGGGCGCTCAGGCAGGTCTTTACTACCACCACGGCATTAAGAAGTATCCGCTTTCTGAGAAGCTTTCCGGCGTGTATGAGCACAAGGTAGACTATAAGACGTCTATTCTTTTCCGTGGCTTTGACGATACCTTCCTCGTTCCTCATTCAAGATACACAACGGTTTTACGCGAGGATATAGAGAAAAATCCCGAGCTTCGCTTGCTCGCTTCGTCGGATAAAGCGGGTGTTTATGCCGTAGCAACGAAGGGTGGAAAACAGATTTTCTTAACCGGTCATTCCGAGTACGATGCAGGTACGCTCAACAAGGAATATACCCGCGACAAAAATCAGGGAATAAACCCCAAAATTCCCGAAAATTACTTCCCGAATGACGATGATACGAAAGAACCACCGCTCACCTGGCGCGCTCACGCAACCCTGCTTTTCACAAACTGGCTCAACTATTTCGTATATCAGACCACTCCCTACGATATAAACGATATTAATAAGTAAATTTTTGTAAGTTTTTTCTGAAAAGCTATTGACTTTTTCAGTTATAAGTGATAAAATAATATGACGCATATTGTGTGGCTTGTAAGTTGACGGTTTTCGTCACGCCCACCGTAGCGATTACACACGAAAGTGAGGTGCTTTTCATGTTCGCAATTTTCGTAACAGGTGGAAAGCAGTACAAGGTTTCTGAGGGTGACGTTGTTTTCGTTGAGAAGCTCGGCGTAGCTGAGGGCGAAAAGGTTACTTTCGACAACGTTCTTGTTGTTAGCGGTGAGACTTTGACTGTTGGTACTCCCAAGGTAGAAGGCGCAACTGTTGTTGCAACTGTTGTTAAGAACGGTAAGTCCAAGAAAATCGACGTATTTAAGTATAAGTCGAAGAAGAACGAAAAGAAGAAGATCGGTCATCGTCAGGACTATACTAAGATTCAGATCGAAAAAATCGAGGCTTGAATTAAATGACAACAATCACTTTTTATAAGGCTGACGGCTTTTATTACGGCTTTGAAGAAAAGGGCCATACGGGCTATGGCGAGTCAGGGGACGACGTTCTCTGTGCCGCTCTTTCAAGTATGACTATGCTCCTTATCAATGCTATTGAGATTTCCTACGCGTCAAACGTTGATTACACTATTGACGAGAAGACGACAGATATCAAGGTTATAGCAAAATCCGCACTCCCAAAGTACGAGAGTGATGAGAAAAAGCAGTATGCTGTATCAGGTCTTATACAAGCATATTTCTTTCAGCTTATGGATCTTGTTGAGGATTACTATGAATTCCTCGACGTTAAAGAGATCGAGCGGGAAATATAGCTATCTTTGGGCTACAAGCCACAATAATTATGGAGGTACATGAAATGTTAAGAATCAGTTTACAATTCTTCGCTCACAAAAAGGGCGTTGGTTCTACCAAGAACGGCCGTGATTCCGAGTCTAAGCGCCTTGGCGTTAAGAGAGCAGACGGTCAGGCTGTTGTTGCCGGCAATATTATTGTAAGACAGCGCGGAACTAAAATCCATCCCGGTAAGAACGTTGGTATCGGTACAGACGATACTCTCTTCGCTCTTGTTGACGGAAAGGTTAAGTTCGAGCACATTTCCGGCGGTAAAAAGCAGGTTAGCGTATACGCTGACTAAAATATTTCAAAAAAGAGTAGGCTTAGCCACTCTTTTTTGTTTACTAAAATAATTTCGGAGGAAAATTTATGTCAATTCTTGTAACCGGTGGAACGGGTTATATAGGCTCGCACACAGTCGTTGAGCTTCTTTTGCGCGGCGAGGAAATAGTTATCGTAGATAACCTTTCAAACAGTAAGGTGTGCGTTTTAGACAGAATAGAGAAAATAACGGGAAAAAGACCTGAATTTATCGAGTGCGACCTGCTTGATGCAGAGAAGCTTGATGAGGTGTTCAAGTCTCACCCCAAAATTGAATCGGTTATCCATTTCGCAGGCTTAAAGGCTGTTGGCGAATCGGTTTCTCTTCCTATTAAATATTATCATAATAATTTGACGGGTACTTTTAATCTTCTTTTCTGTATGACAAAATACGGTGTCAAGAGAATAGTATTCTCGTCATCGGCAACCGTTTACGGAGTTCCGAAGTCTGTTCCTATCAGCGAAGATTTTCCACTTTCAACTACAAATCCCTACGGTGAAACAAAGCTTATGATCGAGCGTATCCTCAAAGATACGACAGTGGCATACCCGGATATGTCGGTTTGCGTGCTTCGTTATTTCAACCCTATTGGAGCACACGAGTCGGGACTTATCGGTGAAGACCCGAGAGGTATTCCGAATAACCTTTTGCCTTATATTGCAAAGGTTGCGGCTGGCAAGCTTGAGTGTCTTAACGTATTTGGTGACGACTACGATACCCCCGACGGAACGGGTGTACGTGATTATATTCACGTCGTAGACCTTGCAAAAGCACACCTTAAAGCGATAGACTATACCGCTAAAATGACGGGCATAGACTACGTAAACGTTGGCACGGGTAAGGGCTACTCGGTTCTTGAAATGGTTCGTGCCTTTGGCGAAGCCTGGGGAAGCGAGGTTAAGTACAGAATCTCGGCTCGCCGTCCCGGTGACATTGCTGAGTGCTACGCAAACCCCAAAAAAGCGCGCGAGGTTCTCGGTTGGGGCGCAGAATTCGGACTTGAACGTATGTGCCAAGATGCTGCAAGATGGCAAAAGCAGAATCCCGACGGA
>JAZNCB010000144.1:0-10334 GCA_046156285.1 Eubacteriales bacterium | reverse complement strand
CGATCCGACTTGTCACCGCCGCCTACACGGTCGATGATGTGAAGGTCATACTTCTTGGAGAAGCAGTACTCGTCCTTTGCTACGTTGTAGAGCATAGCAGACCAGCCGTTGTCAAATGCGGAGTGGCTCTCACGGAGAGTGATTGCAACGTACTCAAAGTTAAACTTGTCAGCAAGCTGCTTTGCAACAGACTTGTATCCCTCGTGGTTGAGCTTTCCACCGTAAATATCGATAGCCTCAGCCTCGATACTGAATACGTCCTTTGCGTCCTCCTCGTTGGAGATGCAAACGTCAACGTACTGGCAAAGGTCGGTCATAGCCGCTCTTGCCTGGTCTCTGGTCCAGAGCTTACCGCGGTAGTTAAGGTCGCAGGAAATTTTAATTCCGCGAGCCTTTGCAGCCTTACAAGCGTCCTTGCAGATTTCAACTACGTTTGCGCCGAGCGCGGGAGTGATACCTGTGAAGTGGAACCAATCAACACCCTCGAAAATCTTTTCCCAGTCAAAGTCCTCGCGAGAAGCCTTTGCAATAGCGGAATTTGCTCTGTCGTAGATACATACGGAGCCTCTCTGAGAAGCGCCCTTCTCATTGAAGTAGATACCTACTCTGTCACCGCCGCGAACGATTTTCGTTGTGTCAACACCGTAGCGACGAAGGCTGTTAACTGCTGCCTGTCCGATAGCGTGAGCAGGGAGCTTGGTAACGTAAGCTGCGTCTACACCGTAGTTAGCAAGAGAAACTGCAACGTTTGCCTCGCCGCCGCCGAATGTAAACTCAACGTGGTCGCACTGAACGAATCTTTCATAATTATAGGGTTGAAGTCTGAGCATAAGCTCGCCGAAAGTAACAACTTTCATTGTATATATTTCCTTTCAAGTAAAATATTTATCGCATACATTTTAACATATAGCGGTGAAAAAAGCAATAGATTTAATTACTTTTCTTTTATTTCTTCAATGCAGGCGGTGCACACCATCTTTCCCTTAAAGGCGGTAAGATTATCACAGCTTCCGCAAAAGGAACACGCATTTTCGTATTTTTTAAGTATAATTTTGTCATCTTCCACATAGATTTCAATAGGGTCTTGACTTCCAATACCCATTTTGGAGCGCATCTCCTTTGGAACAACGATGCGGCCAAGCTCATCTATGCTTCGTATAATACCGGTGGATTTCATATTAGGGCTGCCTTTCTTTCGGGTTTTCGACACGATAGTCGGTAATGCTCTATAATTTTAACATATTTTCCAAAAAAAGTCAATGAAAGTTAGATGGAAATTTAATTTTTAGGAGTTAATTTTTATAAATTCGGAGGATTTCTAAATGCAAAAATTTTTGCCTCGGCGAGTGAGGTTGGAGATTGACAAGCTTTTGTTATCGCGCGGAGTGGAATACAAAGACGTATCGGAAATCCGCTTGCGCTCGTTCGGAAAAAGCTCAGTGCTGATATTGGGAGAGCGGATACAGCTCTGTACAGTGCTTGATGGCGATGAGCTTTCGGAGTGCGTTAGTCTTATGTGTGACGGCTCGCTTTACTCGAAGCGTGACGGAATACGCGAGGGCTACATATCGCTTGACGGAGGAGTGCGTGTCGGTGTTTGCGGAAGAGCAAGATACGACGGAGGCGGTCTTGTCGGAATAAGCGACGTTACCTCGCTCGTTATTAGAACACCGGCATTTACAAAGACCGAAATAGCGCCGCTTTTTGAGGCTTGGGGGGATACCGAGCGCGGTTTGCTTATCTATTCTCCGCCCGGTGTAGGAAAAACCACGGCGCTTCGTTCGCTTGTAGCCTACATTGGCTCGCTTGGCGAGGAGGTCGTTGTGGTTGACGAGCGGTGCGAATTCGTAAAGAATGATTACAGGACGGCATCGGTAGATATTCTGCGAGGTTACAGGCGCGAGGTAGGAATGGAAATTGCGCTCCGCACTCTCTCCCCGAGTGTTATAGCGGTGGACGAGATTGGCAAGCTCTCCGAGGCCGAGGCAATGCTCGAATCCTTAAACTCGGGTGTGAGGGTTATAGCAACGGCGCATTCCGCCACGCTTGAAATGCTCCGCACAAGACCAAATATGAAGCCTTTTTTTGAAAACCGAATTTTTGATAGCTTTGTCGGAATTAACTTAGTAGATAAAAAACGTGAATATAAGATTTCCAAATTATGCAGTATATAGGTCAGATTTCGGTTATGCTCGCCTTTTTGCTTTTGTCGCGCGAGTACACGAAATATATGAAAAAAAGGGTGCGTGAGTGTGAGGAGCTTTTGAGCTTTATAGCTCATTTAAGAACGGAGCTTGGCTGCTATCTGTCGCCTGTCAGGGAGGCGGCGTTGAGCTTTGATTCGCCAATACTTAATGCCGTGGGATTTTCGGATGCGGTGAAGAATACGGAAAATCTCTATCTTGCATACCAGAAGATAAAAAAGAGGCTCTCTATTTCCGAGGAGGAATCAAAGCCGCTTGAAGCTCTCTTCTCATCTCTTGGCAAGGGGTATCTTGAAGATGAAATAAAGCTGATTTGCGTATGCGAGGAAAAGGTGCAAAAAAACGTTGAGGAAATCACAAGACAAGCGCCGAAAAACATAAAGCTCATTTCTACACTTTCGGTAACTGCGGCGATAGGCTTTTTTATATTGATAATATGAAAAGAGTAACTAAAAACGGGGAAACGTAATGGACGTATCATTTGTTTTGAAGATGGCAGGCGTCGGAGTTGTCGTGACGCTGATATGCCAGCTTTTATCTAAATCGGGTAGGGACGAGCAAGCAACCTACGTATCACTTGCGGGAATAGTCGTCGCTCTTATGATGCTGATAGGGGAGCTACGCGACCTTTTTGATATGATAAAGGATGTGTTTGGGATTTGATTCTTAAAATATGCGGAATATCTATACTCACTGCAATATGCGCATTCCTTTTGCGAAGCTTCGGTTGGCGCGGAGTGCCTATACTCGTCGCGAGTGTTTCGGTACTTTTGATAAGCGAGCTTGACGGCCGTTTTGAATACATATTCGGAGCGCTGAGGGAGATAGGGACGAGGACGGGAATTGCCGAAACTCTTGCCTCGGCATTGAAGGTGGTTGCGGCGGGGTACCTCTTTGGGATATGCGCTGACGTGTGCCGTGAGCTTGGCGAGGGCGGAGTTGCCAAAACGGTCGAAGTGGTGGGGCGTGTAGAAATTGTTGCGATAGTTGTCCCCTATTTTGAGGAAATTATAAAGATAGGAATTGAGTTGGTTGGATAGATTGTTTGTAAACATTTGTTTATACCAACTTGTCTGGTTATGAGAAAGATAATAAAGGCTTCTCTCTTGTTTTTCTTCCTTTTTTCCTTTTTGGCAGTATCAGGCTTTGCCAGCGAGGATAAAAGCGACGAGCTATGGGAGGATTTTGTGAAAATAGCCCCCGACGGAAGTGTCTCGGAGAATATGGGCGACAGCGTTTATGCGGTTGGTGTTGAGTCGCTTTTTTCTGAGGTGCTTGCAAGTATTGGAGAGGGTGTCAGTGAAATCTCGGTTTTTCTTATGATGCTTATCGGAATTGCGACGCTGATTTCAATTTCCGACGTTGCCTCCCCGCTTGATTTCGGCTCGGTTTCAACGCACGCATCTACAGCAGTCACTCTGATATGCTCGCTTATTATCTTTTACCGTATCGGCGCTCTTTGTGATTCGGTGCGGGACAGTCTCGCTCGGCTCTCCACCTTTTTTACGGGGCTTATACCGATAATGACGGGAATTTTGACGGCAGGCGGAAACGTTACGTCGGCAACCTCTCAGGCGCTTAATATGAACATAACTCTTTCCGCGGTCTCCTACGTGACAACCTATCTTTTGATACCTCTTGTCCTTTCGCTTTTTGCGCTTGCCCTTGCGAGCAGTGTGGGCGGGAGCACGGTTAGCGCGGTTGCAAAATCAGTCCGCGGAATATTTATGTGGATTATGGGAATTGGCACGACGGTAATAATAGGCGCGGTGTCAATGCAGTCGCTTATTGCGGGAGCGCAGGACAGTGCGTATTTAAGAGCGGCAAAATATGCCGCCACCGGTATGATACCCGTGGTGGGCTCGACGGTGTCGGGAGCTCTTGCCACTCTTGCAGGCGGACTTAATTACGTTAAAGGGGCGGTGGGTGTCTCCTCGGTTGTCGTAATAGTAGGACTTGTCCTCTCTCCTCTTATCACCTTGCTTTTGTATCGGTTTGCTTTTTCAATAGGTATATCCTTTTTTGAATTTACCGGTTCAAAAAGCGGCAAAAGCGTCTATGCGGCATTTCGCTCCGCGCTTGACACACTTATATCGGTTTACGTTCTTTCGTCTGTAATTTACATTTGCGAAATTGTGGTTTTTATGAGGTGCGGAGCAGATGTCTTTAACTGAATACCTGTTTTCTGTCGTAATCTTTGCAAGTGTTGCCGGATTTCTTTCCTTTGCGGCATATCCCGGCAAGTCGGAAAAGACTATAAAATTTGCTACTGCCGTGCTTTTGCTTTACACGGTTTTGACACCCGTTTTTGCTATTGTCTCCGGCTTTACCGACGGCAGTATAGAGGATATCTTAACCCCCGACTACGAGGCCCCCAACCCAAACGACGAGGAGTATCTGGCGATAGCGGAAAACGCATTCAAAGAGGGAATTTGTAAACTTATATGTACAAAATACGGCGCAAAATCCGATGAAATGAATATATTCATCTACGGATTTGACTTTCGGAGTATGAAATGTGAAAAAATCAAAGTAGTTCTTTTCGGCACAAGCGCAATTCTTGATACGCGAGGAATTGCGGCGTACATAACCGAAGAGGGACTTGGAAAATGCGAGGTGGATATCAGGCTTGGATAAAAGGTTTTTGGAGTACGTAAAGGCAAACAAGAAAATACTTATAATTTTCGCGTTAGTTATTCTCGGACTTATCTTTATTGCCGCGTCGGGCACCGGCAATAGCGGTGGGGAAGAAAAGGCGACGGCACAGCTCTCTCTTGACGAATATCGTGAGCGGCTTGAAGAGGAGCTTGCCTCACTTTGCTCAGAGGTTGACGGAGTTGGAAGGTGTCGGGTTTTTATAACCTTTGACAAGGGGGCACAGAGCACCTACAAGGGCACGGCTTTGATAGAAACAAAGCCGCCGCACGTAAGCGGTGTTACCGTAGTTTGTCGGGGCGGTGACAGTGACAGAGTAAAAAGCGAGCTTTCGAAGATGATAACGGCGCTTTTCGGCATTGGCTCAAACAGAGTTGCGATTTTGAAATTAAATGCTTGAAATTCGGAATATACCGAAATTTTGCAACATAGTATGTAACAAATAAACCAAAGGAGCTTGAACAAATGGAAAACGAAAAAAACAAAAAATTTTTCTCAACAAAAACCACAAGGAGTGTGGTAATCATTGCGGCGGTGCTTCTCATAGGCCTTGCGGTCTATCTTAACTACCGCTGGTTTTACGACCCCGTAGAATCTCTCGGATACGGCGACAACAATATGGATAACAACGTAGACGGAAGTCAGTCCACGGGCGGTGAGACCGAGGGCGAGGAAGAAAACAACTACTTCACCTCCACCGTGCTTGCGCGTCAGATGTCCCGCGACGAAGCAATCGAGGTATTAAAGCTTGTAAGCGAAAATGAAGAGACGAGCGAGGAAGCAAAGGCTGAGGCCGCAGAGAAAATCTCGCAGATAGCGGTAGATATTCAAAACGAAGCAAACATCGAGGCGCTCGTAAAGGCTAAGGGCTTTGAGGAGTGCGTTGCCGTTATATCCGACGGAGCGGTCACCGTAATCGTAAAGGCGGAGAGCTTGCAGGCAAATCAAGCGGCGCAGATACTCTCAATAGCTTATGAAACTACGGGAATTGCACCGCAGAATATCAGCATTATCAACAAGTAAAATCCCGAGCAGCGCTCAATAGAATGACAGACCGCCTAAAATTTGGCGGTCTTGCTTTTTTTCGGCTTATAAATATTGACATTGAGGCTTTCATGTGCTAAAATATAAAAAGATTATTTATAAATTAATATTTTTATGGAGAAAACAAAATGAAAAAGCTTAAAGTTGGTATTATCGGCGCAACCGGTATGGTTGGCCAGAGATTCGTGCTTTTGCTCGAAAATCACCCCTATTTTGAAATCGCTGCGCTTATCGCAGGACCTCGCTCGGCAGGACAGAAGTATTCCGATGCCGTTCTTGGCAGATGGAAGATGGCAGTAGAGTGCCCCGCAAGTGTAAAGGATATGGTTGTTATGTCCTCTGAGGAGGTAGAAGCTGTTGGAGAAATCTGCGACTTCGTATTCTGCGCTGTAAATATGTCTAAGGACGAAACCCGCGCTCTTGAAGAAAGATACGCAAAGGCGGAGATTCCCGTTGTTTCAAACAACTCCGCGCATAGATGGACACCCGACGTTCCGATGGTAATTCCGGAAATTAACGATGCTCACCTCGAAGTTATCGAGGCGCAGAGAAAAAGACTTGGCACAAAGCGCGGCTTTATCGCTGTAAAGCCTAACTGCTCCATTCAGTCTTACGTAGGCGCGCTCACGCCCCTCAAAAAGTATGGCATTAAGGAGGTTGTTGCTACAACCTATCAGGCAATAAGCGGTGCAGGTAAGACCTTCCGTGAGTGGCCCGAGATGATAGATAACCTCATTCCCTTTATCGGCGGTGAGGAAGAGAAGAGCGAGAAAGAGCCCCTTCGCGTTTGGGGTAAGGTTGAGGGTGGCGAGATAGTTCCCGCTTCCACACCCGTTATCACTACGCAGTGCCTTCGTGTTCCGGTAAGCGACGGTCATATGGCTGCCGTTTTCGTAAAGTTTGATAAGAAGCCCACAAAGGAAGAAATCCTTAACGAGTGGAAAAACTTCAAGGGCAAGCCCCAGGAGCTTGGTCTCCCCTCTGCTCCCGAGCAGTTTATCACCTACTTCGAAGAGGAAAACCGTCCTCAGACAAAGCTTGACCGTGACCTTTACGGCGGTATGGGCGTTTCTGTCGGCAGACTTCGCGAGGATACCGTTTACGATTACAAGTTCGTTGGTCTTTCTCACAACACTCTTCGCGGTGCGGCAGGCGGAGCTGTGCTTATTGCCGAGCTTCTTTGCAAAGAGGGTTACTTTAACAAGTAATTTTATCGCAAAACAAATGAAGTATTTTATAGCTTTTGGTAAAAATACATAAAATATTGCCGTAATTTTTGGCAAGCTGACAGTCTATATTAAAACTTCTGCTATTGACTTTCGCAACAAAAAAATATATAATTATATTGATATTCTATACAATAAGCAACGAAAGGCAAAAAATAGGTACTGAAATGAAAAAGATTATATCCTTGCTTCTCGCGCTTACCTGCGTGTTCGCACTGTTCTCGTGTGAAGAAGAAAAAAAGGTTTCGGAGCTTGAAGAGTTCGTGAACGTTGTCAGCTCGTCAGCCCCCACCAAGATTACTACAATCTATTCCTATTCGGACAGTGTTAACGGAAATACGCTTGCGGGTAACTTCGAGACCGTAATATACGGCGATGATTTTCATATGAATTACACTTATCAGAGCTATGCCGTACCGGGTCCCGATGCTGATCCCAAAAACCCAATAATAAATAACGCCGGCACGGTTTACTACAAGGACGGACAATATTCTACGGATAAGGAAACCTGGTTTACCGTTGCTCCTAACGAGTTGACGCTTCAAATTAAGCTTGAACTTACCGAAGAGAGCCTCAAAAAGTATACTCTCGATGAGGAAAAGACAACTCTTACAGCTAACGTATCAAGCGCACAGGCGAAGAAAATTCTCGGTGTGGACCTTGGCGCAACAGAAGACGGTGTTGATATTCAGATTTCACACGACGGTACGTATATCAGAGAAATCGTAGTTACCTATGCTACCGAGAACTCGGATATCGTTACCTATCAGACAAGATATCTCTACGAACCGCAAGTGTCCCCCTGGGATGCAGAATAAAGTAAGGAAGGCGTGAAAATATGAAGAAGCTTATATCTATCGTTCTTATACTCTCGTGCGCATTCCTGCTCTTCTCTTGCGGAAAGACCGAAGAAACGGTTGAGCCTGATCTTACTCAGGATACAATAGACCAGATCAACGCAATGTATAACGCAATAGCTCCCACGAAGGTAGAAACCGTATCTACTATCGCATTCGGCAACCACGTGCTCGAAAGCACGTCGGTGCTTAAAAAGGGATTTGTTGACGGTTATGCGGCAACGGTATACAACTATTCCCGTCAGGAAATCCGCTCCATTGAAGAGGGCTCGAACGCAGATTACCTTGACCCGATAGTAACTATCGTTGGCGGCTGGCAGTATCACGAGGATAACGGCTATCGCGAAATGGACGAGATCTCCGGTAAGTTTGGCGATTGGGATTTCGAGGTTGAAGACCCGACACCCGCACCCGGTGCAAACATTTTGAAAATCAATAAGAATACGGTAACCGACTTCTCGGTTGATAAGGAAAACAACGTTATTACCTTTACCGTTACCGTTAAGAACTCCGAGAAGGTATTCGGAATGGAAGCTACCTCCGACGTTACTGTAACCATGGTACATTCGGGCGCTGACGTTACGAGTGTTTCTCTCTCATTCCTCGGTAAAGTTCCCGATAAAAAGGATTACCCGGAAGCAAGCATAACGGTAACCGCTACCTACTCTTACGAAATTCAAGAGATAGATTTAGGATAATCGGAGGAATTGAAAATGAAAAACACAAAGATTTTTAAGGTTATACTCCTGGTTATCTGTCTTGCTCTTTCCATGACGTTCATCACCTCCTGCGGTGACGACGGCAAAACCGAAAAGGGAAGCATCGACAAGTTCAATGAAGCTATTGTGGCAACTAATCCTACCTCGGTTACAGGTACTGTTGAAATGGTAGCAGACTTCGGCACGATGACTATGGAATATGCGGCAACAATAGCTGAGGACGGCTCATTTACCCTCACCTATTCCTACGACAAGTTCAACGAAATAGACGACGGCGCAGCCTCCGATATAGCAACCAAGGTAACAGGCACTGTAACCTATGCAAACGGACAGTACACCGGCGACACTAACGTTGCTAAAATCCCCGCTAACGCAGTAGCATCGAAAATCAACGTAAAATCCGATAAAATAAACGCAAAGATCAGCAACGACGGCAAGATTCTTACCGCAACCGTAAAGGAGGCTGACACTAAGGCAGTTCTCGGAGTAAACTACTCGGCAGACGTAACAATGTCAATGACAATGCAGAACGCAAAGATAGTTTCTCTCACCCTCACCTACAACTATGAGGGCGCAAACGTTTCGGTTCTTTGCAACTATAACTAATATGCAAAAAGAAGAAAAACCTCATCCGTGAAGGATGAGGTTTTTTGCGTTAATGAAAGTCGGTATGCGAAGCTATGACCGGACCGGTCAAGTCATAGCACAAATCATAGCTATTCATAAACAAAAGAGAGATAACCGCAAGGGCTATCTCTCTTTTGTTGGTGGAGCAAGCTTTTTGAAAGTTGAACCAATGCCAAGCAAATTCAAAAAGCAAACTTGACCTTAATCAACAATAACATAACCGCTGACAGATACAACTTCGTAGCCCATGCCTTTAATATCGTGTGCGTTACCATTATGAACATTCTCGATTTTCGAACCGCTACCACTACCGCCAATACTCAATGTTACTTTTATAGTCTCATCTGTTCTCTTCTTGTCATAAGCGGTATAATAATATTCTCCAACGATTCGAACCTCAATCACACAATTATAGAACTTAACAAAGGAAGATGTCGAAGCAGTTGTTACACTGCTAACAATTCTTCCATAATTGTATCTAGAGAAGAGTGACGACCACCTACCATCTTCTCCATAATATCTTGCACTAACATCAAGATACTGCTCATAATTCTCTAATGATAAATAAATTTTATTATCATCATTAGAACTTTTATTATCATCATTAGAACCACTTTCAGAACCGCACGAAGCGAGAGCAAGCATAGACGATAATACCAAAAGCATAGCCAACAATAAACTAAGTGTTTTTTTCATTATTTTCTCTCCTTTAATCATCAATTTCTTCGAATTGACAATTCGCACACAAATCATTTGTGACGAATTTTGAATATTTACCGCATCGGGTACATACACAATATCCTTCCTTTGAAATACAGTCCTCGCAAATTGCTTCTCTGTTTACTGTGAAGTAATCCGCTTCCTTTTTTACAAAAGTCGCACTCCATATTTAGCCTCCTTTCAAAGTAAATATAAAAAGTGAATTGTCAATAGAAGTGCAACACTTTTAAGAAAAGATTTTGCAATTCTAAGTTAAAAGAATCCTGAGCAGAAATATAATTT
>JAZNCB010000143.1:0-5224 GCA_046156285.1 Eubacteriales bacterium | reverse complement strand
ATACCCATGAAATAAGCTGCAGTTGCTATCCACGCACTGCCGCCAAAAAGCGAACTTGCAATAAGTCCCACAATCGGCATTTTTGCACCACAAGGAATAAAACATGTGGTCATAACCGTAATTTTTCTATCGCGCTCACTTTCAATGGTACGGCTTGCCATAACACCGGGCACACCACAACCAGAAGCAACAAGCATAGGAATAAAGGATTTGCCCGAAAGACCGAAATTGCGGAATATTCTATCCATTATAAAGGCAACGCGTGACATATATCCGCAGTCCTCAAAGAAGGAAAGCAGAAGGAAGAGTATAAGCATCTGCGGAACAAATCCGAGAACCGAGCCAACACCGCCGATAATGCCGTCTTGAATAAGCGAATAGAGCCAAGCTGCTACACGGGGTGTACCCGTGTCGTCTAAAAGCGCCATATCGAGAAGCTCAGGGATAGATACCCAGCTCTCCATAAACGTGCCCGGATAGGTCTCGGCAAAAGAGCCGAAGAGCGCGTCGTTCATAAACGTAACCGTAAACTCTCCGACAGTTCCTATCGAGATGAAATAGACCATAAACATAATCAAGGCAAAAATCGGAAGCGCCGCCCATCTGTTTGTGACGATGCTGTCGATTTTATCCGAGGTGGTCATATTTCTGTATTTAGACTTTTTATAACAAATGCTCGTTATTCTCGTTATGTAATCGTATCTTTCGTTTGTGATAATGCTCTCGGCATCATCGTCAAGCGCGGCCTCCGCCTCAACTATATCGCTCTCAATATGAGCAAGAACGTTGCTCGGAATTTTAAGCTCTGCAAGAACCTTTTCATCGCGCTCGAAAATCTTTACAGCATACCAGCGCTGCTTTTCCTTCGGCATTCCGTGAATTACGGCTTCCTCAATGTGTGCAAGCGCGTGCTCTACCTCACCCGAGAATATATGCGAGGGCGCTTTTGCAGCCTCGTGTGCCGCCAGAACGGCAAGCTCGGTCACCTCGGCAATTCCTATGTTTTTAAGAGCCGATATTTCAACGACCTTGCAACCGATTTTTTTCGAAAGAATTTCAATATCTATTTTGTCGCCGTTTTTACGCACTATGTCCATCATATTGATGGCAATAACGACGGGAATACCAAGCTCCTTTAACTGCGTCGTAAGATATAGATTTCGTTCAAGGTTTGTTCCGTCAACGACGTTAAGTATTGCGTTCGGTCTTTCGTTTACAAGATAGTTTCTCGCAACGACCTCCTCAGGTGTATATGGCGAGAGCGAATAAATACCCGGCAAGTCGGTGATAATCACGTCCTCGTTTGATTTAAGTATTCCCTCTTTTTTCTCGACCGTTACACCCGGCCAGTTTCCTACGTACTGATTTGCTCCGGTAAGCGTATTGAAAAGCGTTGTTTTACCGCAGTTTGGATTACCTACGAGAGCAATTTTAATTTTTTCTGACACCGTATTCGTCCTTTCGTATGTTTGGGGCTGTCCCCTACGTTATATCCAAGTTAGCCTTTGCTAACTATCACCCTGAAAAAACGAGGTTTATTCAACCTCTATCATTTCAGCATCGGAGCGTCTTAATGAAAGCTCGTATCCGCGCACGTTTATCTCAATAGGGTCGCCAAACGGCGCAACCTTGCGGACGAAAACCTCAACTCCGCGTGTTATTCCCATATCCATTATTCTGCGTTTGAGAGGACCCTCGCCGTGAAGCTTCACAACTCTTGCCCTGCCGCCGACCTTTATATCCCGTAACGTGTTCACGAAAAACCTCCGTGTGAATTTCTTTGAGTTAGCCTCTGCTAACTGATAATTATAATACTACATTTTTCCTCTTTTGTCAAGAGCTTTTCCGAAAAATTCCTAAAAAATCCTCCGCCTTGACAAACACTCGCCTTTGTGCTATACTCATAGTATAAGAAAGGAGGAATATCGCATGAATCTTCAAGAATCCGGCGAAATGTATCTTGAATCGATATACGTCTTATCAAAAGAAAATAAAAACATTCGTTCAATAGACGTCGTTGAGTATATGAATTTTTCAAAGCCCAGCGTCAGCCGTGCGATAAACCTCTTAAAAAGCGGCGGCTACCTCACGGTAAGCTCCGACGGCTACATAACCTTGACCGAGGTCGGAGAGCAAATCGCAAAAGAGATTTACGAGCGCCACAACACCATCACCGCCGTCCTTACCTCTCTCGGTGTCCCCGAGGATATTGCCTCAGCCGATGCCTGCAAAATCGAGCACGTAATCAGCAAGGAATCCTTCGAGGCTATTAAAAAGTTGCAAAAATAATCTATAATATTATAGCGGAGCTGCCGTGTTTTTTGGCAGCTCCGCTCTTTTTCGTTCCTGCCGAAATTAATCGGCACAAATTAGAAGTTAAAATATTTCTTTGCGTTATAATATGCAATTCCTTGCACTATTTCAGAAAGATATTTGTAGTCCTTTGGATATTCTCCGTCCTCAACCCACGAGCCGATAAGGTTACACATAATTCTTCTGAAATACTCGTGGCGGGGATAGGAAACGAATGAACGGCTATCGGTAAGCATGCCGACGAAGCGGGATATCATACCGAGGTTTGCAAGAGCTCTCATCTGCTGTTCCATGCCGTCGCGCTGGTCGTTGAACCACCAGCCCGAGCCGAACTGAATTTTCGCCTGTGTCGGAGCCTTCTGGAAGTTGCCGAGCATTGTTCCGAGAACGTAATTATCCTTGGGGTTCAAGGTATAAAGAATTGTTTTAGGAAGACAGTCCGAATATTCGAGGCTATTTAAGAATGCGGAAAGCGGCTCTGCGATAGCGAGGTCGTTTATAGAGTCAAAGCCGGTATCAGCTCCGAGCTTTTCAAACATTCTCTTGTTATTATTACGAAGCGCGCCGATATGAATCTGCATTGTCCAGCCAAGCTTCGTATATTCCTCGGCACAAACTTTAAGAATTGCACACTTGAAGCTGTCTATCTCGGATTTTGTAAGCTCCTCGCCTGCCATTTTCTTATTAAAAGCTGACACGGGGTCACCCTCGGCATAAGGAACGTATTCAAGTGCGTGGTCGGAGAGACGGCAACCGTTCTCATTAAAGTATGCAATGCGCTCGCGCATAAAGCTTTCAAGCTCGGCGTAGGATTTCACACCTATCATTTCAATATAAGGAATAAAGGTATCCTTATTTATTTCTACCGCCTTGTCGGGACGGAACGTAGGCAAAATCTTGGTTTTGAAGCCTCTTAGTGCCTTGTGATATTCAAGAGTGTCGGCAGGGTCGTCGGTCGTGCAGATAACCTCAACGTTTGAACGGAGAATGAGCCCCTGCGCCGAGAACTCCTCTTTTGCGAGGCACTCGTTACACTTGTTCCATATCCTCTCAGCGCTCTCCTCTGTGAGAGGCTCGTCTATATCAAAATATCTTTTAAGCTCGAGGTGCGTCCAGTGGTAGAGCGGGTTGCCGATAAGATACGGCATAGTTTTTGCAAAGGCGCAGAATTTCTCGTAATCGTCACCGGCACCCGTAATAAGCTCCTCGTCTATACCGTTTGTACGAAGCTGACGCCACTTGTAGTGGTCACCGCCAAGAAAGAGGTCGTATGCATTCTTAAATCTGTAATTTTCCGCGATCATCTTGGGGCTTAAATGACAATGGTAATCTATAATCGGCAAATCCTTTACGAATGAATAAAGCTTTCTTGCCGTTTTCGTTTTTAACATAAAGCTATCGTTAATAATTCCCATTTTTCTCTTCCTTTGTAGAAAATAATTTTCTAACCTTATTATATATTATTATAGGCGCGCTTGTCAACAAGTATTTCTCCATTTTCACGTTTACGAAGCAAACATTTCAAGCCGTAGGGACAGGCGCCACTACATTTTTTAATAAAATTGAGAAAACCGCAGGTTTTCAACCTTGATTTACTAAAATTTGACAAAAGTAAAAGTGGAGATGCCGAATTGACAGCATCTCCACTCGTTTTTTATTCGGTTCTGCCGAAATACGACAGCCCCGGGCAAACGGATTTTGAGGGGAAATTGTCGGCTGACGAGCGATAATCGTACAAGCGTACGATGAGCGAGGAAACGGCAATAGAAAAAGAGCAAAAAAGGAGGAGTTCCGTAGAACTCCAACCTTAAATATATTATGATTTGAAAAGCAGGGTTGTGGGTTTATGAAGTGCTTAACAATATCCATGCCTGCTCTTTTTCGGTTATCCCAAAATACGACAGCCCGGGATTAGTTCTCGTAAAACTCTACGAACTTCTTAAGTCTCTCGTACTTAGCCTTTGCAGTAGCTTCAGCCTTTTCGAAGAGCTCCTTCGCTCTCTCAGGGAATGCCTGAGCAAGACGAGTGTAACGAGCTTCGCCGTTGATGAATGCCTGGTAGTCACCTGTGGGCTCTTTCGAGTCAAGTGAGAAGGGATTCTTGCCCTCTGCTTTAAGAGCGGGGTTGAATCTGAACATCTGCCAGTAACCAGCCTCAACAGCCTTCTTCATCTCTGCCTGGCAGTTAGCCATACCACCCTTAATAGAGTGCATCTCACAAGGAGCATAGCCGATGATGATTGAAGGTCCGGGATATGCCTCAGCCTCAGCGATTGCTTTGAGTGTCTGGTTCATATCTGCGCCCATTGCGATCTGTGCAACGTATACGTAGCCGTAGGACATAGCGATTTCTGCAAGGTTCTTCTTGCCGATTGCCTTACCTGCTGCTGCGAACTGAGCAACCTGACCGATGTTGGAAGCCTTAGAAGCCTGTCCACCGGTGTTAGAGTAAACCTCTGTATCAAATACCATGATGTTTACGTCCTCGCCGGAAGCGATAACGTGGTCGAGACCGCCAAATCCGATATCGTATGCCCAACCGTCACCACCGAAGATCCAAACTGCCTTCTTGGAGAGGTACTGCTTCTCAGCAAGAATCTTGGGAGCTGTGGGGCAACCTGCAGCTGCAGCCTTTTCAAGCTCAGCGATAAGTGCCTTTGTTGCAGACTCGTTTTCCTTGCCGTTATCCTTTGTTGCGAGGAAGTTCTCAGCTGCTGCCTTGAACTCTGCGGATGCCTTGTCGGAAGCTGCCATTTCCTCAACCATTGTGATGAGTCTTTCACGGATAGCCTTCTGACCGAGGTACATACCAAGACCGTGCTCTGCGTTATCCTCGAAGAGTGAGTTAGCCCAAGCGGGACCTCTGCCGGACTCCTTGTTTACTGTGTAAGGAGTTGCGGGAGCAGAACCA
>JAZNCB010000142.1:0-2008 GCA_046156285.1 Eubacteriales bacterium | reverse complement strand
GTTGAGGATTTTGATTACCTAAACCTAAAAAAGCACGCTCACCCCGATTTCAGCCTCGGTCTTGGAATAGAATTTAAGTGGGAGCCTGAATGCGAGGCTACGCTTTCACTATCGGAAAACGAGGATTTTTCATCTTCCCTTACCTACTCGGGCGTGGGACTCATCGAAGTTTTTAACCTTAAGCCGAACACGAAATATTTCGTTAGGGTTGAGTGTGGCACGGAGGCTGACGAAATATCCTTCAAAACCGAGGACACCTATCCGAGATACATAAATATCGAGGGGGCAACAAACGTACGTGACCTTGGCGGCGCAAGAACGCTTGACGGAAAAAGGGTTAAGATGGGACTTCTTTATCGCGGCTCGGAAATGAATAGTCATATGACTATCACCGAAAAGGGACTTTGGTCTATGGAAAACGAGCTTAAAATCAAATCGGTGCTCGACCTGCGAGGCGGTGCCGAGGAGGTGCTTGACGTTTATCGTCACAACTATCTCCACGTTTCAAACTCGGCTTATGCAGGATACCTCGGTCACTACGAAACCAACAAAAAAATCTTTGATTTTCTTTCCGATGAAAATAACTATCCTATATATTTTCACTGCTGGGGCGGCGCTGACAGAACGGGCACTGTGGCATATATGTTACTACTTCTTTTGCAGGTGCGGTTTGAGGACATTATAGACGATTACGAATCGACCACTCTCTCAATTTGGGGTATCCGTTCAAGAAACAAGGATTTGTATATAAACTTCATAAATAAGCTCGATAGCTTTGAGGGAGCAGATGCGTACGAAAAGGCTATTACCTTTATGCTTGAAAGCGGAATAACTATGGAACAGATAGAAAACGTCAGGAGCTTTATGCTTGAAAAATGATTTAGAGGTTTTTTATGACAAAAAGAAAGAACTATAAAAAAACGCTTGTGGCGTGTTATCTTGGATTCGTAACACAAGCTATATCGGCAAATTTTGCCCCTCTTCTCTTTTTAACATTCAAAAGAAACTACGGGATCTCTCTTGATAAAATTGCGCTGATTCCGCTCATCTTCTACCTTACACAGCTAATCGTTGACATTGCGGCAACGAAATATGCTGATAAAATCGGATACCGCACCTGCGTAGTCTCCTCTCAGCTGCTGTCTGCTGTCGGACTTATCTCAATGGCTCTCTTGCCTGAATTGATGTCCTCTTCCTTTTTCGGTATTATTATTGCGGTAGTGCTCTATGCCATAGGCAGCGGTCTTGTCGAGGTTTTACTAAGTCCCATTGTAGAGGCCTGCCCTTTTGAAAACAAGGACGGTATGATGAGCCTTTTACATTCGTTTTATTGCTGGGGCGCTGTCGGCGTAATTTTAGGCTCAACTGCATTTTTTGCAATCTTCGGTATTGAAAATTGGAAAATACTCACAGTTATATGGGCGCTTATCCCCTTGTTCAACACCTTCAACTTTTTGAATTGTCCAATAGAAAGACTCGCAGACGAGGGCGAGAGCACAGGTGTCAAGAGGCTTCTCAAAACACCTATATTCTGGCTTATGATAATACTTATGGTATGCTCGGGAGCATCCGAGGCAACTATGTCCCAGTGGGCATCCGCCTTCACCGAGTCGGCACTCGGCGTTTCAAAGACGGTGGGCGACCTCGCAGGTCCGTGCCTGTTTGCAACCTTTATGGGTGTTGCGCGTATGCTTTACGGCAAATTCAGCGACAGACTTAATTTGAACAAAACTATGCTTATCTCTGCGATTATGTGCGTCGGTTGCTACCTTTTGGCATCGCTTTCGCCCATCAGCGTGCTCGGTCTTATCGGCTGTGCTCTTTGCGGTCTTGCTGTCGGCATTATGTGGCCCGGCTCTATCAGTGTTTCCTCGCAAAACTGCCCCGGAGGCGGAACGGCAATGTTCGCTTTTCTGGCACTTGCAGGTGACCTCGGAGCTACTGTAAGCCCTACAATGGTGGGCAGTATTTCCTCTCTTGCGGGCGGAAATCTAAAAATAGGCTTGCT